>PUNC01000189.1 GCA_003551625.1 PVC group bacterium | reverse complement strand
CCCTGCGCCTCGACGACGAGGCCGAGGTCTGGACCGCGGTCTTCTCCCCCGACGTGGACGTGGAGCTGACCTTCTGGATCCGCGGCGACGGCGCCCAGGCCACCTCCTCCCTGCTGATCGAGCAGTATTACGGAGCCGGCTGGGAGACCGTGGCCGAGATCTACGACATCACCACCGACGGCGCGGTTATGGGCCCCTACGATATCGGCGATACCGCCAACCGCGTCCGCTTCACCTACGACCGGGCCGACGGCGAGGGTGTCATCGCGCTTGACGACGTCGTGATCCAGCAGGCCACCACTACGACCACAACTACCACCACCACGACCGAGCCGACCACCACTACCACGACTACCACGACGACTACGACCACCACGGTCCCCGAACCCACACCGACTCCCGAACCCGAACCCACACCGACTCCGGAGCCGACCACGACAACCACCACTACCACCGAACCGACCACGACCACCACGACTACGACCGAACCCACCACCACCACCACGACTACGACCGAACCGACCACCACCACCACGACCACGACTACCACTACGACCACAACCACCACGACTACCACCACAACCACGACCACCACCACGACCGAGCCGACCACCACCACCACCACCGTGGCTCTGCCGATCGTGGAGGGCTTCGACGAATTCGACGAGGGCGAACGTCCTGACGGCTGGAAGTTCGTCGGCATCGAAGACGCGGACGTCTTCACCGTGGCCGGCTGGTTCGGGGAAGAGTCCCCGTCCCTGCGCCTCGACGACGAGGCCCAGGTCGTCACGGCGGTCTTCTCGCCCGAGGTTGACGTCGAGCTGACCTTCTGGGTCCGCGGCGACGGCGCCCAGTCCACTTCCGCCCTGCTCGTCGAAGAGTATGACGGCGAGTGGCTGACCGTGGCCGAGATCTACGACATCACCACCGACGGCGACGTGCTGGGTCCCTACGACATCAGCGAAACCGCCAACCGTGTCCGCTTCACCTACGACCGGGCCGACGGCGAGGGTGTCATCGCGCTTGACGACGTGACCATCAAGCAGGCCACGACCACCACGACCACCACAACCACCACGACCACGACTACCACCACGACGACTACGACGACCACGACCACCACGGTTCCCGAACCCACGCCGACTCCCGAGCCTACGCCGATTCCCGACCCGACGGCGACTCCGGAACCCACACCGGTTCCCGAACCCACACCGACTCCCGAGCCGCTGATCGAGTACCTGGTGCTTGACTGGGACGACTACTCCGGCGACGGCACCACCAACCTGGCCTTCTACGTTCCCGAGGTCGGGCAGTGGTTCATCCAGGGAGTCACCGAGGGCGTGGTCTGGGGCGGCGGCCCCGCCGATATCCCGGCGCCCGGCGACTACACCGGCGACGGCATCGCCGACCTGGCCTTCTTCCGCGAGGGCCTGTGGTCGGTGATGAGGACCGACGGGGTTGTCGTGACCGATGGACTGGAATGGGGTGAGGCGGGAGACATCCCGGTGCCGGGCGACTACACCGGCGACGGCACCACCGATTACGCGGTCTTCCGCCCCGCCGACGGAACCTGGCGCGTCCGCCCGGGCAACCTGCTCGATCCCGAGTGGGCCCCGGTTGAGTTCGGCCAGGCCGGCGACATCCCGATGCCGGGCGACTGGGACGGGGACGGCACCACCGACTTCGCTGTCCGGCGCCGTCAGCCTCACCCGACCCGTCCGGACGGAACCCTGCTCTGGCACTTCAAGCTTTCGTCGGACGGAAGCGAGATCACCAGGCACTTCGGTTACGGCAACGACGAACCGCGCCCCTTCGACTACACCGGCGACGGCACCACCGACATCGTGCTCTTCCGGAGACTGTCCGCCGTCAGCGTCTGGCTGGTCCGGCCGCTGGATATGGGCGTGGGGACGACCCGGTTCACCTACGGTTACCCGGGTGACGTGCCGATCGCGGGCCGCTTCGACGATCAGGGAGGGGGAGTCGTAATGAACCCCGGCCTGTTCCGCGACACCCTGGTCTCGAACATCAGGATGTGGCTGATCGTCCAGCCCGGCGGCGGAGCGCTCTACACCGCGCGGTATGGTATCGGTCCCGGACCTTCCGGCGAACTCGACGCCGTCCCGGCCGTGGGCGCGAGCCACTAAACAATCAACTAACCGGTAAAGAAAGCGGGTCCGCCCGGAAGGGCGGGCCCGCTTTTTTACCTCCCGCCCGCGCGAACCCGAAGAAGCCCGTCCGCCGGCCCCACGAAAAGCGGCCGAACTCCTCTTCCCGACGGGTTTGACAACCCGCGCCCGGTTGATATAGACTTTTTCCCCGGAATTCTTTCCGTGATAATTCCACGCCGCCCGCGATGAACATCCCCCGGAAAAGATTGGTCGGAATCAGCGAAGCGACGGTCGAGGCGGGGTTGCTCCTGCTGCTGGTCGGCTCGCCGGCGGTCTTCGGATCGGTCGAAAGATGGGCCTACCGCTCGATCCAGGTTATCGGTTTGGTGGTTCTCTTCGCCTTCATCATCCAGCGGTTCCTGACCGCCGGCGATAAAGGGGGAACGGCCCGGGCGGGAGACCGCCGGCGCCGGCCGCTCTACCTTTTCCTGGCCGCCTTCCTGCTGGTGGCGGCCTTCCAGCTTCTCCCGCTCCCCCCCTGGCTGCTGGGGCTGCTCAACCCCTCGATTTACGCTTACCGCTTCCTGGGCGGCGAGTCGATGGACTCCTCCACCCTCTCCCTTCAGCCCGCCCTGACCGGGGAAGGACTCCTGAAAGCCCTGAGCTATTTCATCGTCTTCCTGGTGCTGGCGGAATATCATCCTTGGAGGCGATCGAGGAGGGCCTTTAACTCGAGGCTGGCGGGGGCCGTCGTCGCCTCCGGCTTCCTCCTCTCGGCCATCGGCATAATCCAGTTCTACGCCCCCACGGACCGGATCTTCGGCGTTTACGGCATCAACGCGCCGGCGCGTTTCGGCCTCTTCATCAACCGGAACCACTTCGCCAATTACGCCGCGATGGTGATCGCGCTGGCGGCCGGAGTGCTGATCTCCTTCATCCCGCGCGGCAAGCCGGACCCCTTCAATCCCGGGGCGCGGCGGATGGTCAAGTTCGACCCCCGGTTCGTGCTGATGACGTTCGTGATGATGGTGCTGCTGACCGCCCTGCTCCTCTCCGCTTCCCGGGGAGGCGCGATGGCGGCGGGGGCGGGGTTGATCTTCCTGCTGCTGACGGCGCGCGGCCGGGGATTGCTGGCGGGAAGAAAGGTTCTCTCCGGGCTGATTCTCCTGCTGGCGTTTCTCCTGCCGGCCTCCACTTACTTCGGTTACCGAACCCTGACCCGGAAACTTCCCCGCATCCCGGAGGCGGTGACCGGACGGGGTCTGATCTGGCGGGATGCCTGGAATATCTTCCGCGCCCACCCGGTTTTCGGGACCGGGCTGGAGACCTTCGGCTTCGCCCACGCCCGGGTTCACAGCGTATTCGCCGAACGCCAGCTCCGTTTTCCGCCGCACCGCCGCAAACGCGCCGAACACGCCGAAAACGAATACCTCCAACTGCTGGCGGAGACCGGGGTGGCGGGGTTCGGCGCCCTGGCGGCCGCCGGGGCCTGGTATTTCTACCTCTTCTTCAGCCCGTCAAAGGGGAAGACGGGGAGGAGAAGGCCGGCCGCGGCCCGACAGGGGCTGGTCATCGGGGGAGCGGCCGGGGTCGTCGCCTGTCTCGCCCACGCCGGGGTTGATTTCGTCTTCCGGGTGCCGTCCAACGCCCTGACCCTGGCGGCCCTGGCGGCGATATCGCTGGGCGGAACGGGAAGACGCGGCGGGGAGGAACCTTCCCGGCCGTTGGAAGAACGGTCGGAATCCGGGACGGCTAAAAACTGATATGAAGATACTCCGGCCCGCCGCGCGGGCGATCCTCAACCGGCTTGGTTACGAACTGCGCCGCCTGCCCGGCCGGCGGGCGAAGACGGCGGAACGGATTCCCGACGCGGAATACTACCGCCCGCTCTTCTCCCCCTGGCTGGGATACGGGGAGTTTCCGAAATATTTCGCCGCCGCCGGAGGGGCCTCGCTGGTCTCGGCCGATCGCTGCTGGGTCCTCTACCGCCTCTGCCGGCAGAGCCTGGCGGTGCCCGGCGACATCTGGGAATGCGGCGTTTACAAGGGCGGTACCGCGGCGATGCTGGCGCGGATAATCCAGGACGGCGGAGCGAAAAAACGCCTGCGCCTGTTCGACACTTTCGCGGGAATGCCGGAAACCGACGGGTCCGTGGACCTCCACCGGCCGGGGGATTTCAAGGACACGACCCTCGCGGCCGTCCGGGAGCGCGTCGGAGCTGACGAGATCGCCGTCTATCACCCGGGGGTGATCCCCCGGACATTCGAGGGTCTCGAGGATTCGACGATCGCTTTCGCCCACGTGGACGTGGACATCTGGAAATCGGTCCGGGACTGCTGTGAGTTCATCTTTCCCCGGCTTTCCGCCGGGGGATTCATCGTTTTCGACGACTACGGCTTTCCGAGCTGCCCGGGGGCGAGGAAGGCCGTTGACGAATACTTTTCCGGGAAAACCACGGTTCCCCTGGTCCTTTCCACCGGGCAGGCGGTCGTCTTCAAGAGCCGGTAGCCGCCCCGGCCGGAACGGGAGAATCCCAACCGCGCGGAAAATATGAAAAAAGATTATCTCAAGGAAGCGGCCTCATCCGGTTACCGTCCCGACCGGATAGGGGAATTCCACCGCCGGGCGATCGCCTTCCTGGCCGGGGAGTATTTTCCCGACCGCGACGAGCCGGTTCTGGACACCGGCGCCGGAAGCGGCCACTGCCTGATTCCGCTGTTCGAGCTCGGCTATCGCCGTCTTTTCGCGGCCGATGTCGATTCCCACAATCGCGGGGTCTTCGAGGAACGCGGAATGGAATTCTTCGCCGGCGACCTGGAAAAGGAACCGCTGCCCTGGCCGGACGGATTCTTCCGCGCCCTTCTCTCCTTCCATCTCATCGAACACCTGTCCGACCCCGAGATATACCTTCGCGAAGCGCGGCGGGTTCTTCAGCCCGGCGGGGTCCTGATCGCGGTCACCCCGGATTGGCGAAAGCAATACCGGATCTTCTGGCACGATCATACCCACCGCCACCCTTACGACAAGGCCGGGCTCGCCCGCCTGCTCCGCTGCGCCGGCTTCGACCTTGTCCGGGTATCCTCCTTCGGGGCAGCCCGCGGCATCGGGCGGCTGGGGCTGTGGAAACTCTGGAGGCGGCTGATGTTCACCGGAAGAGAACTGCTTATCGTCGCGAAAAAACCGGCTTTGGAGTGCGGCGCCGTGGCGCCGCTTTAAACCGGATTATCCATAATCCGGCCTAAAAGGCTAACAGGCTAAACGGCTTTTTAACTACGAATCACACCCGCCCTCCATTGCTTCGCTCAGGAGCGGCGGGCAAGCAGAGACCACGGAGGCTCCGCAGCCAGGTAAGGCCCGTAATCAGTGATCGGTGTTCGGTGAATCAGGTAAAGGCCCAGTCCCTCGGCCCCTTATTCTCGCGCGGAGACGCGGAGACGCTGAGATTAAATTTGCTCCGCACCCGTTCCCTCTAATTTAGACAAGATAACAGGATTGACAGGATAAATGCTCCGCCCTCCCGCCTGCCAAAGCCTTGTGCGGCGGGCAGGTCGGCTTCGCTCAGGATCAACGACACCCGTTCCCCCTATTGGGGAACACGAATTACACGAATGCGCTAATGGCACGAATAATGGGGTTAAAGCAAGGAGTCCGACTCGTCGGACCGATCCGACCGGTCTGAGTGTTTCACCTTTGAACTTTGAACCTGGAACCTCCAAGACTTATCAACTTATAAACTTATCATCTTATCAACTATCGAAGGAGCCGCTTCCGTTCCAGCTCTTACCCAACCCATACTTTCAAACGTACTCTTACACATACTCTTACACGTACTCTTACACATACTCTAAAATGTTTTCGATAACAGCTATTCACCACTCAGCGTGAACCGCAGTTTAAAAACCCAATACTTCCTGGCCCGGGCGATCTACGGCGGCGGCAATCTCCTCCTGGACGCCGGACGGCGGCTGCTCTACCGCCGTCCGCCCGAAAACCCCTCGACCATCCTCCTCTTCCGCTCCGGCCACCTCGGCGATTCCTTCTGCGCCCTGCCGGCCGCCTCGGCGCTGCGGGAGAGGTTTCCGCGGGCCCGCCTGATCCTCCTGACCGTGAAGACCTCCGGTCCGGGGCCGGCGGAGGTGCTGGACGGCCTCATCGGTTTCGACCGGGTGATCACTTTCGATCCTCCCGGGGCCGGCGTCCGGAGGATGCTCCGGGGGCTGCGCCGGGAGATCGAGCGGGAACGGGTGGACCTGCTGGTCTATCTTCCCCATTACTTGTGGTCGTTGCGCCGCCAGGCCCGGGATATGGTCCTCTTCCGCCTGGCCGGCTGCCCTTCGGCGATCGGCTTTAAATGGAGCAAGCACGCCTTCTTCTCCGCCGCCCAGGCAAGATACCGGTCTTTCCCCTCCGAAGGGCTCCGCCTGCTCGAGCTGCTCCGGCCCCTGGGAATCCGCGAGCCCGGGCGAAAATGGCGCGACCTCTCCCGGGGACGGCGGCCGGCCGGCCGGGGCCGGATTCGACTGGCCCTGCACACCGGCGCCAAGTTTCCCGTCAACCAGTGGCCGGCGGAGCATTACCGGAGGCTGGTCCGGCTGCTGCGGGACCGGCTGCGCCCTTCCCTGGTGCTGGTGGGGGACGCGAGCGCGGCCGGGGTCGATCTCGGCGAAGAGATCTCCTCTTCGCCCGATGTCCGGGATCTGCGCGGGAAGACCGATTGGAGCCGGCTCCTTGAAACCCTCCGGGACTGCGATCTCCTGATCACCACCGACAGCGGCCCCGGACACGTGGCCGCCGCCGCGGGAACGCCGGTGGTGGGCATCTACAGCGCCCGCGACTACCGGGGATGCTGGTATCCGCTGGGAGACAATAACGTCATCCTCCGCCGGGACCCTTCCTGCCAGGTCTGCCTCCGGGTGGACTGCCGGACGCGGGAATGCCTGCTGAGCATAACCCCCGAGGAAGTGCTGGCGGCCTGCGAAAACGTCCTTTCACGCCGGAAGGGGGAAAATAATGCGACGGAATGAATTAAAATCCTTCCGGGCGGCGCTCTTCCGGGCCTTCAAGGCCCGGCCGCTGGAGGCGTCCCGCCGCCGGGCGCCGCTTTACGCCGGTCCGCCGGAAACTTCGACTCCGGCGGCCCAACTCGACGCGATAAACGCCGCCTGGCGGGAGGCCCGGCTGAACATTCCCTACTACAAGACCCTGCAAGCCGGACTGCTTCTCCCCGACGCCTTCCGCTCCCTCGACGAATACCGGGAGAAGATGCCGCTATTGACGAAGGAGATCCTCCGGAAGAAGCGGAAACTCTTCAACCGCCCGGGGGGCGAGAAGTCCTTTACCGCCGCCACCAGCGGCTCCACCGGGGAGCCCGTCCGGATCCGTTTCTGGAAATCCGAGGCCGGGGTGAACGCCTCCAGCAGCCTGCTGGCGAGGAGATGGTTCGGGATCGTCCCCGGCGACCGGCTCTTCCTGGTCTGGGGCAACCCCCGCCTTCTGCGGTCCGGACCCGCCGCCCGGGCGGCCGACCTGAAAAGAAGGGCCGCGGACCGGATCCTGGGCTATCACCGGGAAAACGCTTTCCTCCTTGACGACCGCTCCCTAGACGGGATCCTCGACCGCCTGCTCCGCTTCCAGCCCGACTACCTGGCCGGATATTCGGCGGCGCTTTACCTGATGGCGCGAAGACTGCTCGAACTCGGGGCGCGGGCGCCGCTGAAAGCCGCCTTCCCGACCGCCGAAACCTTCCCGGTAGCGAATGGCGCGGACGCCGTGGCCGATGCCTTCCAGTGTCCGGTGGCGATGGAGTATGGTTCGGTCGAAGCCGGGGTGATCGCCCACGAGCACCCTTCCGGCGGATACCGGGTCTTTCACGACACCCACTTCCTGGAGACGTTGGAAGGAGAACCCGCCGGCTCCCCGGTGGCGGTGACCAAGCTCTACCCCGCCTATATCCCGATGTTCAGATACCTGGTGGGCGACCTGATAACCGGCGAGGAGGGGAGCGACGGCTCGGTTTTCCGTTTCGAAAGGGTGCTCGGGAGATCGCGCGACGTGATCGAGTTCGCCGACGGCTCCCGGGTTCATCCCGGGGCGGTCTCGCAGGTATTGCGGGAATTCCCCTCGATTCTCCAGTTTCAGCTGGAAAGCGGCGACGGCCGGCCGAAGGCGATGAAGGTGGCGGTGAAGGAACCCCTGAAACGGGAAGAACGGGACGAGATCCGGAGACGGCTGGAAAGGGTCGGCGGCGAGCTGGCCTCGATTCCGCTGGTCGAAGTCAAAGCGGTCGAAAAGACCGCCGCCGGCAAGTCCCCCTGGCTGATCGAGGAGTAATCTGGAGATTGCCCGGCGGGGCGGGAACGGCCCGAGCGCGCGTTATGTTGAAGCGAAGGGAAAATATCAAGCCGGCCGCAATCGCGGCGGCGATCGGCACGGCGGCGGTGGCCGGTTTCCTCCTCCTCCCCGCGCACCGGACCGTCCTTCTGGCCGCCCGGTTTTTCCTCGCCGGCGCCGGGGGCTTGAGCGCGGCCGCGGCCGCGGGGCTGCTCCTCTCCCGGGCCTCGCCCCGGCGCCTCCTCGGCCGGTTCTTCTTCCCGCTGCTGGCCGCGCTCACCGCGCTCTCCGCCCTTCCCTTCGCCCGGCTGGCGGCGGTAAACCTCGGCTCTCCCGTCTTCATCATCGACCACTGGGAAAAAACCCTCTACTTCCAGGCCCTGGAATTCTCCGAAACCGGCCGGGCCCCCTACCGTTCGCCGGAAGAACTCCCCCTGATCTCGGACAATTATCCCCCCCTCTTTCCGGCCGTCTCGGCGGCCCTCTTCCGCTTCTTCCGGCCCGCTCCCCTCATCCCCAAGCTGCTGGCCCTGGCCGGCTTCCTCGGAACCCTCCTCCTGCTCGCCCGGACGCTGAAAAAACACTGCGCCCGGGACGGTCTCTGGCTGGGGATCTTCGTCTTCCTGACCGTATCGGCCGCCTTCAGCTGGCTCTGGGCCCGAACCGATCCCCTGGTCTCGCTGCTGACCCTCGCCTTCCTCGCCATCGCGGAGAACCCCCGCAAAAGAGGCGCCCCGGCGGCGGCGGGTCTGCTCTGGCTGGCGGCGGTATACACCAAGCAGACGGCGGCGCTCTGGCTGCCGTTTTTGGCCGGGGCCGTTTACTTCCGGGAGAAGAGCTTAAAGAAAACCGCCGTTTTCGCCGTCCTGGCGGTCGCCGCCGCGGCCGCGGTCTTTCTCCTGATCGAGCTTCAGACCGAAGGCTGGTTCTCGTTCTGGATCGTCCGGGTGCCGGGCCGCCACCCCTACCACCGGCTGGGACGGCTGGCCGGGCTGACCGCCTTCCGGCTCCTGACCCGCCTGGGCGTAGTACCGATCGCCCTGGCCCTGGCGGCCGCGCTTTCCTCCCGCCGGAACCGGCGTGACGGCGGGAGAAACGTCTTCAGGGAAGACCGGGCCCTGACTTACTGGGGGGCCGCCTCCCTCTACGGCGTGGTCGTATCCCTGCTTACTTCCCTGAAGACCGGAACCGCCTACAACCAATACCAGGAAGTCTTCGCCCCGGTGGCGGTCGCGGCGGCCGTCCTGTTTTCGATCCTCGCCGGGGAACGGGCCGGGGGACGGCGAACGCCGGGGCCAAGCCGGCCGTTTTCCGCCGGCGGTTACTGCCTGCTCCTGGCCGCGCTTCTCTTCTCCGCCGGCCATTCGTATTTCCAGGACCGCGCCAACTACCTGGCCGTGCGCTTCAAAACCGCCGTCTATCCCCCGGGGGAGTTGCGGGAGCTGAAAAAAGAGATCCGGGAGCGGGGCTGGAACCGCGTCTATTTCCCGATGTCCCTCGCCCCGGACCGGTCGCGGGTCCTGGTGGGAATCCAGGAATATTTCACCGGAACGACGGACTGGCGGATCTACGCCGACGAGGGGGCCCTGATGGACCTGCGGGGCGCCGGTTTCGATTTCCCGGAAGGGTTCACCGGGAGTCTCCGCCGGGGGGAGATCGAACAGATCGTGGTCAGAACCTCCCACCGGGTCTTCGAGCTGGCCAACCCCTACGCCCGGGGCCCGGCCGACCCCCGCGATCCCGATCTATTCCCGCCCGAGGTCCGGGAAACTTTCGCGGCTTTTTTCACGCAAACCTCCCTGGAGACGCCGGGGTTCGACGCCTACGTTTACGTCGGTTTCCCGTCCGGGGATTACGAATAATCCGGTTTAAGGATTTTTTCCGCTATATTTGTTAAAATCCGCCTGCGACGCCGGCGAAGACGGCCGGTTCGCCGCGCCGAACCTATAAATGAGCGATAAACCTTTCAACCGACGGAGATCATACCGCGCCCTCTTCTACTCCGGCGTCAAAACCGGGAACGGGGGGAAGGAGCTTCACCGGACCTGGCACGGCCGTTTCCGGCGCTTCCTCCCCGCCGAACGGGACGCGGAGATCCTCGACGCGGGCTGCGGGAGCGGAGAGTTCGTATCTTTCCTGCTCGGACTGGGTTACTCCCGGACCGAGGGGGTGGACATCAATCCCGACGCCGTCGGTCGCGGGAAGGAGGCGGGGATCCCCAACCTTCACCGGGACGACCTGCGCGAATGGCTGAAAGCCCGCCCGGGCCGCTACCGGGTCGTCTTCGCCCGGGACGTGCTCGAGCACTTCGACAAGGAAGAAATCGTAGGTGTCGCCGGGCTGCTCCGCGGGGGGTTGAAGGAAGGCGGCCGCCTGGTCCTGCAGACGGTAAACGCCCAGAGCCCTTTCGCGCTCCATATCCGCTACGGGGACTTCACCCACGAGACCGCCTTCACCGCCGCCAGCCTTACCGCCCTGCTCGTCCGTTCGGGATTCCGGTCGGTCGCCTGTTTCCCGGCCCGCCCGCCGGCGGCCCACAGCCTCCCGGCGGCGCTGCGCTTCGGCCTCTGGTTTCCGATCGAACTGCTGCTGCGAACCTGCCAGGCGATCGAGACCGGGAACCGGCGGGGAATATTCACCCGCAACCTCATCGCCGTCGCCGACCGATGAACGGTTCCTTCCCTTCCCTGAAGATCTGCCTGGCCACCTCGATCTCGGCCCATTCCCGCACCCGGGGATTCGTCCGGGCCCTGGCCGCCCTCGGCCACCGGCTGATGATCGTCAACGAGCGGGATTTCATCCCCCTTCGTCCGACCAGGGCCGGGAAGCTGGCCAACCGGGTGACCCGGAAGCGGAGAAGAAACGCCTATAACTCGGCGGTCAGGGAGAATGTCGCCGCCTGGAAACCGGAGCTGGTGCTGGTCTTCAAGGGAACCTACCTCCGGGCGGAGACGATGGCCGAATTGAAGACCCTGAAGCGGCCGCCACGGGCGTTCCTTCTCAACTACGACGATTTCTTCTCCGCCGCCGCCTCCAACCTGATCGGGGACCTCGAGCAGCTGGTCCGCCATTACGACTGCGTCTTCACCACCCGGAGATGCAACGTGGACGAACTCAAGGCGATCGGGGCGAGGAGGGCGCTATACCTCCCCTTCTGCTACGATCCCGCTTTCCATTTCCCGGTCGAACCGACCAAAGCCGAGCGGCGGCGGCTGGCCGGACGCGTCGTCTTCATCGGCAGCTACGAACCGGAGCGGGCGGCCGCCCTGTCGAAACTGCCGCCCGGCGACCTGGCCGTCTGGGGAAACAACTGGCGGGGGCGCGGGCCGGCAAGCCTCCGGCGGGCCGTCCGGGGACGGCCCCTCACCGGACTCGACTTCAGCCGGGGGTTGAACTCGGCTCTCATCGCCTTGAACTTCTTCCGCCGGGCCAACCGCGACCGCCTCAATTCCCGTTCCTTCGAACTCCCGGCCTGCGGCGCCTTCACCCTCTCGGAGCGGTCGGAGGAGCTGGCGGCCTTCTTCCGGGAGGACCGGGAAGTCGTTATGTTCGATGGACCCGACGAGCTGCGCGACAAGACCGCTTATTACCTGAAAAACGAGGCGGAACGAACGGCCATCGCCCGGGCGGGATACGAAAGGGTCCGGCGGGATCCCAACACCATCCTCGACCGGGTAAAGGTCATCCTGCGGGAATACTTCGAGCCGGGTTAGGGCCTCCGCCCGGCGGGGAGGGCGGGGCCCTTCCCGCCGGGATACCTCTCCGCGGTCAGGACCGAACATATGAACCAACCCCGCCCCGAAACCTCCTACCCCAGAACCGGCACCACCCGGCGCCTGATCGCCGGGGGTTTCTTCTCCTTCCTGGGACGGGTGCTGACCAGCCTCAAGCAGATCCTGCTCGTTCCCCTCTTCCTGACCGCCTGGGGGAAGGTCGTTTACGGGGAATGGCTGACCATCTTCGCCCTGGTCTCCTACCTCCCGCTGGTCGAGGTGGGAATGCACAATTACATCGCCAACCTCCTGACCCGGGCCTACGCCCGCGGACGGAAGGAGGAATACCTCCGAACCTTCCAGAGCGGCCTTCTGATCTACCTGGCGATAATCACCGTCTTCGGAGCGCTCTTCGCGGGGCTGGTGCTGCGGCTGCCCATCCACGACTGGCTCCGGATCACCCGGACCACCGCGCCGACTGTCCGCCTGACCGCCCTGCTTCTCGGCGGCAACCTCCTGCTCAGCCTGCTGGCCGGCCTGGTCACCGGACTCTATCACAGCCAGGGCGAGTATCCCCGGCACGCGATGCTGGTCAACGGCCGCCAGGCCGCGATGATCCTGCTGGTGGCGGGCGGTCTGCTCCTGCGGTTCGGGTTCGCGGCCCTGGCCTCAATCTACCTGCTGGTCACCGCCGGCTTCATTGGCCTGTGCCTGATCGATCTGAAACGGCGGGGACGGCTGGTGGAGCTGGGTTTCCGGCACTCCGACTGGAAGACCGCGTTGAGTTTTATCGCGCCCGGCTCGCTCTTCCTCCTGATAACCCTGACCAACGTGATCAAGATCCACGGCAGCGTCCTGGTGATCAACGCGATCCTGGGAGCGGCGATGGTCGCGGTATTCAGCGTCCACCGCGTCCTCGGAAACGCCGTCAAAAGCCTGGTGGGAATGATCTACCACGTCATCTGGCCGGAGCTGACCGCGGCCGAATCCCGCCGGGACGAAGCCAAGCTGCGCGCGGCCTTCTTCTCCCTGCTCAAGTTGAGCCTCTTCACCTCCTTCACCATCGCCGTCTTTCTCGGGTTCTACGGCGGGGAGATCATCGGCATCTGGACGGCCGGCCGGATCGAGTTTCACCCCCTGCTCTGGTTCCTGATCATCTGCTACCTTCCCTGGAACGGTCTCTGGGAAGCTTCGGGGATATTCTTTCTTTCCACCAACCGCCACCGGGGCTACGCCTGGTTGAGGTTCGCCTCCACGGCCGTGGCGATCCCCCTGGCGATCCTGCTGACTTCGACCCGGGCGGGAATCGCCGGAACGATGGCGGCTTTTATCGCCGCGGAGATGGCGTTCTGCGGACTGACGATACCGGCGGGGGCGATGAAGATGGTCGGCGCCTCCCGGCGGCAGTTGTGGATTCATACCGTCGGCAAGGGGTTGATGGTGGCCGCCGGGCAGATACTCCTGGCGGGGCTGGTCGCGCGGGCGGCCGCGGGAGCGCCTTTCTGGGCCCGCTGGGCCGCGGTCCTGGCCGCGATCGGCGCCGGGGGAGGCCTGCTCGCTTACCGCTTCTGGCTGACGACCGGAGAGCGCGTGCTGCTGGCGCGGGGCCGGCGGCAACTCTCAAAAAGGGGCCGGAGGGAAAGTCGGGTTGAAAAAAAGCAGGGGAAGAAAGCCGCCCGGCGGGACGTTGACGACACGGTGGCAAAATTATAAGTTAAGTTTCTCCGTTCTCTTCCAGATTGTGTGGGTGGAAAACTAATCTAATATGAGGATGCCGAGAAAACTGTCAGATCAGGATCGGCCGTTGAAAGCGACCGTCTCGGTTCCGGGCCGGTTCCACGCCTTCGAGCTGGCCCATCAACTCTGGAAGCGGGGACACCTGCTCGAGCTCATAACTTCCTTCCCCGCCGGCCGCGCGGCCGCGGCCGGGGTTCCGGCCGACCGGGTGAGATCGCTTCCGCTCAAGGAGTGCATCTACCGCGGATGGCTGAAGCTGCCCCGGCCCGTCCGCCGGGCCTTCAACCTCCAGCACGCGGCCAAGGACTGCTTCGACCGCCAGGCGGCGCGGAGAATCCGGGCCGGGGACCTCTTCATCGGCTGGTCGGGCTCCTGCCTGCGCTCCCTGCGGCGGGCTCGGGAGCTGGGCGCCGTGACCGTGGTGGTGAGAGGAAGCTCTCACATTCTCTTCGCCGAGAGGATAATCTCCGAAGAATATCGTCGGCTGGGCCTGAGTTGGCCGGGAAACCCTCCCAAAAACATCCAGAAGGAGCTGGATGAATACCGGGAAGCCGATTTCATCGTCGTGCCGAGCGAGTTCGCCCGGCGTTCTTTCGTCGAAATGGGGGTCCCCCCGGAGAAGGTCGTCAAGATCGTCACCGGCGTGGACCTGGAGCTTTT
Organism: PVC group bacterium; assembly: GCA_003551625.1. Classification (GTDB taxonomy): domain Bacteria; phylum Auribacterota; class Erginobacteria; order Erginobacterales; family PUNC01; genus PUNC01. The sequence continues at coordinate 9,141 of PUNC01000189.1, read as the reverse complement.
CCGGCCCTTCCCGAAAAAGGATGACCTCTTCCGGGTGGTTTACGTAGGATCGATGACCATCCTCAAGGGCGTTCACCACCTGCTGAAGGCCTTTTCCGAGCTGAACCTTCCCCGCTCCGAACTGCTGCTGATCGGCAGGGCCAACAAGCAGATCGGGCCTTTCTTCCGCCGCTATCGGGGTAGTTTCAGGTTTATCGGGCCGTTTCCCCGCGCCGAGCTGGCCCCGCTCTACTCGCAGGGTTCGGTCTTCGTTATTATGTCGCACACCGAAGGCCTGGCCACGGTTCAGACCCAGGCTATGGCCTGCGGCCTGCCGGTGATCTGCACCACCAACACCGGCGGAGAGGACATCGTCCGCGACGGAATCGACGGGTTCGTAATCCCCGTCGGGGATATTGAAACCCTGAAGGAAAAACTCGCCTTCCTCCACGCCAACCCCGCCGCCCGCGAACGGATGGGGCGCGCGGCCCGGGAGAGGGTTTCCCGGGGATTCACCTGGGACGATTTCGGCGACCGGGCGATCGCGGCTTACCGGAGGATGCTGGAAGACCGTGAACGCGGATCATCTTAACGTTTTGACCGGGGATCTGAGGGCCGCGCGTGATCCCGGGAAAAAAGCGGAGATCGCGGCCAAGCTGCTTTATTACCGCTTCCAGCGACCGCTGGCCGGCTTCGTCTTTAACCGGTTTTACCGCGATATGCTGCCGGACGCCGAGCGGCGTTGCATCGACCGGTTCCTCTTGAACGAGGGGGGGATGTTCAAGAAATACGTTTACGGCATCTGCGACCGTTTTCGCCCGATCAGAGACGCCTCCGTCCTGGTGCCGGGCGTCGGCTACGGGCGCAACCTGTTCCAACTGGCCGCTTTCAAGCCGAAGAAGATCGTCGCTTTTGATCCTTACGGTTATCCTGAAGAATGGGAACTGGTAAGGAAACGGGCCGCCGAAGACTTCCGGGTCCCGGTCAGTATTTACCGCGGAGAATTCGACGCCCTCCCCGATCGCTATGCCGCCGGCTTTGATTTCATAATCTCCGACGCGGTCCTGGAACACGTCAATGACCTGGGCGGGTTCCTGGATCATTCCTCCCGGTTTTTGAAGACCCGGGGGATATTCTATGCCGGTTTCGGTCCGATCTGGTTCGGCCCCGGAGGCGATCACATCGATTGGGGGCGCGAAGGGTTGTTCGACCACCTGCTGCTCCCGCCGGAGGAATACGGGAAACGGGTCGAGGACCGGAGAAACCGGACGGAGCGGGATTCCTGCCAGGGCGTCTTTATGGCCGGGAAAAGTATGTATTCCTACTTGAAAGCCGGCGATTACTTTAGGACCTTTCGGGAAAAAGGGTTTAAAAAGTTGCTGGCTTTCGCCAAGATATCCACCCGGGCGATAAGGTTCTTCCGGGAGAATCCTTCCGCCGGCCGCTCCCTGGACGAAAAAGGGGTCCCCCGCTTCGACCGCATTTGCAAAGGCCTTTCTTTATGGTTTATTAAAGAGAGCGTAAAATAGATAGAACCGGCACCGAATAGTCCGGGTTGTCCCTTTATTGGAAGCGCCACCCGACATCGCCGGGGCACGACGACAGATGAAGACATTGAGTTCAATCGAGACCGCGGAATGGCTCCCCTCCCTGCGGACCAGGAGGATAATCGCGGCCCTGCTGGCGGCCGGGATCGCCCTGGCGACCTTCGTCTTCCTTTCCCTCACCCGCGACTTCGGGCAGGCGTTCCCGTTCGCCATCGGCCTGGGGGCGCTGACCCTGATCTGCCTGCGCTGGTGGACCACGCCGGTGCACCCGGGGCCGTTCTGTTACTTCTCTCCCCACACCGTGATCCTCCTTCGCAGCCTGGACTTCTACGGATTCTTCAACCTTCCCGCGATGGCCTATCCCGACACCATCTCACAGAACTGGTCGCAGGATTACTATATCCACGCCCTGGCCTACGCCCTGCTGGGGCTGTTCGTCTTCGATCAAGTTTACCGCTGGGCGGTCGGCCGCTTCCGTCTTAACGAAACCCTCGAGCGCTGCTGGGAGTGGTTCCACTCGCCGCGAATCCAGAAGCCGCTGCCCTTCCTGGGAGCTTTCTGGTATCTGGTGGGGCCGGTGGGATTCCTGATGTTAAGCCGGCGTTACGTGATGGCCACCTTTTCTTTCGCCGGGGCCAGCGGCGAAGCGGAGAACATCCTGATCCAATCCGGGCGGGATCTCATCGGCGTGGCCTGGGCGTTCCTCTGCCTCCTCTTTTTCCAGAAGAAATCATTGCCGCGCCGCCTCGCGGTCCTGGCCGCGGCGGCGGCCGTCGTCCCGCTGTTTTTCGGCTTCGACAGCCGAACCCAGGTTCTTCACCTGATTATGCTGACCGTCTTCTGCGGCTTCTTCTACCGCAACCGGCCCCTCAAGGGGCGGACCGTTGGTCTCATCGTCGCGGCATTAGCCGTCGGCTTCGTAATCTTCTCGTCGCATAAACTGGTGCGGCGGCACGATCCTTACGTGGCAAGAACCTACCAGGAGGAAAAAAACCTCTTCCGCCGCGCGCGGGTGGTCTTCGATTCCCCCCGGTTTCTCGAACGGCTCTCCCTGGGGGATTACCTGGCGATGAACCTGCGGATGCGGCTGGCCGGGCTCGACCTGCCGGCGGCGATGATCCAATCCCGCCGGGAGCTCGGCACCCCCTATCTTTTCGGCGGGCACGCCTGGGATCGAGTTCTCCAGAACGTTCCCCGCCTGATCTGGCCGGGCAAGAGAAGCTGGCGGGCCCGGTCGATGGTCGATCATTTCCAGCTCCGGGAGACCGATCAGAATATCAGCATCCTGAGTTCGGCCTACGCCGACGGGGGGACCGCCGGCGTGATTCTGGGCTTCGCTTTCCTGGCCTTTGCCTGCGTCGCCATTCCCAAGCTGGTCTTTTCGCGCCGGGACGGGATGCTGATCTACCTGGCCTCCTTCATCCGCGTCGTCAGCTTTCACGGCACGATCTTCGGGCTGACCGCCCTCTGGTTCCGGTGGACCCTGATCCTGTTCGTCGTCTTCAGCGCGCTCTCCTTCCTCTACTGGAGGCTGCTAAACAAGGAACACGCCGGTTATGAAGAGCAGGCCGACGATCCTGGTAACCTGCGGGATCTATCTCCCGGGCTATCGCTCCGGGGGGCCGATCCGCAGCCTTGCCAACTTGATTGACGCCCTCCGGGACGATTTCCTATTCAAGGTGGTGACCCCGGACCGGGACGGGCGCGACGAAGCGCCCTATCCCGGGATTACCCCCGACGCCTGGAACCGGAGGGGGGGGGCCGAGGTTCTCTATCTCTCCCCCGGCCGTCTCTCCCTCCGTTTCCTGGCCGGAACCATTCGTTCGACCCCGCACGACCTGATCTACCTCAACAGCTTCTTCTCCTTTCGTTTCTCCTGCTTCCCTCTCCTGCTGGCAAGGCTCGGGCTGGTCGAGCGCAAACCCGTGGTCCTGGCCCCACGGGGGCAGTTCTCGGCGGGGGCGCTGGAGATCAAGGCCCCGAAAAAGCGCCTCTTCATCTCCGCGGCGAAGCTCTCCGGGCTTTACCGGGGACTGCTCTGGCAGGCCAGCGCCGCCGGCGAAGCGGCCGACATCAGGCGGCTGTGGGGGGAACAGGCCCGGATCGCCGTCGCGCCCAACCTGGTTCGGCCGGTCCCGGACCGCGAAAACCGCCCGCAACCCGAGAAAAAACCGGGAGCCCTTCGGATCGCCTATTTTTCCCGGATTACCCCGAAAAAGAACCTCGATTTCGCTCTCCGGTCGCTTCGGGGTCTTCCGGGGAAGGTGATTTTCGACATCTGCGGGCCGGTCGGCGACCGGCGTTACTGGAAGCGCTGCCGGGAAACGATTTCTACCCTACCGCCGAACGTCAAAGTTGTTTATCATAACGATATCAAGCCCGAGCAGGGCCTTGATTTCCTCGGCGGGCGCCACCTCTTCTACCTGCCGACCCGGGGCGAGAACTTCGGCCACGCCGTCTGGGAGTCCCTGGCCGCGGGCTGCCCGGTCCTGATCAGCGACCGGACGCCCTGGCGAAACCTGGAGGAAGAGGGGGCGGGTTGGGATCTGCCGCTCGAGGATCCGGCGGCGTTCCGGCGGATTTTAGAGAAGATGCTGGTAATGGGCGCGAAGGAGTTCACCGGCCTTTCGCGGCGGGCGCGCGCTTTATCGCGGAAGATCAGTTCCGACCGGAGCCGGATCGAGGACAACCGCAACCTTTTTATCTCGGCTCTCCAGTCGGGCCGACATTAATACAAACAGGGAGCCAACCGTGTTCGCCGATAAAATTCTCTTGATAACCGGCGGGACCGGTTCCTTCGGGAACGCGGTCGCCGCCCGTTTCCTGCCCACGCGGGTAAAGGAGATCCGGATCTTCAGCCGCGACGAAAAAAAACAGCACGATATGCGGACGCGCTTCAACCATCCCAAGCTCAGGTTCTACCTGGGCGACGTCCGGCAGCCGGAGAGCGTCAGCGAAGCCCTGGCCGGAACCGATTACGTCTTCCACGCCGCCGCCCTCAAGCAGGTGCCCTCGAGCGAGTTTTTTCCCCTGGAAGCGGTCAAGACCAACATTCTGGGGGCGGAGAACGTCATCAACGCGGCCGTCGGCTCAAACGTCGAGAAAGTCATCGTCCTGAGCACGGACAAGGCCGTCTATCCCATCAACGCGATGGGGATGACCAAAGCCCTGATGGAAAAAGTCGCCCTGGCCAAGGCCCGTCATCTTTCCGGACGAAAGCCAACCATCTGCGTCGTGCGTTACGGAAACGTAATCGCCACCCGGGGATCCGTGATCCCGGTATTCCTGGAACAGATAAGAAGGGGGGGGGAGCTGACCGTCACCGACCCCGGAATGACCAGGTTTATGATGCCGCTGGACCGGGCCATCGAACTGGTGCTGCACGCCTTCCGGCACGGCCGGGCCGGGGATATCTTCGTGCAGAAGGCGCCGGCGGCGACCATCGGCGACCTGGCGGCGGTGATCAAGGAAATGCTCGGCGCCCCCAACCGGATCAAGATCATCGGCACCCGCCACGGGGAGAAGCTTCACGAGACCCTGCTCACCCGGGAAGAGATGAACCGGGCGGAGAAGCGGGGGGAGTATTTCCGGGTTCCGCTGGACGCCCGGAATCTCAATTACGACGAATACTTCGTCGAGGGCGAAAAAAAGATATCCGAGCAAAAGGATTACACTTCCGCCGACACCAGGCGGCTGGACCGGAAAGCGATCAAGAAGATGCTGGCCGCCGACGAACACTTTACCGCGGTGGCGGCCGGGAAGAGGGATTATGAATAAAATCCTGATTACCGGTTCCGAGGGTTTCATCGGGAAGAATCTCCGGGCGCGGCTGGCCGCGGAGCCGGGGGTCGAGCTGCTCGCGTTCGACCGCGAAGATTCTCCCGGCCTCCTGGAAGAAAGCCTCGAGCGGGCCGACTTCGTCTTTCATCTCGCCGGCGTCAACCGGCCCCGCGACCCGGCCGAGTTCCGCTCCGGCAATATCGAGCTCACCCGCGCGATCGCCGACAAGCTCGGCTCCCGGAACCGGCCCCCGCCCGTCCTCTTCACGTCCTCGATCCAGGCCGGTCTCGACAACCCCTACGGGGCCAGCAAGAGGGCGGCCGAAGAGATACTGCTCGATTACGGAAAGCGCGCCGGGGCGCCGGTCTTCATCTACCGCCTGCCCAACGTCTTCGGCAAGTGGTCTCGCCCCTACTACAATTCGGTGGTCGCCACCTTCTGCCACCGGGCGGCCCGGGGGGAAGAGATGGAGATCTCCGATCCCGGCCGGGAGATCGAGCTGGCCTACATCGACGACGTCGTAAACGAATTCCGCGACCGGATCGGAGAGGCCGGCGGGCCGCCGCGGCGCGAGCTGTCCCGGACCTACCGCTCCACCCTGGGAGAGATCGCCGCGATCATCGCCCGGTCCCGGGATTCGCGCTTCTCCCGTTTCGTTCCCGATATGTCCGACGGCCTGACCCGGGCGCTGAACGCGACCTTCCTCTCTTTCCTGGAACCGGAGCAGCTTCCGGTCTCCCTCGAGGCCAAGCGCGACGAAAGGGGGTCGCTGGTGGAATTCGTTAAATCGCCCGCCGGGGGCCAGATCTTCCTTTCCTACACCCGGCCGGGAATCGTAAGGGGGAATCACTACCACCACACCAAGGCGGAAAAGTTCTGGGTCATCCGGGGGCGGGGCCTGATTCGGCTCCGCCGCGAGGACGACGGAAAGACCGCGGAGATACCGGTGGCCGGGGACCGGCCCACGGCGGTGGACATTCCCCCGGGGTGGGCCCATTCCATCGAAAATACCGCCGGCGAAGAGATGATCGTCCTGTTCTGGTCGAGCGAGATCTTCGATCCCGGCCGGGCGGACACATACCGGAGCGAGGTGACCGATGAAAAAACTTAAGGTTATGACGGTGGTGGGAACCCGCCCGGAGATCATCCGGCTCTCGCGGGTGATCGCGCTCTTCGATCTCCGGCTCGACCACATCCTGATCCACACCGGGCAGAACTACGACTACGAGCTCAACCAGGTCTTCTTCGACGACCTGGAACTCAACCCTCCCGCCCGCTACCTCGAGGCGGCGGGGTCCGGCCCGGCCGAAACCATCGGCCGGATCATCGCCCGGATCGACCCCCTGCTCCAGCGCCACCGGCCGGACGCTTTCCTGGTCCTGGGCGACACCAATTCCTGTCTTTCGGCCCTGGCCGCGAAGAGACGCAAGATCCCCGTCTTCCACCTCGAGGCCGGCAACCGCTGCTTCGATCAAAGGGTCCCCGAAGAGATCAACCGGGCCCTCATCGACCATCTCGCCGACGTCAACCTTCCCTACAGCTCGATCGCCCGGGAGTATCTGCTGCGGGAAGGAATCCCGCCCGACCGGGTGATCAAGACCGGCAGCCCGATTTACGAGGTGCTCGCTCACTACCGCGGCAAGATCGCCGCTTCCGGCATCCTCGAGCGCCTGGGACTGAAGGAAGGGGGCTACCTGGTCGTCAGCGTCCACCGGGAGGAGAACCTGGACCTGGAGGCCAACTTCGCCCGGCTGGTCCGCCTGCTTCGCCGGCTGGGGCGGAAAAAGACCGTCCCGGTGATCGTGACCGCCCATCCCCGCACCCGCAAGAAGATCCGGGCCGCCGGGGTCGAGCTTCCGCCCGGCGTCCGGCTGCTCAAACCCCTGGGCTTCACCGACTACGTCCGCCTGCAGCAGGGCTCCCGGGCCGTGCTCTCCGATTCCGGCACGATCACCGAGGAAGCCTCGATCCTCAACTTTCCCGCTCTCAACCTCCGTCAGGCCCACGAACGACCGGAAGGGATGGAAGAGGGAGCCGTAATCCTGACCGGGCTGGAACCGGAAAGGGTGCTGCGGGGACTGGAGATCGTCTCCCGCCAGCCCCGGGGGGAAGACCGTCTCCTCCGCCTGGTCGAGGACTACCGGGCGCCGGCCTTCTCGGAAAAAGTGCTGCGGATAGTCCTGAGCTACACCGATTACGTAAACCGGGTCGTCTGGAGAAAACCGGAATAACGGCCGGCGGCGGTGAATCTCGGAGATGACCGCGAAGCCCCAGAGATTGTCCGGCCTGCGGGTTCTGATGGTCTCCCAGACGTTCGACCCGGAGCCGGGTTTCAAGAAACTGACTTTCGCCCGGGAGCTCATCCGCCGCGGCCACCGGGTCGAAGCGATCACCGGTTTCCCCAACTACCCCGGGGGGCGGATCTACCCCGGCTACCGGCTCCGGCCCTACCTGCGGGAAGAGATGGACGGGGTCGTCGTCCACCGCTTCCCCCTCTACCCGAGCCACGATTCCTCCGGCTTCAGGCGCGCCGCCGGCTACTTAAGCTTCGCCCTCTCGGCGGCCGCCGGGGGAGTTCTGACGGCCGGGCCGGCGGACGTCCTTTACGTTTACCATCCCCCGGCCAGTATCGGGCTGCCCGCCCTGACCGCGGCAGCGGCCCGCGGAGCGCCCTTCGTCCTCGATATCCAGGATCTCTGGCCGGACACGCTTCCCGCGACCAGGATGCTGACCAACCCGGCCCTGCTGAAAATGATCGGCGGCTGGTGCCGTTTCATCTACCGGAGGGCGGCGCGGATCGTCGTTCTCTCGCCCGGTTTCAAGCGGGTCCTGGCCGGACGCGGGGTCCCCGGGGAGAAGATCTCGGTGATCTACAACTGGACCAACGAGTCCTGCATCCGGCCGTCCCCCCCCGACCGGGAACTGGCCGGAAAGCTGGGTTTTCCCGGCAGGTTCAACATCGTTTTCGCCGGCAACCTGGGAAAGGCCCAGGGCCTGGAAACCGTTATCGAGGCCGCCGGAATCCTCCGGGAGCAGGATCCCCGGATCCGTTTCGTTCTGGTCGGCCGGGGAGTCGAGCTGAACAACCTCCGGGAACGGGCCCGCCGGGCGGGCCTGGACAACCTGGTCTTCCTGCCCGGCCGCCCGATCAGCGAGATCGGGAAGGTATTGAACCTGGCCGACTGCCTGCTGGTTCACCTCAAGGACGACCCTCTTTTCCGCGTCACCATCCCCGGCAAGACCCAGGTCGCCCTGGCGATGGGCAAACCGGTCCTGATGGGGGTGGCGGGGGACGCCGCCGACCTGATCGAAAGCTCCGGCGCCGGCCTGATCGTCCCCCCCGAGAATCCCCGCGAGCTGGCCGCGGCGGCGCGGCGGCTCGCCGCCCTCCCCCGGCCGGCCCGGGAGGAGATGGGAGCGCGGGGGCGGCGTTTCTACGCCGAAAACCTCTCCCTGGCGGCCGGGGTGAGCCGCTTCGAGGAGGTCTTCCGGGCCGCCGCCGGGGAGCGGAGACGCTGAGACGCGGGGAATTGGATCTTCTCCTAATAGCCTACAGCCTAAGCCCCTATAGCCTGATTCCCGTCTCACACAAATCTGTCCTGAGCGAAGTCGAAGGAGGCACGAAGGCACAAAGAAATGAAGTGTTTTGGTAAAGGCCCAGTCCCTCGCCCCCTATTGGGGAACACGAATTACACGAATGCGCTAATGGCACGAGAGGTATTGTCAAATGTTGTGGATGAGAGCTTGTAAGGAGCTTCCTTCCTAATCCGAAATTACGAGGCTTTTGCCATCACCCCATCGTTGAACCGCACCCCCTGAATAACGAGGGCAATGT
>PUNC01000097.1 GCA_003551625.1 PVC group bacterium | reverse complement strand
GAGCCCTGCCAGGAGCCACCCTCCATGACTGACACGTAGCAGAGGTAGCCTGAGCCCTGGGTGTGCAGGCTGATCTCGTTGACCTCGTTGCCTCCGGTCTCAGTCTCGATCCACTCGAAGGACCACCCCTTGCGGGGCCCTGAGTTGCCAACACTCAGCCAGTAGGTCCCCGACTTGCCATCGAAGGCATGCTGCGGTCGATGCCCATGAACGCTCGCCCCTCGACCGAACCAGGGGTCATTGGACGAGCGTGAGTATCCACCGACACGGTTGGAGCTGGTGTCACCCTCCTGACCACTCGGGGGTCGTGTGGGGCAGTAGACAAGCGGGAAGCGCTCCATGGGGATCATGGGCGGGTAGACGACCTGCTCCAGGAGGAGCTTGGCGAAGTCCCGGCACTGAATCGTCACGACCCCATCGCTGGTGGAGAAGACAACCGAGTCGATGAGCCAGGTCCCCGTGAGCGTGAGCTTGCTGTCATCGCGGGGGTGGACGTACCCGGCCTCCTTGTGCCAGATCTGATTGCCGAACTCATCGAAGTTGTCCGACCCGTAGCCCTGGTAGGTGCGGATGATGCGGTTGGGCAGGAAGAGCCGATGGTTGAACCGCACCGAGGACTCATGCTCATTGGAGCCCACCGGGGGAAAGCCCCAATCGGTGGGGTACTCATCGGTCACCCCATAGACGCTTGGAGCCCTCACCGACGGTTGCATGCCCCGGTCGGGGGCCCGGTAGCCAGCCCGGTAGATCCCAGTGTCGAGCCCCTCGGGGTGCCAGTCGTCCGGGGCGTTGTAGTCGTTGTAGATGACGATCGTCGCCGTTGCCGCATCCTGACCAATGGAGCGGCTAACCTCAATCGACTTGACATAGGGAATCTCAGGGTGGCGGCGTTGACGGTCGAGGATGAGGCTTCGCCAGGGGCCCGGTCGATTGCTCGTGAAAGACTCGATCTGACTGCGCGAGATCGTGAGGCGACCAAAGGGGCGATTGGCACCCGTCATGTCGCCGGTGCGCATCGCCTGCTGCCATGCGAGGAACTGGGGGTTATGAGGGTCGCGCACGCCTAACCCCCCTGGAACCCGCCAGTAGGCAGGTCGGTGAGATCGAAATCGAGGGGCCAACGCGCGAAGCGGCTCACACCCGAGGCGGTCTTGTAGGCCGAGACACGGAACTGCGCCTGGTAGGTGTGATACCAGGGGTTGGTCCCACGCCGCTGGCGATTGGGCTGCCACTGGGCGAACACGCCGAGGAACTGGCGATCAAGGTCATCCATGAGCCCAATGAGGATCCGCCAATCGAACCACGCCTCCATGACCTCGTACTGATCGCGGTGGAGGATGACCCCTCCGAAGCTCAACGTGGGGGCCTCCATGCGACCCTCCTGGAGGAGGGCCCCACGGTTCGGGCCGGTGTTGACCGCCACGCTCACGGCCTTCTGAACGTTGGGTGAGCCACCCTCGTTGGGGTTGACGTACCACTCCCACACGTAGGGCGGGACCGTCCGCTCATGGACGTCGTAGAACACCCATCGGTGCGACCCCTCGGGGGGGTAGACCGCCTGACCATTGCCCATCCAGGCCCTCCTTAGCCAATCCCCACGAGGTGCGGCGTCGACTGCGTCGACTTGCGACCACGACTCATCTCCTCGGCCACCTTGCGAGCCACCGCATCGGCAACCACCTCGATCTCCACATCGCTAGCAACCGTCTGGTTGAACGTGTTGTGGATCTGGTAGCTGTAGGTGTTGTTGGAGTCCATGACGTTCGTCGTCGAGTGCGCCTGGGAGACCATGTTCGAGGTCCCCATGCCGAGGGAGCGACGCACCTGATAGGCCGTCGGCAAGTCGATCTCCGTCGGAATGTTGAACCCCGACCCGGTGAGCTGATCGCGAAGGTCGTCCTGCAGGCGCTTGATCTGGAGCTTGAGATCCCGACGCTGACGCTCGGTGAGGTCCATCTCTTCCAGGATCCGCTGAAGCGCAGAGATCGCCTCGTTCGCCGTGATGTGGCCCATCTCACGGTTGAAGTTGATGGTGTCGAGCTTGTCCTGGAGGACCGCGTCACGTTGTGCGGCCTCGGCGGCAATGATCTGGGCGCGCAGCTCGTTGATGCTGGCCTGACCCTGGCCACGCCTGCGCGCCTCCGCGAGCTGACGCTGCAGCTCCTGGGTCTGCAGGCGCGCCAGCTCGACCTGATCGTCGTTGGCCTGGGCGATGGCCTGGGCGATGCTCGCCTGCGACTGCGCGATGGCCTCCAGAGCGTCGCGCTCGGAGAGGCGGGCCTGGTTGATCGCTTGCAGCGCCGCCTCCCGATCGGCTTGACCCTGGGCCTGCCGAAGCTGCTCGTTGGCCATCTGGAGCTGAATGCGCGCCTGCTGGAGAGGGTCCTCGGTGGCGCTGAGGCGGGTCTGGTAGCGCGCAAGGATGACCTGATTGGTCGCATCCTCTAGCTGGTGGGTTGCCGCGTTGACCGCCTGAATGGCCTGCTCAACCTCAAGGCGACCCTCGGCCTGGCGCAGTTGCTCACGCGCCATCTGAAGCTGAATCTCCGCCTGGCGCACGGGGTTTCTAGTCGCACTGATGCGCGTCTGATACTGCGCCATGACGATGCGGTTGCGCTCATCCTCAAGCTCCTGCTCAAGCTGGATGAGGTTCTGGCGCTCTCGCTCCTGCTCAGCGCGGCCCCTCTCTGAGGCCTCCGCGAGGCGTCGGCGAGAAAGGGCAATTTGCGCGAGGAGCCGGACCTCGGGGTCACGCGCCAGAGCGATCTCAGTCTCGGCGATGGCGTCACGCTCAGCGCGCTCCGCATCCCTTGCCTCGCGCTCGGCGTTGTTGACCTCAGCCTGACGGCTTGCGATCTCTGTTGGGTCGTCACCCCTGTAACGGTCGCGCGATTCGATCGCTTCCTGAAGACGAAGGAGCGCCTGCTCGCGGGGGTCCTCGGTTGCGCTCAGAGCAAGGTCAAGCTCAGCCTGCGCGACCTGATCGATAGCCTGCGCTTCTTGGCGGCGGGCGTTGTTGACCTCAACCTGACGGCGTGCAATCTCCGCTGGGTCGTCACCCTCGTAGCGGTCGCGCGATTCGAGCGCCGCCTCAAGCTCAAGCATCGCCTGGATGCGGGGGTCCTCAGTCTCGCTCAGGGCGAGGTCAAGCTCGGCCTGAGCGATCTGGTCGATGGCCTGCGCCTCTTGGCGGCGGGCCTCGATGATCCGGCCATCAAGCTCACGAATGCGGTCGGGGTCATCGCCCTGGTAGCGATCGCGCGCGGCGATTGCAGCCTCAAGCTCAAGCATCGCCTGGATGCGGGGGTCCTCAGTCTGGAGCACCTCAAACTGCAGCTCTGACTCAAGGCGATCCTCAAGTGCTGAAGCCTCATTGCGCTCAGCCTCGATGACGGCGATCTCCGCATCGTGGAGATAGGCGCGACGTGCCTCACCCCGCAGGCCCATCTCGTTGGCCGCACCGACGAGCGCCTGGTACTCCCTCTGAGCCATGTCGCTGTCGATGCGCGCCTGCTCCAGGGGGTCCTCAGTGCGAGCACCACGCATCTCCGCGTCACGGCGCTGGGGCTCAAGCTCCATCTCCACACGCACGCGGGAGAGGTCGCGGAGCTGCTCCAGGAGTCGGTAGTACTCAGGTGAGTCGGCTGGCACGAGAGCGATCTGCTCCATGAGCGCCGCTTCGGCCTCTTCAAGCGCCTCCTCAGCGATGCGCACCGACCCACCGGCGATCTGGCCAGCAAGCTCGGCCATGTCGTGAGCGGTCGAGACGGTGTTGTCCCAGATCTGCTGCTGGCCCTGTGCGACCTCACCCGCCAGGCGGGCGACGGTGGCCTCGGCCTGTTCGATCTCCTCCTCGTCGAGCCCGGTCTCCCTCGCCTCTTCAAGGTGGCGCTCAGCCTCGTTGAGGGCATCGACGCGAAGCTGCTGGATCTCCTCAGCGAACTCAAGCTCGGTGAGCGAACCGCTCGTAAGGGCATCGAGGTAGCCCGCCCAGGATGATGCGTCTGGAACGAGATCCGCGAGCATGATCTCAAGAGCGCCTTCGATGTCATCGAGTCCGATGAGCGCCGGACCGATGCTCTCGATCTGGCCGATGGTCTCAAGGAGACTGTCAAGCTCCTCGGCCATGAGTCGATCGATGTCCTGGAGGCCGAGAATGGCGCGCTCGGCTGACTCGATGGCCCCAACGACCTCATCGCGTGCGTCGCGCAACGCAGCGGCGCGAGCCTCGTACTCGCGCTCGTCGATCGCCCCGTCGAGGTACGCACGCTGGAGGTCATCGAACTGCCCGAGGAAGGCCTCCTCAGCGGCCTCCTTCTGACGGGCAACCTCCTCAAGCCTGCCCTCCTGGTCCGTCGCCTCGAAGGCCCCCTCGTTAACGACCGGCATGTCGTCGTCATCAAGGGTGTAGAGGCTCTCGATGTCCTCCATGAACGCAGCAAGGGACTGGGCCCGGCCATCGAGTTCGACCTCGATGTCGTCTCTGAGCCGGTCGCGCTCAGTGTCATACAAGCGCTCAGAGAACCTGCCAGGCATGTGCGCGTCGGCCATGCGGCGCATAAAGCGGCCGGCAGTCGAATCGGAGTCCCGTGAGAGGATGTCATCGAGAATGGCGTTCTCTAGCCCCTCGGCCATGCTCCCGATGCGCCCGGAGATGCGATCCGCCATCTCATCGCGCACCTCGATGTACTCCTCAGGGACCACCGTGGAGAGAGCCTCCATCCCAGCAGTGATCGGCCTTGTGGCAAGGCTGCCCATATCGCTCATGAAGCCCGTGAAGGCCCCACCCAGGCCAAGCAGCGATGACCCCATCCGTGAGAGGAAGCCCGAAGCCTCCTCCGTGGACTCGGCGATGGCACGCTCGCCGGGGAGCATGTCTGCAAGCTCCTCAGCCCGGCGCTCCGCTTCCTCCTGCTGAGCCTCCCGGCCACGAGCGGTGAAGCGTGAGAGGGGCCCAAGTGCCTCCTCACGCTGGCGCTCCTCGGTCTCTTCACGAAGTTCCTCGGAAAGATCACCCTGGATGAGGCCGTAGCCGCTCTCGGCGCGCTGGCGCTCTCGCTCTGCTGCCTGACGGATGAGAGCGAAGGACCCCGCGACGGCCGCGATGGCCCCAGCGGCAAGCCATGCCTTCGGGCCTAGCGTGGCGATCGTCGAACCGAGCTTGGTCATGCCGCCAGCGGCAGCGCCGCCAGCGGCAGCGCGGCCAACCCCCACGCGACTCGCCATCTGACCGAAGCGGCCCATGAGTCCGCCCCGGCCGCGAGTGCGCTCGCCCCACTGACCCAAGCGACCGCCAAGGTTCTCAATGCCACGGCCGAGCGACCCCGCCATCCTCGGCGCGGAGGTGCGGATGCGCTGCATGATGCTCATGCTCTCGCGGGCGACCATCGCCGTGAGAAGGGCATTGAGATGCTGGTCTCGACCGGCCATGCTCTGACTGATGCCGGGCACCTGCGGCCCGTGGTGCTGAACGCCAGGAGCGCGACCGCGACCGAACATGCGCCCGAGGCGACCACCACGCCCCATGGCCGCGCCTGCGACAGCCCCCGGTACGAAGCCTGCGCCAGCGCCTGCACTGGCCCCGTAGGCTGCACGCTGGGCTGCGGCGTTCGTGGCCGTTTGGATGCCCGTTTGTGTTTGCGTCAGTGGCATCCCACCGCGCTGGGCAGCCCGAGCAATCTTGCCACCGATGAGTGGGGCGGCAGCGGCGGACTGGAGCGTCCCGGCGGCTGCGGCCTGGCGGGCCAGGCTCGCCGCAACCATGTCCGAGGCGACCGAGAGGCCCTTCATCGTGGCCGTGAGCCCGATGAGCACCATCCCCGCATCCCTGGCGAACGACAGGATCGGGTTGCGATCGGCAAGGTCGTTCATCATCGACAGGAAGTTGTTGAGGCCACCGAGGACGGTGTTGATGCCCCGTAGCATGAGGCCGAAGAAGTTGAGCAGTCCCGACCGGACAAGGACCGCACCGAAGTTCGTGAAGTTGGTCCCCAGGACGCGGATCTGGTTGGCCATCTCGCGCATGATCTGGTTCACACGCTCTTGACCGAGGCCGTGGGCATTCTCCGCCTCGGTGAGCGTCGTGAGGATCTGCTCACGACGGTTGAGCAGCGCATTGAGGGCACGAGCCTCACGACGGGAGCCGAAGGTCGTCTTGATGTTGCGCTGCTGCGCCTCGGTGAGGTCGTCATAGTTCTCGATCAACTCGAAGACGACCGCGCCGATCTCGTTCTGCGCGAACATCCCCCGATCACCGATGCCTGCATCGAGCAGGACGTTGCGACCGCGCTGGGTCTCGAAGGTCGAGAGGATACGACCGAACTGCTCGGCTGCAGCCTTACCACCCTGGTTCGTACCCTTGGCGACCGCCGAGACAAGCACCGCAGCCTGCTCAAGCTCGAAGTTCATCTCGGCTGCCT
>PUNC01000178.1 GCA_003551625.1 PVC group bacterium | reverse complement strand
CGGTCCGAAGTCCTTCCCGGCGACCTCGTGGCGGTGATGGGCGCCGGCGACATCGGCGAGCTGGCCGGCAATCTGATCGAAGATGCTAACTAATATGACGGCTTTTTATCATATCCAACGGAAATCAGCCTGTAGGGGTTTAGACTGTGCGGAGCAAATTATAAACCCCGCGTCTCCGCGTCTCTGCGCGAGAAAAAGTGGGGTAGGGTGCGGAGCACTTATCGTGCCTGCCCCGATGGTCTTTTATCGGGGTCCATCCTGTTAATCCTGTCTAAAACAGGGGGATAGGGTGCGGAGCAATTTGTGTTCTTGGCGTCTTCGAGAGAGAACAAAGAGGGATAGGGTGCGGAGCACAACCGGAATCTAAAATCCAGAATTTTACCCCGAGATGGCGCCGCAGGAGCCATTTTTCGGGGCTGTAATCTGCCTTTACCGGTCCGCATCTGTGTAAATCTGCGTGATTCGTAGTTAAAACAAGCTTTTTAGACTGTTAGGAATATCTTTGCGATCTTGGCGTCTTCGTTTGCCCGCCGCTTCTGCACGAAGTAATGGAGGGCGGGCGAGAGAACAAAGGGGGATCGGGCTTGTCCGCCTCTCCTGAACGGAGTAATGGAGGGCGGGTGCGGAGCAAATTTTAAACCCCGCGTCTCCGCGTCTCTGCGCGAGAAAAAGGGGGCATAGGGTGCGGAGCAATTTTAATCCAGTCGATCCTGTTATCCTGTCAAATTCTATTAAGAGTGGCGAGGGACTGGGCCTTTTACTGATCACGGATAACCGATCAATGATTACGAGTCTTTACCAGGGTGCGGAGCCTCTGATTTCTCTGTGAACTCTGTGGTTAAACAAAAATGACAATCCCGGACTTCGGCAAAGTCGGCGTTATCCTGGGGGGAACCTCTTCGGAGCGGGAGATCTCCCTCAAGTCCGGCCGCGCCATCGCCGCGGCCCTGCGCGAATCCGGAGTGGAGGTCGTGGAGATCGGCGAGGCCGGCGAGATCACTTCCGCGATCGCCGCCGCCGGGATCGACCGCGCCTTCATCGCCCTGCACGGCCATTTCGGCGAGGACGGGACCATCCAGGAGTTCCTGGCCGACCATCGGATTGCCCATACCGGCTCGGACGCCGCCGCCAGCCGGCTGGCTTTCGACAAGGCCGCGTCCCGCCGGCGTTTTGAAGCCGCCGGCCTTAACGTGCCGTCCTGGAGGGAATACCGCTCCGGCGGCCGGGTCCCGGCTCCCGATTTCTTCCCGGTTGTCGTCAAACCCTGCCGCGAGGGTTCCAGTATCGGTCTGAGCGTGGTAACCTCGGCTGAAGATTTCGCCGCCGCCTGCGATCTGGCCGGGCGGTACGATGAAAGGTTCATCGTGGAGTCGTTTATTGCCGGTCCGGAGTTGACCGTGGGAATCCTCGGATATACCCCCTTGCCGGTGGTGGAGATTGTTCCCGCCGCCGGCCATTTCGATTACGACAACAAGTATGTCAAGGGCCGGACAGAGTTCATAGTCCCGGCGCGGCTGGAAGAACAAATCGCGCTCCGGCTTCGGGAAGACGCTCTCCGGGCGCACCGGTCGCTGGGTTGCCGCCACTACTCCCGGGTGGATATCATTCTCGGGAGTGACGGAACCCCCCGGGTACTGGAGTTGAATACCATCCCCGGCTTTACCGGCAACAGTCTCTACCCGATGGCGGCCCGCGCCGCCGGGATCGAGTTTCAACAACTGTGTCTTGAACTTCTTTCGTTCACGTTAAAATAGGAGGTTAAAATGAGCTGGGTTGAATTAAGTTCCAGTTTTAAGCCCGGTATCCCCCGGGTCAAAGTGAAGGCGCGGAAAAGGAAGTCGGCGGCCCCTTCGCCCGGCAAGAACCGCCGCCGGTTCTACGGGTTTACGCTCTACATCCTGGTCCTGGCGGGGGCGGTCGCGGCGATCCGGCGGGTCCTCCTGACCACGCAGTATTTCGAGGTGACCAGCATTGAGATCTCCAACCTGCAGACTTTTAGCGAAGAGGATATTCTGGAGATATCCGGCCTTGAGCCCGGAGAAAATATCTTTCGCGTCAACCCGGCGATCTACCGGGATCGCCTGCTGGCGGAGACCAACATCGAGGACGCGGCCGTCTTCCGGATCTTTCCCGACACCTTGCGGGTAAACATCCTGGAAAGACAGCCGCGGGCCCGGGTAAGATACGGGCGCTATTACACCATCGATGGGTGGGGAGTGGTGCTGCGGGGCGAGAAGGAGAGGGGGGCCGAAAATCTTCCCCTGATCAGCGGACCGCGGTTGAGTGTGAGCGACGGCCGTCTTCACCCCGCCGGGGAGGTCGCCGATTGCCTGACCCTGCTGCGGGAGCTTGACGCCCGGGACCTGACCCTCGCCCTGGAGATCACCGAGATCGCGATCTCCCGTTCCGGGGTGATGGATATTAAGACCGCCTCCGGCCACGAGGTCAGAATCTCCCGGGACAATATGATCGAACAGCTCGAACATCTCCGCGCCCTGCTGCCGCATCTTGCCGGCGAGCGGGACCGCCGGGCGGCGGTGGATCTTCGCTACTACCCCAACGTTCCGGTCAGGTACCGTTAGCCCGGAAATAGAATAATGTCTGACGAAAGCCAATTCATCGCCGCCCTTGACGTCGGCACCACCAAGATCTGCGTTCTGGCCGCGGAGCTGGACCCCGAAGGCGAGCTCCGGATCCTGGGGATCGGTAACCATCCTTCCCGGGGATTGAAGAAGGGCGAGATGGTCAACCTGGAGCTGGCGGTCGATTCAATCCGCAAGGCGACGGAAGCGGCGGAGAAGACCTGCGGCCGTCCCATTGACTCCGTCTTTACCGGGATCGCCGGGTCCCACGTCCAGAGCTACAACGGCCGGGCCGCGGTTCCGGTGGCCAAGCCGCAGGCCGGTATCGACCGGAAAGACATCGTCGCCGCGGTCAAGGCCGCCCAGAAGATCACCCTTCCCGCCGAGGCGAGGGTTCTTCACGTCATTCCGCAGGATTTCGCCGTCGACGACCGCGACGGCATCATCAATCCCCTGGGGCTGGTCGGGGCCCGCCTGGAGGCCCGCGTCCACGTGGTCACCGTCCGGTGGGGGCCTTTCGACAATATTCTCCGGGCCATCCGGCAGGCGGGTCTGCGGGTCGAAGACGTATCGCTTCAGCCCCTGGCCGCCAGCCAGGCGGTGCTGAAAAAAGAAGAGCAGCAGTCCGGGGCGGTGGTGGTTGACATCGGCGGCGGGACCACCGATTACGTCGTCTTTCACGGGGAGGCGGTCCGCTGCACCCGTTCCCTTCCGCTGGGGGGGGACCACGTGACCAACGACGTCGCCGTCGGGATGAAGATTCTTCTTCATCAGGCCGAGGAGATTAAAAAGAAGTACGGTTGTTCGATCTCCGGCCGGATCGATCCCGAGGATCAGTTTTCCTCCCCCGCTTTCGGGGGTCGGGCCTCATCCCGGCTTTCTCGCTACCTGCTCTCCCAGATCATCGAATTGAGGATGAGCGAGATCTTCCAGATCATCAACCGGGAGCTTGACCGCGAGGGTTTCTACCGGCATATGGCTTCCGGAATGGTTCTGACCGGCGGGGCCTCCCTGCTTGCCGGATGCTGCCCGCTGGCGGGCGAAATCTTCCCGATGCCGGTCCGGCAGGGGCGCCCCTGGGACGTGGAGGGGGTGGATGGGCTGGACGACGCCCCGGTCTATTCCACCGCCGTCGGGCTGCTGAAGATGGCGCGGAGCCATCGGCTCTACTCGTCTTCGCGGGAAGACACCTCCGGCGGCTTGAAAAAGTATCTTCGCGGCGTTAAAGGCTGGCTCAACCGGAACCTGTGATATGAATAAAAAGGACAAACGCGCTCCCGCCCCTCCGGTTGCCCTCTGGGGGGTCGGGGATTGGGGGGTCAGGACGTTGGACCGGCTGCCCACCGTTTTCGAGGAAACGGTGAAGAAGGTGGCCCTGAATTCCGACCTGCAATCGCTGGTTCTCTCTTCGACGCCGGTGAAGATAACGGCCGGCGAAAAGTCGCTTTCGGGTTCCGGGACCGGGGGAGACCGGGTCCGGGGCGAGAAGGCCTTCGCCGAGTGCCGCGCGGCGGTTCGCAAGGAGCTGTCCGGTTCCGGAATCGTGATCGTCGCCGCCGGCCTGGGGGGCGGGATCGGCAGCGGCGCCGCCCCGCCGCTCTGCCGGCTCGCCGCGGAACTCGGACTGCCGGTCCTGGCCCTCCTGACCCGGCCCTTTGAATTCGAGGGGAAGAAACGGGCCGCCAACAGCCGGGAAGCGGTCGAAGCCCTGACCGCCGCCGGGGTCTCCTACCTGTCTTTCTCCCTGGACCGGATGCTGGGCCGGATCGAGGAGAGCGCGCCCTGCGACCGGGCCTTTGAGTACTGCGACCGCCTGCTTGACGCCTCGCTGGCCGCGGTCATCTCCTATCTCACCGTCTCCCCGCCGCTGGGGGGCGACCAGGCCCGTCTTCGCAACGTCTTCGCGCCGGAAGGAGAATCGGTGGCGATTACGGTTCAGTGCGACCATCCCGACAAGATTCTGGCTTCGGTCAAGAGCGCGGTCACCCAGCTCGGCCTGAACCCGGCGGAGCTTAAATCCGCCCGCGGCGCGCTCTTGTGCGTCCGGGCCGCCCGACTTCCGACGATCGCCCAGCTGCGCCCGGCCCTGGACGTGCTCTCCAGGATCCTGGGCGAGCAGTCGGAGCTGCTCTTCACCGTCCGGCAGAGTTCCGAACCGGAAGACCGGATCCGGGTCGATCTGGTCATCGGCGGGGCGGAAGCGCGGGCCGGCCGGGCGCCGTCCGTCCCCCTGGTCTTCGAGACCGGTTCTCTGCCTCCCCGGCAGGGCAAGCTACCCATCGGCCAGGAATACCGGGGAGCCTTCTCGGATACCAATCCCACCCTGGTTGACGGCGAAGACCTCGATATCCCGACCTTCATCCGGGAAGGCCTCAACACCGGCTGATCCTCTTTAAGGTCCGGTTCTCAAACTTCAAGGATCTCTTGCGGGGATGTAGGCTATTATGAAACTTCTTAAATTCCTCATCGGTCTTCTGCTGCTCCCCGCCTGCGTCGCGGTAACCCTGGTTTTCAGGGATATGATCTTCGGCCTTCTGCTGGGGGAGCTTCTCTTCTTCATCGGCGCCGTCTCCTACCTCTTTCTTCTGGCCGTCTTTCAGCAGCCGATCCGCACCTATATCTTCGGCCACGAGCTGACCCACGTTCTCTGGATCTGGCTCTTCGGCGGGCGGGTGAAAAAATTCCGGGTCACCGCCGCCGGGGGGAGGGTCAAGGCCGACCGTTCGAATTTCCTGATCTTTCTCGCGCCGTATTTCTTCCCGGTTTACACGGCGCTGGCGGTGATTATCTACCTGGTCGTCACGCTTATTACCGATCACCCGGCTGTTCCCGGGGCCTTCGCCTTTGCCGTGGGTTTCACCTGGACCTTCCACCTGACCTTCACCATCTTCACCCTGCTTCAGCGGCAGCCCGACGTCACCGTCAACGGCGTCGTCTTTTCCCTTCCCCTGATCTATCTCGGCAATGTTATGGTTCTGTCGTTGCTGCTGATCTTTGTCTCCGGCAACGGCATCTACCAGGCCTTCTTCGCCCGTTTCTGGGAGTCGTCGGTCTGGGTTTACGGCCATATCTGGACCGAATCCCCGCGCTGGGGCGAAGAACTTACCGGGTGGTTTCGCGCCCTTATCTTTCCGGACAGGTCTTGAAACGTTTAATCGACAGCTATATCGGCGCCGGTCATCTGATCTTCGCCGCGCTCTGCGTTCTTCTTCTGTTGACCGGGCTTCTCTTGCCGCGCTGGCGCGTGGTCTCCCGGGAGGAGACGATGGCTTCCTGGTACGGCGTTCCTTTTCACGGCCGGACCACCGCTTCCGGGCGGACCTACAACAAGCTGGATCTGACCGCGGCTCACCGCCGGCTCCCCTTCGGGACCAGGGTGCGGGTGGTGGATTTGGAAACCGGTCGTTCGGTCGTGGTCACCATCAACGACCGGGGTCCCTACCGGATGGACGAAGCGGGCCGGGCCATCTTTCCCCTGCAGCCGCATCCCACCCGGGGTATCGATCTCTCCTATCGCGCCGCCCGTCGCCTGGGAACTCTCGGGCGGGGCGTGGCCCGCGTCCGGGTCGAAGTCCTCGAGCCCGTATTCCCGCGAACGTGATTTTCTGCCCCCCGTTATTTTCGTAGCGCAGGGCTTCAGCCCTGCCTAACGCCCCCGCCGGACTTGACCCGGCGGAGCGAAAGATTAAACTAACCGTGCTCTTTACCAATGCGCCCCCGGTGGGCTTGCCCACCGGAGCGAAAGATTATCAACCACCGCTCGCCCCCCCCAAAAAACCCTCTCCCCCCGTTTCCGGGGGGTGAGGGCAGGGTGAGGGGGGACGTTTCCCTCTAATCAACTTATAATCT
>PUNC01000036.1 GCA_003551625.1 PVC group bacterium | reverse complement strand
CCCTCCCTTCTCCGACCGAGACCCACACTTATTTTGTTCACTCGAGTGAGAATCCTTCTAATCTGCCGGTGGTCTCGATCAGCGCCCGGGAAGACGCTTTCTTCGACTATTACGACGGCATTTATACGGCGGGAGAAGATTTTGACGATTGGCGGCGGAAGAACCCCGAAAAACCGGCCGAATACGGTGTCCCGGCCAACTACCACCGCCGGGGCTTCGGTTCGGAGCATCCCGCCCATATCGAGTTATTTTATCCGGGCGTTTCCGGAGCGGTCTTAAGTCAGGATATGGGAGTCCGAATTCACGGCGGGTTGACCCGGGCCCTGAGGTGCAAGTCGCTGCGGTTTTACGCCCGGAATCTCTACAGCCGGTCGGAATTCGCCCACTCGATCTTTCCGGACCTGGAATACGACAGCTACAAGCGTTTTATCCTGCGCAATTCGGGTCAGGACGGCGATTCGACGCTCCTGCGCGACGCGGCGATCCAGACGATGGTGAGCCATCTTAACTTCGACACCCAGGCCTACCGGCCGGCGATCGTCTTCATCAACGGCGAATACTGGGGAATCCACAACCTCCGGGAGAGATACGACAAGCATTACCTGGCCCGGGTTTACGGGGTGGACGGAGAGAATATCGATTTTCTTGAAAACAACGCCGAGGTCCGGGAGGGCGACTCCGAAGATTACCGGGCAATGCTCGAATACATCGAAAATCACGGTCTTTCCGCTCCACAACACTACGATCGTATCCGCGCCCGGATGGATGTGGAAAGTTTCATCGACTACCAGGCCGCCCAGATTTTCGCCGCCAACACGGACTGGCCCGGAAACAACATCAGGTTCTGGCGGTTGCGGACCGGCGGTTATCGTCCCGGCCGCCCCCGCGGCCACGACGGTCGCTGGCGCTGGCTGCTCTACGACACCGATTACGGCTTCGGGGGCGAGACCGGCCCGGCCGGATATGAACACGACACGCTGGCTTTCGCCCTCGCCGACGACGGGCCCGATTGGCCGAACCCCCCCTGGTCGACTTTTCTTTTCCGGAAGCTGCTGGAAAACGAGGATTTTAAAAACCGCTTCATCAACCGTTTCGCCGACCTGCTAAACACAACTTTTCTGCCGGAGAGGACGGTCGGGATCATCGAGCGGTTGAAGCGGAATATCGGACCGGAGATCCCCGATCATATCCGGCGCTGGAGGCAGCCGGTCGGCTGGGAGGAAAACATCGAGGCGATGGTCGAGTTCGCGAAGAGACGCCCGGTTATTCAACGGCTTCACCTTCGCGAGCGCTTCGGCATTGAAAACGAAGCTAACGTGAAGATCGGCGTGTCGGACCCCCGGCACGGCCGCGTCCGCGTCAACACCATCGAGATCAGGGACGGCACGCCGGGAATCGAGGGCGACCCCTACCCCTGGACGGGGATCTACTTCAGTGGGATCCCGGTCGAGCTGGAGGCGCTCCCGGAGCCGGGTTACGAGTTCAGCCGGTGGGAGGGCTTCGATTCGGACGCTGCGGTCATCAATTTCGCGCCCGATGAAGATATTGAACTCAAGGCCGTCTTTGTTCGGTCCGCGGCGCCGGTCCCGGTCTATTTCTGGCTCTTCGACACCACCCTTCCCAACGACACGCCTCTGGAGGAGGTCGCGCCGACCCACAGCCGGGGCGAAGGCGCGATACTGAGCTTTCACTCGGCGCTGGACGGCTACCCGTTCTTCGAAGGCCACGGGAACTGGCGCCGGGCTTCAATGGAGCGGCGCAACGCGCCGACGGCGCTCAACTACCGGCCGGGGGCCAACTACGGGATTCCCTTCGAAGAGACGAGTATGCGGGGTCTGCAGGTCCGGCAGCCGTTTGTCGGCGACGGGGGAGAGAACACGATGGTCTTCCACCTCCCCACCGAAGGCTTTGAAGAGGTCGTCTTCAGCTTCGCCGCCAAAGACGAGGGGGCGGCCGACTCCCTTCTCGTCGATTATTCCGTGGCGGCGGGAGAGCCGGAGTGGACGGCTGACGGGTTGGCCGAAGAGCTTCTGCCCTTGACGGGGGATTTCCGGCTTTACCGGATCGATTTTTCCGGCGTGCCGGGGACCGCCGCCAACCCCGATTTCAAAGTTCGGGTCCGTTTCCGGGGCCGCGGGATGTCCGCTTCCAGGGGAAGGCGGGTGACGTTCAACAATATCTGTCTTGAAGGCCGCCTCCGGTCCCGGCAATAGCCGGGAGTAAACTTGATAAACCCGTCAACTGTATCTACAAAAAAACCTCCCCCCCAACGGCTTAACGTTACCCACATCTTTTCATCCATCCGGATGAATTGTGCCCGTGCGATAACACTTTAAAAGTGTCATTCGGTTGAAGCTCTCTCCCTCAAGGAGGAGAGGGAATTTGAGGTTTCGCAATATTCTGCTCGGTTTTTTTACCAGGAATCCGTTCCCCGGGCGGCGTCGAGTTCAAGGGCGGCGCGTTCGACTTCAAACCGAGACCGGGCCAGCAGCCGCTCGGTCTCCAGCAGCGATTCTTTCAGCCGCAGGACGGCCAGGATCTCGATCTCCGGCCGGGTTTGTATGATTTCCAGGTCGCGGCGGATCTCGTCGAGGAGAGGTTCACAGCTCTGCCTGAACTCGGTATGGGAGTCGACCGCGTCGAGCCAGGCGGCCCGGGCCTCTTCCGCCTCGGCGCGGATTATCTCCAGGCTCTCGTGGAGGCGGGCCCGCGCCGCCCTCCACCCGGCGCTTTCCACTCGGTCGGGTCGCCGGGCCAGGGAAAACAGGGGCAGATTCACTCCCGCCCGGAATGACCACTCGTCGTTGCGCCGGGAACGGTCGTCGTCCTGAAAAGATACCTGGAGGTGGGAAAGCCAGGGGACAAGTTCGGCTCGCGCCGCCCGGAGTTCCGCCGCCGCCGCCCGCTCGTGCCATCTCAGCAGTTCAATCTCCGGCCGCTCCGGCGTCTTATCCTTCTCCGCCGCCGGCTCTCCGGCAACGATCCGGTTCGTGATCGCCTCGACTCTCCGGCGGGAGGAGTCCTGAGGATCCGCGATCGGTCCGAGTTCGGCCAGGCCGGCGCGTCCGGCCAGGCTCCGGCGCAGCCGGCCGATCTCTGACGCCTGGATCCGACTCTCCCGCAGCGTTTCCAGCCGTCCGGCCGCCGCCCGCGCCAACTCGCCCGCCGTCGCCTCCCCGCGCTCGACCTTTTCGCGCAGCGCCCGGTAACGGTTCCGGCGCAGCTCCAGCAACCGGTCGAGGAATTCAAGTTCGGCCTCCGCCTCCCGGAGCCGCAGAAAGTCGCTCCTTACCGCGAGGGCGGTCCGGCGCTCCATAATTGCCAGGCGGCTCCGGGCGATCTCGATTTCGGCGTCCGCCTGCCGGCGGACGGCGGAGTTTCGCCAGGGATGGGGGGGGAAGAAACGGAGTCCGATTTCATAGTTACCGTAGGTTTCGGTCAAGCGCTCATCGTCCCGGATCCGGCCGCGGCGGTCGCGGCCGACCCCGGCCCGCAGCTCCGGGTCGTCGGGGAGGAGGGCGGCGCGCCGCCGTTCCCGGGCGGTCTCCAGCTCCGCCCGGGCGGCCTCCAGGCCCGGATCCCGGGCCAGGACCATCGCCACCAGTTCCTTCTCGGTCAGGGGGGACGGGTTTTCCGGCCGGGCCGCGATCCCGTTGGGCGCCGGAAGGTTGAAAACAGCCTCCGGCTCTCCGCCGGGCGGGCGGTGAGCGCGCCCTCCGGGGTTCCGGCAGCCGGCCGGGAGCAGAAGGGCCGCCGCCAGCAGGATCGACCGCCGACTTTTCGCCGCGCGCGGGTTCATCCGGCCGTTTTCTTCATTCTCCGCCGCGACGCCGCAACCGCAGGCTCCGCCACCAGGGGCGGCTCAGGTGGAGGTTGACGGTTTCGCCGGGAAGAAAACCGTCCTCGTCTTCGGGAATCACGACTATCCGGCGGCCCCGGATCGTCCTCCCGGCGCCCAGGCCGATACGGGCTTCCATCGTCACCGTGCTCATCTCCGGGCTGACCGCCCGCACGACCCCCCGGACCGTCCGTCCGTCCGCGGCGCGCTCGACGTGAAGCGTTTGGCCGGGCTCGATCGGCCTCGGGAACCATTCCGGCGCGAAGCCGATGATCCGCGCCGGCCGGTCGACCACCAGGGTGACCGTTGGGGTCCCGGCCCGGATCACGGTGCCGGGCTGGGCGTGAAGGCGGGCCACCATCCCGGGGTTTTCAGCCCGAAGCGTGTATTGCTCGCGCCGCAGAATAAGCCGGCCCAGGGCGTTGTTTTCATCCGTCTCGCTCCCGCCGCCTCCAGTTCCCAGCCAGCCGGCGGCCGTCTCGTCGCGCCTCGTCCGCAGCCGGGAGAGTTCTTCTTTCAATTCTTCGATTTCCCCCTCGTGGCCGGCCACGGTCTCGGCCAGCGCGCGGTGACGCGTCCGATAGCGGGCCACGTCCCGGGAATCCAGCAGCCGGTCTCGGACCAGCTCTTCCATCCGCTCCAACTCTTCGGCCAGCGAGCGCAGCTCGGCGCTGTCCTCCCGTCGCCGGCGCTCCGCGTCGCGAAGGTCGGCCTCGATTCTCGCCGCCGCGGAATGGAATCGCTCCTCGATCTCCAGCCGTTTGGTGATGATCTCGGCGTCGATCAAAGTGGTGTCGAAACGGACCAGCGCTTCCCCCGCCTCGACTCTCCGGCCGACCTCGACGTAGCAGGCGGCCAGGCGGGCGGTCTCGACCGGGGCGGCCTCCTCGTAAACCGTCTCCACCATCCCCCGCAGGGTCGCGACGCCGGCCCCCTGGCGGTAGAGCAGGACGGCGGCGGCCGCCGCCGCCAGCCAGATCAGCAAAGGCCAGCGCAGCTTGATCCGGCTCCACCAGACCGCGGGATGCCGGGGCAGGGAAAAACCGTTCGGTCCGGCCATCTCTCAGATCTCCACCGTTGAACGCTGCATCAGCAGGCTGACGTCGGATACGCCCTCGATCGCGTTGAGCTTCTGGATCAGGTCGGAGCGGTAGGCGGGATCGGCGAGCCGGATTTGGTAGGAATGCTCGATCAGGTCGCCCTGGACCGCCTCGCGGACCGCCACCAGCAGGTAGGAGGAGCAGTATTTGTGCAGCGTCTCCTCGATCCGCGATTGGGAGGGCGCGTCGGGACGGCGCATATAGCGCAGCAACCCCTCGTATTCCCGTCGGGAAGCGAAGGGCGACCAGTGCAGGAAGAGGGCGACCGCGCAGAAGACGGCGGTGCCGGAGACCGCGATCGCGTAGGCGCCCGCGCCCGAAGCGATGCCGGCGCCCAGCCCCATAAAGAGGAAGATGATGTCGCGGGGGTCCCGGATCGGGGTGCGGAAACGGATGATCGCCAGCGTGCCCACGATGCCCAGTCCGCGGGCGAGATTGTTGCCGATGGCCATAATCATCATACAGCTGATCACCGAACCCAGGACCTGGGAGTGGACGAAGGCCCGCGAGTAGGAGAATCCCTGGTAGGTCCAGCGGTAAACGGTCGCCGAGGCCATACTCAGCACGAAACTGGCCAGGATCGAGGCCAGTATCTGCTCGACGCTCAGAAGCGGCGCGGGGCCGAACGCGTATAACAGATCTTCCATTTTCGACTCGTTTTACAGGCGCAGATAAGGTTCGCCGGCGATGGGGAAGCCGTCGCCGGCAAGAAGAGACTCCAGGCGGACGGCGGTATAATACTTGCAGAATCCGATCCTCACCAGGTTAAAGCGCTTGATCATATCGATCATCCAGACCGGCACGTCGCAGAAGGTCTTGAGTTCCAGGACCACGCCCGAAAACGGAGAGCGCATCGAGAGGGCGGAGTCCATATGCCACCATCTGCCGCCGTTGGGCAGCAGCTCCCAGGAGCGGTGGACGCGGTAGGTCAGCCGGCGGTCCAGCGTCAGGCGGAGATACAACTCGTTGATCCCGAGATAGGACTCGCGATGATAGCGGATCAGGACCTTGGGGCGGGCGCCCAGTTGCTGGACCAGTCGGACGAAGTCGAGGTAATCGTGGGCCTGGGAGGGATGGATCGGCGCCCGGGCCGAGGGGCTCAGGCAGATCTCCGGACTCCAGGCCTCGAAGGGCAGCTCGACGCGGGTCTTGGCGATGACATCGTTGATCTTGCGCTTGATCTCGAGGAATACCGGGCTCTCCCCGTTCAGCCCGTAGGTGCGAACCCGCAGCTTGAAACGGTTGAGCGCCTCTTCCTCCCGGGCTCGGCAGAGGGCCATATCGGCCGAGTCGAGCTGGAGCGTGGTCACGATGTATTCCGTCGTCTCGGAGTCGGCGTGCCGGTCCGGCGCGCAGAAAGGGGCGATGAATTCTCGGATCGCGGGCACCATCCCCGGGTGGATGAGATACTTGGCTTCGTAGCGTTCCAGGTCCACGGAAACGCCGGAACGCCGTGCCGCGCCGACAGTCGGCTCAATCGAGATCATCGGTTGCCGGAAGGGTATGCATCGAGAAATGGCTTGGTTACTCTAACCGCGTGTTGAATTATGGGAAAGGGGCGGGCAAAAAGCAAGCGGGGATTGCCGGCGGGTGGTTACGGGCGTGATTTGACAGGCGAAAACTG
>PUNC01000099.1 GCA_003551625.1 PVC group bacterium | reverse complement strand
GGGACCGGGCCGATAAGTGGCGGGAGTTTTTCAACGAGGAGAGAGGATACCGGAAGCTGATCGAATTCGACCGCCGGCCGCGGCTGCTGGGGTTGCGTTTCGCGGGTGATTTCCCCCCCCACGATATGATGTATAACCATCCCCTGATCCGCATCTATCGACGGGAGGACCGTAATCCGGGATAGGAATGCGGCGGATATTTACCCGGGCTGCCGGTTTGTCGCTTGTGATCTATTCCGCGTCGTAGTCCCGGATCGTCTCCAGCCGGCGAAGAATCGCCCGGTCGCCGGGGCGGATGCTCAGGGCTCTCCGCCAGCTCGCTTCCGCTTCCCGCAGGTCGCCGACCCGGAAATAATAGTCGCCGAGATAGAGGTGGGAATCGAAACGGCCGGGAAGGCGGCGGGCCGCCTCTTGAAGGATGCCCCGGGCGCGGTCAAGCTCAAAGTCTTCCCTGAGCAGCGTCGCTCCCAGCTGCAGGAGAAGAAGATCGTCTTCTCCGGCGGCGTCGATGCCCCTTTCCAGGATCTCGATCGCCCGGTCCGTCTGCTCAAGGCGCAGGTAGGCCTCGGCCAGATACGAATATACCGGGGGCGCCCCGGGTTCCAGCGACAGCGCCTCCTCCAGGACCACGATCGCTTCTTCCGGACTGCCGGCGTCCTGGTAGATATTGAGGTGGGCCAGGCGGAGGCGGGGATGAAGCAGGCGCGGCGCGTTGTTGATTATTTCCAGGTATTTGTCTCTCGCCTCCCCGGTTTTTCCCTCCCGCTCGTAAACCAGGGCCAGGGCCAGATGGGCGGATTCATAGGCCGGGTTGAGAGCGATCGCCCGCTCGTAACCCTGTCGAGCCTCGTCAATCCGGTCAAGCCGGAAATGAACGTTCGCCAGGTTGTAATGAGCTTCCGCGCGCCGGGGCTCCAGGTCACGGGCGAGCGTGAACTCGCGCTCGGCCTCCTCCAGTTCGCCGCGCTGAAAGTAGAACGTCCCCAGGTGATTGTGGCCCGCTCCCAGGCTGAGCCTGAATCGGGGCCGGGAAAAGATCTGGGGGTTGACAAAGACGGCCAGCCCTCCCAGGGCGACGAGAGCGCATCCCGCCGGCAGCCATTTACGGGCTTTTACCCGGTCCCGGAACCAGACCAGGGAATAAGCGGCGAAGAGCAGGAGGAAGGGCGCGAGCGGAAGCCGGTAACGGGCGTTGACGAAGAAAAGGATGGTGGAGATGATCCAGGCCGCGACAAACAAATACAGGGCCGCCGTCCTCCTCCTCGTCTTCCAGGTTAGGATCATTCCCAGCAGCGAGAAGGGGGCGACGATTCCGAAGGTCAGGAACGGCAGTTTCAGGATCGGAGCGAACTCGACAAAGAAATGCGGGTGAATGACGTCGGCGATCTCGAGGCTGTCCCAGAAGATTACGAATTTTCTGCCGAGCAGGCTTAAAAATTCTCCCGGGCGGCCCCGGATGAACTCGAGGCCTTTTTGGAACCAGAAACTGTTGATCTCGGAAGGCTTGAGGCTTCTTCCCCGTGCGGCCTGCGCGAAACGGGCGGCGTCCTGCTGGAGGGTGGCCCCCCCGGTTCTGAGAACGGGAGGAGGCTCGAATACTCCCCGGGAGGCGGGGTTGTTGCCGATGAAGAAATTGATTCCGGAATGGGCGGTGAGCGGCACGAAATCGTCGCCGGCGACCAGGTTATGAAGGGTGAAGGGGGCGATCGCGACCATAACCCCCGCCAAGTAAGCGCCGGCGACCGCGGGCTTTCGGATCCACTTATTTTCGCGGGTGGTGAAGACCGCCCAGATCAGGGCCAGCGGGACGAAGGCAAGCAGATGGGCGCTGGCGGCGGCTCCGATCCCGGTGAGAAGGCCGACCCCCAGCCAGCCTGGAATCCGATCGCCCGATTCACGGACCCTGATCAGCGCCAGCAGCAGCAGGCAGGAGAGAAAGACGATCAGGACCGGGGAGAGGAGGGCGCTGTCGTAAACGATCAAGAGCTTGTAGATCGCCATCAAAAAAACGGCGGTCGTCGCCACCGCGGGCCGGAAAAGTTTTCTGCCGAGACGGTAGAGGAGGAAGCAGTTGACCGTTCCCATAATTACCTGGACCAGTCTCGCGGTCTGAATCCCGCCCCCGGTAACAGCGTAGATCAGCCCCAGGAAATACGGGTAAAGCGGAAGGGCGTGGAAGACGTCGTCGCCTATCAATCCGCCGCCGGCGATCAGGCGGGCCCATTCGTGATAGACCCGGGAGTCCTCCACCAGGAACTCGGCGATCGGGCTGGCCGCGAGCTGCAGGAAGAATATCAACCGAAGGGAGAAAGCCAACAGGATCGCCGCCGCCGGCAACAGGATTTCCGGCCGTGGGCGGCGGCGGGCGGCGTGGCGATCGCCCGTTGCCGGCGGGCGAGGTTTTTCCGGGAAGCTGGGCATAACGGCGTTGTCGTCGGGAATGTCGGATTCGGATCGGGGATTTCTTCTCGTGTCGCGAGGCGGGAACTGCGCCCCACGCTCTAATAATGTAGACCATGTTTTGTATTGACAAGTCAAATCGGATTATCGCACTCTAATGCAGACTGCAATAGAAGGATGATCCGGAGGATTCCCGCTCCGGTAAACAGCGAAGGAGGCCGGAAGATGAAGAGGATGGCGGGGACGATTTGTCTGGCGGTGTTGTTTCTTGTCCCGGTTACGGGCTCGGCCCGGAATCTCGGCATCGGCGGCGGCTTGAGATACAACGTGGGTATCGGGAGTTTCTCGGATATAGATTTCGATCGGGGATACCTCTCATACCTGGTATCCGCAAAGTATCAGTTTCCCGGCCTGCTCGCCGCGGAAGTGACCCTGGATTACTACCCGGGCGGCAAGGATGTCGATTACATCATCCGCCCGTCGGCGGCGGTGCTCCTGGGCGATTTCATCAATGTCGGCCTGGGAATCACCAGTGCCTATCACAAGGGGGGCGAGGATTCCAGGTCCGGCTGGGGAGATCTCGGCTACCAGCTTCAGGCCGGCCTGCAACTTCCGCTTACGTCGCGGTTGTGGCTCAACGCCGACGCCTATTACTTTCTCCAGGATCTAAAAGAGATCAAAGACTTCAAGAGCGACTACATAACTTTAGGGGCAAGGCTGCACGTTCGTTTTTAACCGTATCCACTTTAACCGTGGAAAGGAGGAGAGAGATGGAAGCTTATTGTGTCAAGTGCAAGGCCAAGCGGGAGATGGAAAGCCCTCAGATGGTGACGATGAAGAACGGCCGCAACGCGATGAAGGGTTCCTGTCCGGTTTGCGGCACCGGAATGTTCAAGATCGTCGGCAAGAGCAAGTAAAACCGTTTCAAGTTGTCCGGGCGGATAATAAGGCCGTTTCCCGCCCGGTCGTACCTGGCGGCGGCCCGGGGAGGCACGCTCTCCGGCTTCGGTCTCGGCGGCGTTTCGCGGATGGCTTACCGATATTTCGCGCGGCGCGCCCGGGGCCGCGCGGCCTTTTTCTCTTTATACGCTCGTAAGATCGAGTGTCCGGGGGGTATGTGAGATGACGATGGAACTCGCGCCGGTCTGGATCAATCCCTACACCATCGAAAAATCGCGCACCGGAGGGGTGATCGCCCGCCTGCTCTCCCTCTGTCCCCACGAGCTGGTGGCCGCGCGGATGTTCTGTCCCAGCCGCGAACTGGTGGAAAAATACGCCCGGTTGATCGAGGGCAAGGGTTCGGCCGAGTCCAAGGTGATCCGGGAGCAGATTCGAAACTATATCCTGGAGAACTGGGTCGAGAAGAAGGGGGCCCGCAACAAGGCCCGGGTGATGCTCCTTCTGTTCAAGGGAGAAAACGCGATCGCCGATCTCCGCCAGCACGTGGTGGGGCCGATCAAAAGGAAATCAATCCTGGGAGAGACGGTCCGGGACACCTACGGCGATTACATTAAGGACAGCCAGGGACGGGTCAGGTATTTCGAACCCGCGGTCCTGATCGTTCCCGAATCGGGCGAAGCCGAAAAGACCCTGAAGCTCTGGGCCCGTTATTCCGACCGGGACGGCGGGGTGTTGACGAAGGCCTGCCATTTCAGCGGATCCCGCCCGCCGGAGATGACGCTGGTCCTGATCAAACCGGAAAGTTTCCGGGGTCGTTCCAGCCGGGCGGGCAACGTGATCGACGTGCTTTCCCGGGCGGGATTGCGGATCATCGGCGCCAAGGTGGTGCATATGAGCATCAACCAGGCGCGTAATTTTTATCGGCCGGTGGTCGCCGCCCTGGTGGAGAGATTGAAGCCGCGGGCGATCGCGCAGATCCGCCCGCTCCTGCAGTCGGAGTTCGATTTTGAAATTCCCGAACGGGTATTCGAGTGCATCGGGGACAATCTCAAGCGTCCCTACGCTCAGGCCGAGTTCAACCAGATCATCACCACTATGACCGGCCTCGAACCCGGGAAGGTAACCGAACAGAAGCTGCGCAATCGTCCCGGTCCGGAAAAATGCCTGGCCCTGATCTACCAGGGCCCCAACGCGGTCGCCAAGATCAGGAGCGTCCTCGGGGCCACCGACCCCACCAAGGCGGACTGGGCGACGATCAGGAGAATCTACGGGCACAGCATTATGGACAATGTCGCCCACGCTTCCGATTCGCCGGAGAACGCCGGAAGAGAGATCAAGATCTTAAAAATGCACGACAACCAGTTCAAAACCGTGGTCAACGAGTTCTACAGGAGCAAGCAATGAAGGTATCTTCCCGCCTGGCGGCGATCTCGCCGTCCGAAACCCTCGCCATCACCAGCAAAGCCAAGGCCCTCAAACAGCAGGGAGTCGACGTGGTCAGCTTCGCCGCCGGCGAGCCCGACTTCGACACGCCCCAGCATATCAAGGAGGCCGCCGTCCGGGCGCTCAAGGACGGCCAGACCAAATACACGCCGGCCAAGGGGATGCCCGCCCTGATCGAGGCGGTGCGCGAAAAGTTCCGGGAGGAGAACGGGCTGGAATACGCCGCCGACCAGATCGTGATCTCCTGCGGGGCCAAACATTCGCTCTTCAACGCCATCCAGGCGGTCTGCGACGACGGCGACGAGGTGATCATACCGTCGCCTTACTGGGTGACCTACCCGGAACAGGTCAAGCTGGCCGGCGCCAGTCCGGTCTTTCTACCCACCCGGGAAGAAGACGATTTCGCCGTCGATCCCGAACGGTTGGCGGCGGCCCTGACCCCCCGCACCCGGGCCCTGATTATCTGTTCTCCCTCCAATCCCACCGGCACCGCGATTCCGCGCGACCGGCTGGAAGCGATCGCTCGGCTGGCCTGCGAGAAAGACTTTTATCTGATCAGCGACGAGATTTACGAAAAGCTGATCTTCGATGATTTCGACCTGGTCTCGATCGCCTCCTTTTCAACGGAGGTCCGCGATCGAACCATCGTGGTCAACGGCGTCTCCAAGGCCTACTCCATGACCGGATGGCGGATCGGCTATCTGGCCGCGCCGTCCCCGGTGGCCAAGGCGATCGCCGCTTATCAGTCGCACAGCACCTCCAACCCGGCCACCGTCTCCCAGTTCGCGGCCCTGGCGGCGCTCACCGGCGATCAGGAACCGGTGGCCAAAATGGCGGCCGCCTTCCGGGAACGGCGCGATTTTATGATGAAGAGGCTGGGGGAGATCAAGGGAGTGAGTTGCCGCAAACCGGCGGGGACTTTCTACGTTTTCCCGAATATCTCCGCGCTGGGGATGGGCTCGAAAGAACTGGCCGGCGAGCTGATCGAGAAGGCCAAGATCGCCGTCGTGCCCGGAGGAGCTTTCGGCTGGGACACCCACATCCGGCTCTCCTTCGCCGACTCCCTCGAGAACCTGGGCAAGGGGCTCGACCGCCTGCGGGATTATGTTGAAAAGGCGAACGTCCAGTAACTATACCCTGGCTGAAAAGATAATCTCCGCCCACCTGGCGGCCGGGAGGATGGAAACCGGCGCCGAGATCGGCGTGAGGGTCGATCAGACCCTGACCCAGGACGCCACCGGAACGCTGGCTTACCTCGAGTTCGAGTCGCTGGGCGTCCCCCGGGCCAAAACCCGCCTCTCGGTCAGCTACGTTGATCACAACACCCTGCAGACCGGTTTTGAGAACGCCGACGATCATCGTTTCCTGCAGACCTTCGCCGCCCGTTACGGGATCTGGTTCTCGAAACCGGGCAACGGGATCTGCCACCAGGTTCACCTGGAAAGATTCGGCCGGCCGGGAGAGATCCTCATCGGTTCCGACAGCCACACTCCGACGGCCGGCGGCCTGGGGCAGCTCGCCATCGGGGTGGGGGGGCTGGAGGTCGCGGCCGCCCTGGCCGGTCATCCCTATTTTCTCCGGATGCCGGAGATATTCGAGGTCCGCCTGCGGGGCCGGCTTTCCGATTGGGTCGCCGCCAAGGACGTCATCCTTTTCGTGCTTTCCCAACTGACCGTCCGGGGCGGAAGAGGGAGGATTCTCGAGTATACCGGGAGCGGCGTGAAGAAGCTCTCCGTTCCCGAACGGGCGACGATCGCCAATATGGGGGCGGAGACCGGGGCCACCACCTCGATCTTTCCCTCGGACGGGATCACCCGGGAATT
>PUNC01000096.1 GCA_003551625.1 PVC group bacterium | reverse complement strand
TAGGTTGCATCTCCGAACAGAGTCATTGCGAGCGTAGCGAAGCAATCTCTTTCTAGACAGCAGGTTGAGATTGCTTCGTCGCTCCGCTCCTCGCAATGACGTGCAACCTATTTTATGCTCTACTTAGTAATGCAACAGATTCTACCTGGTTGAATTCGTTGCATTAGGCTAAAGGGAGGCGTCGAGGAGGGAGCGGAGTTCGGCGGCGATATTTCTGGAAAGGGCCCTCCGGACGCGCTCCCGCTGCCCCTCCAGCACCTCGTTCCGCAGTCTCTCGTCCGACAGGACCAGGTGGACCAGCTCGGCCACTTCACGGTGGCTGAGATCCTCGTACCGCACCCCGGCCCCGCCCATAGCTTCCGGAACTCCGCCGACGGAACGGCTGACGACCGGCAGCCCCTTATACATCGCTTCCAGGAGCGGCAGGCAGTAACCTTCGTGCTCGCTGGTATTCAGGTAAAGGTCGGCCAGCTGATAGTAGGTGGCCAGCCCGCCCGGCGAGGCGAATCCCTCGAAGCAGATGTTCGGTATATCCAGGTCGCCGGTCATCATACGAAGCATGGTGTAATAGCGCGGGCAGCTCCGGTTTGAGCCGATGATCACCACTCGGCTGTGCGGATCGATCGTTTTGTGATACCAGGCGAAAGCCTGGATAAGGTCTTCAACCCGTTTGTTGGGGGCGATCCTCCCGACAAAGAGTATCGTCTTGAGCGGCGCGCTCAGTCGAACCCGGATTTCGGGGTCCGGCGGAAAATCGAGCGGCGCGGGGGAGAAGGGGAGCTCGAAGATATGCGCCGGGCCGACTCCCATCCGGTTGAGCTCCGACGAATTAAAGTTGGAAACGGCCCAGACGGCTTTCGCCTTCCCGGCCACCTCGGCCAGTTCGGTCAGCGCGCCGCGCAGTTGCTCCGCGACCGAATCTTCAAAACCGTCGAAATATTCCGGGGGGGTGATATTGTGATAAATGATTATTTTCCTGGTTTCGGCGGCGAGAAAGACCCGGGTGGCGGGAGAGGCGATCCCGTAATGATAGATCGAGACGGCGTCGCCGGGCGGGTTATAGCCGTTCAGCGGCCGGCAGGCGCCGCGCAGCGAAGGCGACACCCGGTCGGGGGGGGCGTAGATATCCGAATCGTATCCGAGCTCGCGCAACGCGTCTCGGATGATGACGGCGGCGTTGGAGATGGCGTCGCCGTCGCCAAACCCGGCCATAATCTGGTCGATCCGCTTCCGGCTCATAATTCTAATTCGCGGTTTCCGGAATTGATTAACGCCCCGGGGAAAATCGCGAGTGAGCGGGGGGATCGATATTACTTCCCCCCTTCTCCAGGGCCGCGATCCGGGACTCCAGGCGCGCGATCTCCGCGCGGCGCTCTTCCCACTCATACTCCAGCGCGCTGGTATACAATGAATTGATGAGGTTCTGCCGAAAGGTGATCCGATCGTGCTGGTAGCGCAACAGATTCCACAGTCGCTGCTTAATCCAGACCGAGCAGCGCCCGCGCAGCCCCCCGCGGTGCGGTATATCGAAGGACGTGGTACCCACGTTGTCGCGGTAACGGATCAGCCGGGTGAGGGTGGCCAGGTACTCGGTCTGGGAATTCGCCTTGCGCAACTCGAGGGCGTTCAATTCCGCGGGGACAAGGCAAGGCGGCCGGCTTTTGTCGTGGGAGCGAAGACCGGCGGCGATGCGTTCTTTCAGTTCCTCCGTCCGATCCCGGTTGTTGACGAACAGTTTCATGGAAGTTGACGGAATAATCCCATAAAATAACCCAAAGCGACAGTGAAAAACCCGGCCCATAACCCTGGTGATGAATAATTTGGTTAATAGAGGGAACATTCTGCTTGCGTCGTTTGGAGCCGCCTTATAGCTTGTTGGTGGCCGGCATTGCGACCTGAAGAAGCTTGAATAAAGGAAACACAGTGAGAAAACGCAAGATTCTGCTCATATCCATCGGCCTCTCCCTGCTGGTCTGGGGGATCTGGAGCTGGCCGCTTCCCCGCCACGTCGGCCGGGGCATCCCGATGACTCATTCCGGGGGCCGCGGCCGGACGGTCCTGTTTATGGAGCCGGGCGATCACCTGCAGCTGCTCTACCATTTCTGGATCTTCAGCGATATGGTCGCCGGCAACACCCCCTGGATGTACAACCTCTATGAGTTTCATACCGGCGACGATTCGGCGCGTTATGAGCCCGGCGCCTACTACGCCCCGTTTTCCTGGATTTACTCCCTGGGCGCCTTTGTCGGCGGCCGGGCTTTCGGCTACAACCTGGCGGGACTGGTCTCGATCTGGCTTACCTACCTCTTCACCTGGCTGCTGGTTCGCCGTTACGTGTCTTCGGCCATACTCGCCGCCGCCGTTTCCTTAATCGCCGTTATGCTCCCTTACCGCTGGATCACCCTGCTGGGGGGCAGCCCGACGGGATTCGCGATGGCCACCCCGCCGCTTCTCTTCTGGGGGCTCGACCGGGCCGTGCGCGACAATTCGGCGGCCGGAGGTTTCTGGGCCGCCCTGGCCATCATCTTCAGCTGTTGCAGCGACGCGCATGTCTTCTTTTTCAACATTCTTTTTACCCCATTCTGGTGCCTGGTCGCCCTGATCGTCCGGCAGCGTTCGTTCCGGGAATATCGAGGGCTGGCGGCGGCGCTGCTCCCGGTCGCGGCCGGCATCGCCCTCACCGCTCTTTACAGCTTCGCCATGCGGTCGCGGCTGGCCGAAACCGTGATGGCGGAGGGACGGACACTGGCCGAGGTGGGGCTCTTCACTCCCCGGCCCTCGGGTTTTCTCGGCTGGCGGGATCATCACCTGTCGGGACAGATATACCTGGGCTACGCGCTGCTGGCCCTGCTGGCGGCCGGCACGGCGGCGCTGGCCATCCGGGTTTGGAGGGAGCGGCCCCGCCCCGGCCGGGAAACCCTGCTCTTCCTGGTTCTGCTCGGGGGGGCGGCGCTGATCGCGATGCTGGCCATCGGCCCCTTCGGTCCGCACGGCGGGTTTTTCTGGAGGAGGGCCCGGCAATGGATTCCGCATTACAATATGATCCGCCAGTCGGGAAAGATCTACGGTATCCTGCCCCCGATCCTGGCCCTGTTGGCCGCCCTTTCCTGCGTCTCCCTCGGACGGATCATCCGGTCCCGCCGCGTCGCTCTTATCGCCGGTGGAGCGGCGCTGCTCCTGGCGGGCTACGAATACGGTCGCCGGATCGATCCGATCATCTGCCGGCTGGCCGAAGAGCAGCCGGCCTACGAAGCCGTCGCCGCCGACGCCTCGGCCCGGGGCCTCCGGCCCCATATCCTGGCGGTCGTGCTCTGGCCGGGCGATACCCATTACTCCTCGCTCTACCAGCATTACTCTTCGCTCTACCGCATCCGGATGATCAACGGTTACAGCCCGGCCGTCGAAGCTTCCTACTTCGACGAAATTTTTATGCGCTATATGAGCGTCAACCAGGGCTGGTTCACCGGAGAACAGGCCGATTCGCTGCTGGGCCGGGGGGTGACCCACCTGATCGTTCACGAGGATCATTTTCCCGAGAAGGTCAGCCCCTTCCCGGTTGGAGCCACGATCGCGGCCCTGCTGGAAAATCCCCGTTTGCGGCTGTTGAAACAGGATGGTACCGTTTGGGCGTTTCGCCTATTGGCGGAACCGGCCGACCCTTCCCCCCCGTCCCTGGAGATCGAAGTTCTCTTTTCCGCGCGGCACTGGGTCTTCGAGAATCTGCCCCGTCGGATGGCGGCGGTCCGCGAAGACGGAACCGCCAGCCGGGGGAGGTATCTCGAACTGCCGACGGCCGGAGGGGTGGTTCAGACCCCGGGCACCCATTCCCCGCCGGCGGAGGACCTGCGTTGGATGATCCGGGCCCGGGGTCGGGGCCGCCTGGCCGCGGAGGTCATAATCGACGAACCGCCCGGCCCGGCGGAGACCGTCGCCGTCGAATCTACGGAATGGGCCTGGCTGGACGTCCCCGCGGGTATCGAGGAATTTTCCCCCATCTCGCTGAAGCTGACTCTGGAGTCGGGGACGGTCGATCTCTGCTCCGCGCTTCTGACCGCTGGCCGCCCGCTCGCGCCGGATCCCGGCGAAACGGTCAATCTGCCCGCCGCCTGGTTCTTCCACCGGGGTTACCTGGATCCGGAGACGCGGCGGGTTCACCTGCGCGGCGGCCTCGACCCTCCCGGCGCGGTCTTTTACGGCCCCAAACTGCCGCTGGAGGCGGGAAGCTACGAGATCGGCCTGCGCTTTGAGAGCCCGGCGCCTTCGGGCGTCCGTCTCGGCACCCTGCTCTTGGAGCAGCTGTTCGCGCCGGCCGGAAGTTTTGAGACGCCGGTGATCGCGGGCGAACCCGCCGCCCTGGATTTCACCGTCTCCGAGGAACTGCCCCTGAACGCGGTTTTCGTCTTCAAAGGGAACGCGGACGTCGCCATCGAAGCCATCACCATCCGCCGCCGGTAAAGGGGAACCAAGCTCCCTCCGGGGCGGAAGGAGCCGACCCTTGGCGTCATTCTGAACGAAGTGAAGAATCTTTAGTGCCTTCGGATGGAGATCCTTCGGTCGTGGAATTTACACTGAGCGAAGTCGAAGTGCTCCCTCAGGATGACGAAAGACGGCCGGATTCTTCACTCGCGGCTTTTCAGAGCGATTCGTACACCCGCCGCAGCCGGCGTTTGAACTCTTCGAAATTATAGGTCCGCCGCGCCAGTTCCCGACCGCAGCCGGCCCGCCGCTCGCGCTCGGCGGCGTCGGCCACCATCCGGCAGACCCCGTCGGCGAAGTCTTCCGGATCCGGCCGGACAAAGCAGGCCGATTCCTCGCACAGGATCTGGCGGTTCGCCGGGTTGTCCGTGGCCAGGATGCAACGTCCCGCCTTAAGGTAATCGAGCAGCTTCAGCGGGGTGTTGGACCCGGCGATCCGGGGCGAGAGCAACAGATCGCAGGCCGCCAGGTAATCGGGGAGCCTCTCCGGGGGCAGCCTGCCCGGAAAAATCACCGCTTCGGCCGCACCGGCGACGCGCAGCCGCCGCCGTCGCTCTTCGATCTCGTCGGGATTGCCGCCGATGATGACGAACCGCGCTTTCCGGTTCCGGGAGGCGATCCGGGGGATGGCGTCGAAGAGCAGCTCGATGCCCTGGTAGACGGCGAAAGAGCCGACATAGGCGATCAGGACTTCGTCGTCCCCCCGCCGCAGTTCCCGCCGCAGCCGCTTGACCCGTTCCGGGTCGGGCTCGGCCAGCGAGGAGGGGATATCGAAGATATGGTGGACGGGTTTTTCCGGCGCGATCGCCCGGGCCTGCGCGACCAGCCCGGGTCCGGTGCCGATCACGGTGTCGGCGTGCCGGATCGCGTAGGCTTCGCACCGGGCCCAGGCCCGCATCACCAGGTTGCGCAGCGGTCCGGCGCGGTAGGAGTCGGGATCGGAGTGTTTCTCGAAGATCAGTTTCGCGCGGCTCATCCGGGCCAGCGGGACCGCGATCAGGCCGGCGTCCTCGACCGCGTGGATGACGTCGTAGGGGAGCTCCTTGATCAGCCGCCGCGCCCGGAGCCAGAGTTTGGCGTCGAAGACGACCTTCCAGAACGACGGTCCGATCGGGATGTCGCGGAGGCCGAACAGGTTGGAGACCCGGATGACGCGGACGCCGGGGAGAGGGTGATCATAGCCGAAGGGCAGGGTGAGCAGATCGACCTCGTATCCCAGCTCCGAGAGCGCCCGCAGGTTGAAGGAGACGCGAATCGGCGATCCGCGCCACTGGAAGAACGGCTGCGGGGAAATGAAGAGAACCCGCCGCCGGCCGTTCACCGCGCACCACCCTTTCGAAGCCGATGCCGGACCAGGCGAAAAGCGGCCCGCCAGGGCGGATCGCGGCGTCCGATTCTGCCGACGGGGACGGAAGTGTCGGTCAGCAGGCGGCGGATGGAGGTTACCGGGCGTCCCCGGTCGAATTCCCCGCTCAGGCGAATCCCGTACCCTCCCGCCCGGGCCTCCTCGCCGGGCAAGGGAAGCGGGTCCGAACCGGCCAGGACGCGCCGGTCCGGATCGCGCATCGGCGCCGGTTCGGGCCAGCCGAGGGGGCGGAGGGAACTGTCGCCCAGCAGCAGTTGCCCGGGGCCGAAGGTGTCGAGCAGCCTTCCGACTACCGCGGCGCGCCGGAAGCTCCACTTGCCCGGCGCCCAGGCCAGGACGGGAACCCCGCCGCGGGCGAGCACCTCGGCCACGGCCGCTTCGGCCGGCAGGCCGTCGCCGACGCCGCCGGCCAGGGTCAGGGCCAGGATCTCGACCCCTTCGCCGGCGGCGATCTGCCGGCCGGCAAAGATCCAGACGCTCTCCCCCCCGCCGCGGCTCACCCGGACCGCCCCGCCCTCGACCGGCGGTTCGACCTGGAAGTTGCCGGGAAGGCCGTGGGAGCCGTCCCGCAGGCGATCGAAGTAATTATGCCCGCGACCTTCGGCCAGGAGGAGGGCGGGGATCGGGTCCGCCGTCTTGGCCGCCCGCCGCAACCGTCCGGCCGCGCCGCCGATCAGCGCCGCCGGATCGTGAACCGGATAGATATGCGCGTGGGTGTCCGCTAATATTTCCACGGGGCCGCTCTCCCCCTCCCGGATTAGCTTGTCAAGAATATGACGGATGTTCTATGCTATAACACAATGCCCGAAAGCCAGTCCACTGCAATCAAGCCGGCGCCGCCCCCTCTCCAGGAGACGGCGGATATCGAGTCTTCGTCCGACGATTACGCCCGCCGCTTCGCCGGCCCGGTCGGCCGGTGGATGCTCGCCGTTCAGGAGCGGGCGACGCTGGCCCTGCTCAAGCCGTTCGGTCCCGGCCTGAGAATTCTCGATGTCGGCGGGGGCCACGGCCAGCTGGCGTTTCCGCTCTGCCGGGAAGGCCACCGGGTGACCGTGCTCGGCAGCGCGCCGGAGTGCGCGCGCCGGATCCGGCCGTTGATCGATAACGGCTCCGCCCGGTTCGTGGCCTCTGACGTGGTCGCGCTGCCGTTTCCGGACCGGTCGTTCGACGCGGCGATCTCGTTCCGCCTGCTCACGCACTGCCGGCAGTGGCCTTCGCTGGCGGCCGAGTTGTGCCGCGTGGCCCGGGAGGCGGTCATCGTGGATTACCCCACCAGCCAGAGCGTCAATCGGCTGGCGCCGAAGCTCTTCGCGGCCAAGAAGAAGGTGGAGGTGAATACCCGTCCCTGGCGGCTCTTCACCCACGCGGAGGTGGAAGACGCCTTCCGGCGGCAGGGTTTCGGGCGGCCGCGGCTGAAAAAGCAGTTCTTTCTGCCGATGGTCGTCCACCGGATGCTGAGATGCCGGCCGCTCTCCGCGGGCTTGGAAGCCGGATTCCGGGCCGTCGGGCTGACCCGGCTGGCCGGCT
The DNA here is from genome assembly GCA_003551625.1 of PVC group bacterium. Taxonomy (GTDB): domain Bacteria; phylum Auribacterota; class Erginobacteria; order Erginobacterales; family PUNC01; genus PUNC01. Next base: position 16,813 of record PUNC01000096.1, on the reverse strand, counting down.
CCCCGGTAATCGGGCGCTATGAAAGACCAGTTCCCAGTCGCTTTGGCCGCCCTGAAGGGGCTGAATAACGAGATCGGATCACAACCAGGGTTGCCGATCAACCAGGAGTTCAGCGCGTGATGGACATATCAATCGTAGTTCCGGTATTCAACGAAGCCGAGAGCGTGGAAGCGCTCTGCCGCCATCTCCACGAAACCATGGCGGGGATCGGGCGGACCTATGAGATCATCCTGATCGACGACGGGAGCACCGATGGGACCTTCGGCCTCCTGGCCGAGCTGCAGCGCGACCTGCCCCATTTCCGGGTCATCCGGCTCCGGCGCAATTTCGGGCAGACGGCGGCGCTCAGCGCCGGTTTCACCCACGCCAAGGGGGACGTCATCGTCACGATGGACGCCGACCTGCAGAACGACACCCGCGACATCCCGCGGCTGCTTAAGGAGATGACCGCCGACACCGACGTGGTCAGCGGCTGGCGGAAAAACCGGCAGGATCCCTTTCTCACCCGCCGTCTGCCGTCAATGCTGGCCAACTCCCTGATCAGCGCCATCACCGGTGTGAGGCTTCACGACTACGGATGCACCCTTAAGGCCTATCGGCGTGAAATTATCCGCGACATTCGCCTTTACGGGGAGACCCACCGCTTCATACCCGCCCTGGCCAGCTGGGTGGGCGGGCGGGTCAAGGAGGTTCAGGTCGACCACCATCCCCGCCGGTTCGGAACCTCGAAATACGGATTGTCGCGGATCTCGCGCGTCGTGCTCGACCTGATGACGGTCAAGTTCCTGATGCGTTTCAGCACCCGCCCGATTCACGTCTTCGGGAAATGGGGGCTGGCCGCCGGCACCGCCGGCCTGGCCCTGATCGTCTTTATGGTGATCGCCCACCTGTCGTTCTTGCTGCTCGGCACGACCTTCGCCGCCGACCTGATCAAGCGTCCGTTCTGGATCATCTCGGCCTTTATGCTGGTCTTCTTCGCCCTTCAGTTTATCAGCATCGGCCTGCTGGCCGAGCTGCAGATCCGGACCTACCACGAATCGCAGAACAAGCCGATCTACGTCATCCGGACCATTCTGGAGTAAGCCCTCGGCCGGGGGGTAACGCGCTCGACCGGTTATTCTTCCGGAGTCACCGTCAGCAGATGCACCAGGATCCCGAGGTCGGCGGGGAAGTTGGGCAGTCCGGGATCCCAGGCGGGGGAGATCTCCAGTTCATACCACCTGAACCCCGATTTTTCGGAGGCGGCGAGCGGGATCGGATACCAGTTCCATCCCGTCTCCACCGGAAAATCGAATGCCGGCTCCTCCCCCTCCCTCGGCCGGAGAGACGCCCGCGGTCCGGTCGTCTCCTCCCGGCCGGCCGCGGCCAGCAACCACAACCGGCGGGGCGCGGGACCGGACGGCAGGGCCACGGACGACGAGGCCCGGAGCCACCGGGAACCCATATTCTCCATCCGGAACGCGGTCCGGGGAGCGGCCGCGTTGACCCGGCGGACGCGTTCGTCCGCGGCGTCCTCCCAGAATAAATCGGTAAGATAGGCCGGCCGCTCCGCCCGGAGGTCCAGGGTTATCGCCGGTTCTCCGCCGGGGGGGAGCCGAAATTCGATTCCTTTCCAGCCGGGCCCCAGTTCAAACCGCCGGGCATTTCCGGGCAGGTCCGGAAAGATTTTGTCGGCCGCCGATTCCGCCGTCGGGGAGCCGGGAAAGGCGACAACGAGGAAGAGGCTGCCCGCGCTCCGGCCCGCGGGGAGTTGGACCGCGATTCTCCCGGCGTTCTCTTCGCCCAATGGAATACCCCGGAAGAGGACCCTCCTCGCCGGCAGATAATTGGCGCCGCCGGCCAGCCCCAGCATCCCGCGGTTCAGGACCCGGGTATAAGTCGCGGTGTCTTCATCTTCACCCGGGGGCAGGAGGCGGTAAAGATGCAGGGTCCGGTGGAAGGGGTATACATTTTCGGGTACCGAACGACGGGCCCGCCCCAGGCGGACGGTCTCCAGCTTCCGGCTGAAGAGAGGTTCCGCCCGGAGACCGGGGACCGCCGCTCCGGAGAAAGGGCTGAGAAGCAGGTGGCGTCTTCCGGGATTGACGCGGACCGTTCGGGCCAGGACCTGTTCCGCCTCGCGGTACTCGGCTTCGGTACGGTAACCCCAGGCGATCGGCAGCAGGGGAAGGCCGGAAAGGCTCGCCGCCGGAACGGCCGTCTGCGTGTATTCGGCCATAAGGAAGTCGCCCTCCTCCCGCGCCTCCCCGGCCAGTTCGCGGTAAAACCGGAAAAGGCCGCGATTGTTCCAGGTGGTGTAGATCTGCGTTCGCCCCCGGACGGCGGCGACCAGCAGAATCGTCCCCAGCAGGCACGGTATTGCCGTCCCGGCCGCCCGGGCAAGCGCCGCCCGCTTCGGCCGCCGGCGCTTAAGGCCGGCGCTCACCAGTCCGCCGGCGGCTACCAGGAGGGTGGCGGTCGCCAGGACGAATAACGGGGCCAGGAAGGCGATCATCCGCCGGGTTTCGAACATATAGTTTACCACCCAGCCGATCGTCAGGGCGGCGGGAGCCAGGAGAATAAAGAGGCGGCGGCCGATCCGTCCCTCCGGCCCGGGCCGAACGCAGAGAACGACCAGCCCCGCCAGGGCGGCCGCTAACCCCGGCCGGGAGAAGACCAGCCCGACTCCCGCAAAATCCGTCAGGCTGTGATAGGCGGCGGTCCAGGCGGGCAGTCCCGGGATCATCCCCGGTTGGTCTCGGTAACGCAGCAGGAGCAGGACGATCAGCACGAAGCTCAGGCTGATCAGGGCGCCGGCCAGTCGGGCCGCCCGCTCCCGGGTCGCTTTCCGGAATGGCAGCCCCCGGCGGAAGATCATTCTCCCGCCTGCGGTGGCTAACAGGAACAGGATTCCCGGCATCAACAGCAGGTTTCTTCGGGTGGTATCGGCCCAGACGTCCCCCAGCCGGTAGGGATCGGCCATCCCGGCCACCTGGGCCAGGAATAGCCCCAGTCCCAGCAGCAGGCCGCACCACCAGGCCGTCCAGAAAGCGGTACGCCGGGTCAGCCAGAGCGAGGCCAGGACCGCCGGAATCAGGACAAACAACGCCGTGGCGTGGAACCCGCCGGCCGCCGCCAGGGCCAGACCGCCGACAAAGGCGGCGGCCGGAACCCGTTTGCAGGATCTAGTTTCGTGCCCGGCGGCGCCCGGCCATAAGACGATTCCCGCCAGCGCCAGGAAGGCGGCCGGCCATTCGGCCCGCAGGCAGCGGGCGTTCCAGATCACGGCGGGGTTAAGGATGAAGAGCAGAAAGGCCAGTCCGCCGGCCAGGCGGCTCCCGGTCAGACGGACGGCCAGCAGGGCCAGCAACCACCCGACCCCGACCGCGAAGACCGGCGAGGTCCAGAAGGCGGCGTAGGGGAGGCCCAGTGATATCGGGACGGAGAGCAGGATGGAGTAGGCCGGGAAGAAATGAGGACCGACCTCTTCCATCTCCCAGTCTCGGGACCACAGGCTATGATCCTTGGTAATCCAGAAACCTTCGTGACCGTAACGGAAAAGCTTCCGTTCGGAAGGGCGGATTTCGGAAAGAGCGGGATCGGGAAATCGAATCTGCTGTTTTTCCGCGAAAAAGACGGCGGCGTTGAAATAGGCGGCCGCATCTTCCCCGGCCTCAATCTCCTCGTCGGGCCTCAACAGCAATAACGCCAGGGCGACGGCCAATGCCGTGTACCCGGCCGCCGCCCACCGCCGCTGGCGGCGGGTTTTTTCCGTCCCCGGACCGATCTCGACCGGAGAAACTCTTTGGCCCCGGCAGGCTCCGCCCGCCAGGGCGAGCAGGATTATCAGGCTGATACCGGCAAGAAATATCATCGCTCTTTACGTTGCTTTCCGACGCCGCTCGGGGGGCCTCTTTCGGGCAAATTATCGGCGGGCCGTTTTCAAGACCGGGCCGGGTTCACGGCGATAGTTGTTCCAGTTCCATCCGCCCGATCATTACCTTGCCGCCGCCGCCGTAATAAACCCGGGGCTCGGCCTGAACCGTCCGCGGGGGTGTCTTGAATTCCAGAAGATACGTCCGCTCCTCATCCGGCGACAAGGAAATATCCTGTTCGGCCAGTATCTTCCGGCCCTTATCAATGGCGACGTCCAGTCGCACCCGGGCGCCTTCTCCGGCCGTTCGCAGTTCAAAGGAGGCGCGGTAACGGGTGTCCGGCTGCAGGTCCAGGTAGAGTCCGAAAACCAGCGCTCCCGGGTTTGTCCCCGGGTGAGCCGCCCTGAAACTGCGGCCTTCGCCATCGGTTATGTTGGTGCCGACCCGGCGGTGGGTGCCGGCCGCTTCCCAGAGCAAAGCTTCCCCCCGCAATATGCCCGTCAGGGCCGGCGAGAAGCCCGTCCAGACCAGGGGAAGGTTCCGCCGGTTCTCATCCGGCGGCTTTCGGTTCTGGAAATGGAAGACCACCCAGGGCGGCAGGACAAGTTCGTCGGCTTCGAGTGCCGCCGTTTGGAGCACCGCGCGGCAGAAGGGGGCGTCCTCCTTCCGGATTACGAATGCCAGATCGGGGCCGATCCCGATCCGCGGTTCGCGGTCAATCTCCCAGGGAGCCTTGACATATGAATCCCGGGGCGCCTCGATCCGCCCGTCGGTCATCTTCGCCACTCGATGGGCCGCGTACCGGTCGGCGTAAATCCGGGTTATCTCCAGTTCGTCGAGGAGCTCGACCAGCCGCGGCAGCGCGGACGCTTCCTCCGGCAGCTCCTCGCCCGGGCCGAATATCTGGGCGATCCGGGGGGTCAGCCGCCAGTCGGGGCGATAGGGAAGGCTGCTCAGGCGCAGCCCGGCCACCTCGACCGGTTCGAAAAAGACCTCGAACCGGGGATAATCCCCCCAGGAATATAGACGCGGCCCCGACCAATGATAAACCTTATGATGCGTGGGCGGAACCAGCAGGCGCCACGGACCTCCCGGCTCGTCCAGGACTTCAAGGTGCCAGACCAAGGGGTATTCCGTGCGCCGGGGCGTATAAAGACGCAACATCGATACGGTTTGCGGCGTTTCGAATATGACCTCGATCTTATCGGGGTCGAGGCCGGCGGCGGGTCGCCAAACGGCCTCCACCGTCCGGCTGGAGAAAAGCGGCAGGATATCCAGGCCCCGGGCATTTACGGCCCGCGCGATCCGGTCGGCCGGAATCGGCGCCAGGTTCCGCCGGGGCGCGATGAAATCGTAATGGACCGGAAGTTCCTCCACCCGCCGATACGACGCGCCGCCTCCCTGGCGGGAGACGAACTCCGCCACGTCGCCATAGTTGCCGACGACGGCGATGGATTCGGCGCTTTCCAGGGCCTCGGCATAGGGGAGGTGGCGTTCCCGGTCGGCGGCGGCCAGGACGACTCTTTCCTCCGTGAGAAAGTTCATCGAGTGGTGATCGTAGTCGCCGTGAAAATACCTCCGCCCGGATCCTTCGGCCCAATCGGCCAGGGCCAGATAGGAACGCGCTCTCTCCCCGGACTGCCTCAGGTATTCCACCGCCCAGCCGAATACCGTGGTTTGAGATCCGATCACGGCCAGCGTCAACAGGACCGCCGGCATCCGGTAGCGCTCCGCCAGTCGGGAAACGGCCACGCCGAAGGCGACGGCCAGGGCCGGTACCAACGGCAGCAGGTAGCGCGGCGTGCGGAAGGTCGCGAAGTGGGAAACGCTGAAGATCGCGGCGCTGAAAAGCACAAACAACACGATCGCCAGCAGGAAGGGGCGGGCGGCGGAACGCTTCTTATAGCTCCAAACGATGACCAAAAGCGACACCAGGAGCGCACCGGTCACCAGCCAGGGGTAAATCCGAAAAACCGGGTGGGGAACGTGGATGCCCAGCACGGCGGGTAATCGCTCCCGGAAGAAAAGGCGCAGTCCCTCGGCGGCGCCGACGCGTCCGAGCGTACCGCGGAAAGCGAAGGTCGGCCAGCCGTGGGCGGCGTTGAACCACCAGAACGGCAGGCTGCCCGCCGCGAAGGCAATCGCGGCGTAGATGGTATGGCGGGAGAGCAGCCGGCGGTGGATGAAGACGGCCATCACCGCCGCGGTGGCCAGCAGGGCGGCCGCCACCAGTTGGTTGCTCCACCAGCCCACTCCGGCCGCCAGGCCGAGCAGGATGAAATCTCCCGCGCGGAGTCGGCCGCCGGCGCGGTAACCGGCCGCGATCCTCGCCCCCTTCCACAGGCAGAATGTTCCCAGGAGCAGGGTTGCCGCGTAACCCCCGCGCGGCGAAACGTTATAGTGAAAAAACCCGGCCGGCCCGATCAGGCAGAACGCCGTCGCGGCCAGCCCGGCGGTCCGGTCCCGCGCGTCCCGGGCCCAGGCGTATACTACCGGGAGGGTCAGCCAGGACAGGAACGCCGTTCCCAGGCCGACGGCGAAACCGCTGATCCCCAGCAGCCGGCAGAAGACCGCGCTGACGGCCGGCTCGAAACTTCCCATATAGGCCTGGCCGTAAAAGAAAGCCGGCCATTGGCGGCCCAGGGCCATATGTCTGGCCATCAGGGCGACGATGCCGGCGTCGGCGTTGATGTGGTGCCGCAGCGTCCAGACCCCGAGAATACGGACCCCGGCGCCCAGCGCCAGGAGAAGAACGACGCCGGCGGCGGATACCCGCCGGGCGGATAGTCCGGAGCAAAGTTTCATATATTTCCCGCGCCGGCCGGACCGGGATCGTTTTCGGAATCAGCGACCCCGATTAGATATAGTGTCGAGAAAAAAGGCATATCTCCAATCGGATATGATGTATGAAGCTTATCCTTAATTATCCATGAAAGCCGACAATTTTCACGAATAATTAAGGAGAAGATTTCACTTTGCCTTCCTCGCCGGATTCAACAATAATGGGCGTTAATATTTCAGGTTCTTCATCCTTCGCCCCCACCGTCCGGTCGGAACGGACCGGGGGCGGGGCTGATCCTTTCGCCGGAAAGCTGAAATGACCGAGCACAGCTCTACCACCTCCGCGCCGCGCCCGCTGATCCATCGCGCCTTTTGGCCCGGCCTGCTCTTTTTCCTGGCCCTGTTTTTGAGGACCAGCGGCCTCTCCCACGATCTCCATTTGGGAAACGTCTACCACGCGGATACCCCGAAACAGATGCGCGCCGTGGAACGATTCTTAGACGATCGTTTCTCCCGGCAATACTACCGGGTTCACGGCATCCCCGACCTGGACGGGTACCCATACTTCAACAGCCATCTGGTCGAACATATATTCCGGGGATACTCCGTCCTGAGAAATGCCGCGCGCTGGCAGGTCGGGATACCTCCGGAGCGGTTCACTCCCGGAATTTATTCCATTTACTGGGTGACCAGAATCCTCAATTCCCTCCTCTCCGCCCTGGCGGTGGTCCTGGTCTACTTGATGGGGCGTCGCCACTTCGGACCGGGGGCGGGGCTGGCCGGCGGGTTGCTGCTGGCCTTCTCCCCGGTGGACATTACCACCAGCAATTACGCGATGTCCGACTCGACCGCGGCGTTCTTCGCCGTGCTGGCCGTGTACTTCGCCCTGCGGATAGTCGAATCGCCGCGGATCAGCTTTTACGCGCTCGGCGGCCTGGCGGCGGCCTTTGCCTTCTCCGCCAAGTATCACGCCGGGATGGCGCTCATTCCCCTGGGCGCGGCCCACCTGCTGGCCTTTCCCCGCCCCCGGTCCTGGATCGGGCCGGGATTCCTCTCCCGCGGCGGGCTGCTGCTGGTTTTTTTCGTTCTGGGTGTTTTTATCAGCACCCCGTCGCTGCTGGTCTATCCGTCCGGCGCTTACAAGGACATCCGCGACTTTATGGAATGGACGGCCAACTTCGGGATGACGGCCGAGATGCGGGAGCTGCCCTTGTGGTCGCGGTTTATCCTGGCGATGAGGATAAACCTGCCCCTGCTGGCGGACTATCTCGGCTGGATCCCGGCGGCGGCGGCGGTGGCCGGGATGTGGCTGTTCCGGAAGCGGAAAGAGTTCTGGGCGCTTTTCAGCCTGCCCCTGTTTTTTGTCTTCTTCGGGCTGACCTCGAAGCCGCTTAGTCATCCGGATTACTTCACCGTCGTCATACCGCTGATCCTGCTCGCCGGGGCCGCGGTCCTGGTCCCGTCCTGGAGCGCGGCCCGGGGAAGGACGGCCCGGCGGTTGCTCGGCGGGGGGCTGCTTGTCGCTTCCGTGTTCTACCTGGCGAACTACGCCTGGAACGAGATCTTCTTCTTCCGCCACAACGATACCCGGAGGGTGGCCGAGTCCTGGGCCCTGGATACCCTGCCCCGGCGGCTCCGGCTGTTCACGGGGGCCTACACTTTTGACCGCACCCCCTGGGACGACGTCGATGAACCGGCCGCCGGACCCGTTTATGTTCTTTCCGCCCGCAACCCCGAAGATCCTCCCGGGGTTGAGGTTCTGCACCGGGTGAGTTTCGAGCAGGAAAAACTCTCCCGGATGCGCAACTGGGACATTCGTTTTCTGCTGCCCGAGAACGACTTTCTGCGTCCGGGTTTCAGCCCGCCCGTCCTGGCCCGAAACCCGGCCGGCCGGCGGGACAACATCATCCCGGCGCGGGCCCCGCTGCTGACCCGCAGCCCGATGGTATGGGAGGTTTCGCATCTCGACCGGGTTCGGGCGGTGATCGTCTCGGAGTCGCCGATCAGGGAGTGCGCCGTCATTTTGCACAATGACGCCTATCCGGCGGAAGTGACCGTGCGTTTCGGGGGCCGAAGCCGGCGGGTTACTCTCCAGCCCCACGAGAAGAAGGTCGTGCGCTGGGAGGGGCCGGGAACGATCCCCTTGTCCCGCAATACCAACCATTTCTACGGGCTCCGGATAGAAAGCCGTTTTAACCTTAGTCCGGTCCGGGTCGTCTTGGCCCCCTCGCCTCTGGATATCGCCCGGGAGACGCACCTGGCCGGCCGCCACGGCCGGGCCCTGGAATATTTCCGCCGGCTGGAGAGCTCCGAGCTCAACTTTTCGGAACGGGCGGCGATGGCCGTCTCCGGCCTGGCCGGCGGGGGATTGCGGCCGGCGGACGTCGGCTCGATCCTGGATCCGGACGGGAGCGAAGACCCGCGGCTGTTCCTGGATCGCGAACTGGAATCGTTTGATGACGAGTGGTTCTTTGAAGAGTTCGGCGTTCATCCCCTGGTCTTTGACTGGATCTCCGAAAGCGAAAATCCGGTTGACCCGGTGGAAGCGGTGCGGGACCAGGTCCGGCTTCTCCGCGCCCTGATCTCGGAAGATCCCGCCGGCCGCGAGCTCCGGCCCGCGTTCTGGCCGGTGCTGCTGCAACGGGGACGGGCGCTGGAGGAAGGAGGCGACCATACCGGAGCGCTGGCTTTCTATAAAGCGGCGCTGTCCCTGGAAGAAGACAGCCGGCGGGTATATCAGGCGCTGGAGGGCTTGATCCCCAGCCTGCCGGATTCGGCGGAAGAGATCCGTCAACTCATCGAGCCCTACCGGACGCGCCGGCAGAGGCCGGCTCTTCCGCTGGATATCCGCTTCTCCAACGGCCTGGGGATCAGGGGCGCCACGATTAATTCCGGGCGCCTAACCACCGGTGAGCATTTCAACCTGTGGCTGGACTGGGAGGTGCCGGAGCTTGACCCCGCCCTGTATATGCTTGAGTATCGAATCCTGCTCGTCAACCTGGAAGAAGACGTCGTGATGCACAGCGGAACCTATCATTTTGTCCGAACCGCGCTCGCCCAACCCGCTCCCGATCCGCTTCGGCCCCGATCGCATTACGCGGTCTATCTCGACGAGTCGTATCCGCCGGGAAGATACGCGGTGCGATTAAAGTTGAGGGTTCCCGCCCACGATAGAACGCTCCGGATAACCCGGCCGCGGCCCGCCCGGGGCAAGACCGCGGAGCTGGCCCGGATAGTATTATCCGGACGGTGAGCGCCGGGACCTTGTCATTTTCGGGCCGCCGTCCGTCCGCCGTCCCCCTGCTGCTGCTTGCCGGCGGGGTGATGGTGCGGTTGTTCGGCTGCTGGGCGTTCCGCCACAATCTCAATCTCGACGCCGGCGTGGTGGCGCTGATGGCCAGGCATATCGCGGAGGGAAGCGCATTCCCCGTGTTTTTCTACGGGCAGGCGCATATGGGCAGCCTGGAAGCCGTCTTCAGCGGATTCTTCTGCCGCTTGTTCGGAATCTCCGGTTTCGCGGTCTGTCTGGGCACGGCCTTCGTCTCCTTCTGGCTGCTGCCGATCGCATACCTGTGGGCCCGCGGCGCCGGCGGCCGAGCGGCGGGTTACGCGACCCTGGCTTTCCTGGTCATCGGTCCGGGCGGTTTCTTTCACTACAACGCCTCGCCCCGGGGCGCCTATGCTTCCGCCCTGACCCTGGGCGCTTTCGTGCTCTGGTATGCCACCCGGATGGCGATTCGCTGGTCGGTCGCAAGACGCCAATCCGGCTGGGATTTTCTCTTCCTGGGGCTGGGGTCCGGGCTGGCCTGGTGGAACAGCCAGCTGACCGCGGCGGCCATTCTGGCCGCCGGCTTGCTTCTGCTGGTCTGCTTTCGGCGGGCCGTCTTCTCCCGGCGGTTGGTGGCGGCCGCCGGCGGCTTCCTGGCCGGGAGCGCCCCTTTCTGGATCTACAACGCGGTTCACGGATGGCCTTCCCTGGCCTTCACCGGGACCTTCGGCCGGGTCAGGCTGTCGGACGGACTGACCTGGTTCTTCCGGGACCGCCTTCTCGGTCTGCTGCTGCCCGGCTTCGGGCCGGCCGGGTTGCGTTCGGCCGTCCTTTTCCTGATCGTCGCCCTCGCCCTGTTCTCCCTGTTTATTCTGGTTCGCGCCGGCCGGAAGGGGCCGACTACGGTCTTTATCACCCTGCTCGGGATCCTGATATTCACCGCGGCCTTCGCCCTGCTTTACGCCTCCTCCCACTTCGCCGCCCTGGACACCCCCCGTTACGCCCTGCCGATGGTGGCCCCCTTCGCGGTTCTGCTGGGGCTGGCCGTGGGCGAACTGAAACGACGCGTCCCGGTCTGGTTGGCATCCGCGCCCATCGTTTTCCTGATCTTTCTTCAGGTCCCCGTGCTGGACTGGGCGCGGTCCTTCGAACGAGCCGCCGCCCAGGAGCAGGCCAGTATTGAAAAGCTCGGGGAGCAGCTGGAGGCGCACGGCGTGGCCACCATATACGCGGTCAACCGGACCCGTTCCTGGAACTTCGCCCTGCGAGAGCGTTTCGTCTTTGTCGACCTGGTTCACGATTTCTATCGTCCCCACCAGGAACGGGCGGAGGCCGCGACCGAGGTCGCCGTCCTCGACAACTACGGCGCCTTTGAGTCTTTCCTGCGCGTTACCGGAGGCCGGGCCGAGCGGTTCCGTTCCGGACCCCATACCGTGCACCACCGCGCCGTCCCGCCGGCTCTGAACCGGCGCCTCCTGCCCGAGGATGCCATCCTCCGAATCGAGGATCCCGCCGGGGAGGAGATTTCAGCCGTCCTTCTGGACGGCCGGCACGACACGGAGTGGCTATCCCCCCTGGGCCGGGGAAGAGGCTGGATCGAGGTCGTCTTCTCCGACCCGGCCAGGATCTGCGGTTTTCGATTGATCTCCTCTCGTCTCCAGGGGTATCCCAGCCGCTGGAGCGCGGATATCCGGACCCCGGACGGCGATTGGCGGCCCCTATTTGAGGATGTTCCGCTTAACCATTACTTCTGGTCCGGTCCGAGGTTCTTCTGGGGCGCCCCCTTCTTCCGGCTGGAAGCTCGGATGGAACCGCTCACCGTGACCGCCCTCCGGATCCGGGACGTTTCCGACCGCCCGATCCGGTACTGGAGCATAACCCAGCTCCAGATATTTACCCCCGCCTCATCGCCTCCAGTGGAGAGCGAGGGGCTGACGGAATTGCTCGACCTCTTGCGGATCAGGCGAATCCGCCGCCTTTATTGCGACCGCTGGATGGCCCACCGGGTCTATGAGGCGTCGGAGGGGGCCGTCGCCACTCCCCGGATCTTCGACCCCCCCCGGGGTTCCCCGGAGCTGCGCCCGGAAGCGGTGCGGCCCGATCCGGCCACGGCCCTGCTTGTTCTGCGGGGGGATGCCCCGGCCGCCCGTCGCCGACTGCGGGAACGGCTGCTGCCGGCGCGGGAAACCGTCGTCGGCCCCTGGATCCTTTTCGATTTTCCGCCCGACCGGTGGGAAGAACAGTTCCGGCATTCTCCCGGGTTGCTCTGGTTCGGTTGGGGGTTGCTGCTGGAAGAAGCCCGGTGGCCCCGGGCGCTCCTTGATCGGGCCGAGGTCTTGCTCCGGGAGAATCCCGGCGACGAGAGAATCCCCGAACTTCTCCAGGCCTCCCGGAGCGCGCGCCCCGGATACCCTGAAGCGCTGGACCTGCTCCACCGCCACTACCGGTATCGCGGGGATACCGGTGCCGCCGAAGAGGCCCGCCGGGCTTTTCTTGAAGCCACCGAGCCGGCTATCCCGGCGCCGATAAGGTTTCGGAGCGGGCTCGAGCTTCTGGGCTATAACATTGAACGGGAGACCGTTGAGCCTGGTCAGACTCTTGTGATGAGTTATTACTGGCGGCTTCCGCCCCGCCTGAATCCGGCCGATCATCTGGTATTTGTCCAGTTCCGTCGCGGCGCGATTCTTTTTGCCGACGATCATATCCTGTTGGAAGATTGTTCGGAGTCCTGGATGGAATCGCCGTCCCGATCGGGCATCTTTCGATTGGACCGGGTGATCGAAGTTCCGGAGGGGATCGCCCCCGGTCCCGTGGACCTGGTGATCGGCATCTACGACCGCCGGGCCGGGCGCCGGGCGCGTGCCGTCACGAAGCTGGCTCGGTGGCGGAGCCGGGCTTTCATTCTGCCCGGCGGCCTCACCGTGGAGTAAAGCCGCGGACGATCAGACCGTCCCCCGGCGCGAATCAAGCGGTTGGAGAAGCCGCCGGATCGCCGGAAGGGGCGGTCCTGTTCAGCTTGACTTCCCGGGAGCCTTCCACAATCATTAGATGGTGAATATGATTTTTTCCGCGCCGACGGCGTCTCGCCGGATAAACCCGAACAATGATCTCCCCGCCGCCGGGACGATCGGGACCCATAGTCTATGGCTAATTCATTTTCCCCTTGGTTGACTTCGCGATTCCGCGGAGCCGGGCCCGGCCGGGCCGTCTTCCGCCGGGTCGCCCTGCTCCTGCTGGTCCTGGCGGTCGGCCCGGGACCGGCCGCCTGCCGCCGCCCGGAATCGGCGGAGGAGATTGACCGGCCGGGAGCGGTGGAGGCGGTCACCGGCGCCCACACCCGCGTGGTCTGGGCGCAGGAAACCGAAAGCCTCCGGGACGTCTTTGCCCGGGGCTCCCGCCTGCGCCTGATGGGCTACGACAGTCGCGACGGGGTCGGCGAGCGGGTCATCCTGCCCGGCCCGGCGGCGATCCAGAAGCCGCTCTTCACCCCCGACGGGGAACAGGTGGTATACTCCGTAATCGAGGAAGACGCCGCCTACATCGTTGACTGGGACGGGAGCGGCCGCCGCCGCCTGGCCGCCGGCCTGGCGGTGGCCACCTGGCGCGACCCCGCCGACGGGCGTGACTGGGTCTACCTCGGCCGGGAAGGCGCCGAGCAGCGGGGAGGGCTGACTTTTCCCCGTATCGTCCGGGCGCCGCTTGACGATATTGCCGCCGAAGAGACGGTCTGGACCGGCGGGGTGATCCAGATGGACAGCATCCAGCTATCCGCCGACGGCCGCCGGGCTTCGGGTATGCTGCCCTGGCCGCATACCGGCGTGGCGCATTTCCCCGGCGGCGGGTTCGAGCGGATCGGCCGCGGCTGCTGGACGGCGCTGGCCCCGGACAATTCCTACGTTATGTGGACCCTGGACGGCGCCCACCGCAACCTCTTGCTGGCGGACACCCGCGGCGACGACCGCTGGACGATCAACGTCAGCCAGGCGCCGGAAGTGGACGGCCACGAGATCTACCATCCGCGCTGGAGCAACCACCCCTTACTGATGGTGATGACCGGCCCCTATACCATCCGTGCCGGAGGCAACAATATCCGCGGCGGCGGCCCCGACGTGGAGATTCATATCGGGCGGTTCAGCGCCGACCGCCGTTCGATCGAGGAATGGGCGCGCGTCACCGATGACGACTACCTGAACCTCTTTCCCGATCTCTGGATCGACCCTTCCATCCGGCCGGCCGCGGCCTTCCCCGATCCGTCGGTCGAACGCGAAGCGGATCCGGCGCCGGCCTGGCCGGCCGTGGACGACCGGCTGGTTTACCTGTGGCGGAACCGCGACGCCCGCAACCGGGTGCGGGCCGCTGACGGATCGGTCCGCGAATACGATCCCGCGCCGGCCGGCCGGGCCCGTTACGGGAGGTATCTCGATATGGACCTGCGCCGGGGATATTTCATCGAACGCGAAGCGGGAGCCGCCGTCGCGGAAGCGGTCGGGAAGACGGGCTCCCTCAGCTTTGAAGCCTGGCTGACTCCGGAAGGTGAACCGGACGGCTCGGCGACGATATGGGCGCTGGGCGGCGAGGAGGGGATCAACGCCGCCCTCACGGTTGAAGACGGGAAGCTTTGCCTTCGCTGGCGGCCGGCGAACCGATCCGAAGGGCTGGAGACGTCAGCGCTGGCCGATTGGGAGGAAGCGCGCGGTGCGCGCCACCTGGCGGTTGTTCTCGGGGAGGGGGAAGCGAAAGCCTATCTGGACGGCGCTTTTGCCGGCCGGGCGCCCCACTCCGCCATCTGGAACGGGGAGGCGATATATTTCGGCGGAACCCCGGAAGCGGGGACGAACTGGAGCGGGTTTATGGAAGGGGTGGCGCTGCACGGACGGGTCCTCTCGCCGGATGAGATCGGCCGGCAAGCCGCCGCTTATCGACAACTGGCCGCCGACCGCTCCCCCGGCCGCGTCGTCACCGTCCGGGCGGAGCTGACCGAGGCGTCGGCCGTCCCCGCGCCCGAAGATATAAAGCCCTACCTGCGCGGCCTGGTGGTCAACGAATACCGGGTGGTCGAGGTGCTCGACGGCGAGCTGGAGGCCGAAGAGGTGCTGGTGGCCCACTGGGCGATAATGGACGGCCGGACCCTGGAGACGGCCCGGCGCCGGGCCGGCCGAGAATATACGATGCGGATCGAGCTTTACGATGAACGTCCGGAATTGGAGGGAGAACGCCTCTCGATGGATACCGAAAACCTCCTGCTGGACACGTATTACGACATCGATTCGTGAAGTCAAACCCCGACCGCTGACCGCTTATGGTCTTCAGCTCCCATCTTTTCCTCTTCTATTTTCTGCCGGCCGCGCTGCTGTGTTATTACCTCGCGCCCCGCCGCGGCAAGCATCTGCTGCTTACGATCTTCAGCTACGCTTTCTACGGCTGGGCCAACCCGGCCTTCGTGGTTCTGCTGGGATTCTCCACGGTGGTGGACTACATCTGCGGTCTGGTCATCGCCCGGCACAGCCCCTTCGACGGCCGCTACGACGTCGCCGCCCTGGTTCCCGACACCCCGCGCCGCCGCAGCCAGAAGATCGCCGTCGCCGTCTCGGTGATCTCCAACCTCTCCCTGCTCGGCTTCTTCAAGTATTTCAACTTCGCCGTCGCCAACTACGACGCGCTGACCCAGGCGCTCGGACTGCCCGGCCTCCGGCTCGATCTCGCCATCCGGATCACCCTCCCGCTCGGCATCAGCTTCTACACCTTTCAGTCGATGAGCTACTCGATCGACGTCTACCGCGGCCACGCCCGCGCCCTGCGCAACTTCATCGACTTCGCCTGCTACGTCTCGATGTTCCCGCAGCTGGTGGCCGGTCCGATCATCCGTTTCTCCGAGGTCTCGGAGCAGCTGCGCTCCCGCTCCCACACCCTGACCAAGTTTTCCCGGGGGGCGGCCTTCATCTGCCTGGGGCTGGCCAAGAAGATTTTGATCGCCAACCCCTGCGGCAAGATCGCCGACGTGGTCTTCGACGCCGGCGCGGTGGGAACGCTCGACTCCTGGTACGGGGCGGCGGCCTACGCCTTCCAGATCTATTTCGATTTCAGCGCCTATTCCGACATCGCCATCGGCCTGGGGCTGATGCTGGGTTTCGTCTTCCCCAAGAACTTCGATTCCCCCTATCACGCCGCTTCGATCACGGACTTCTGGCGGCGCTGGCACATCTCGCTCTCCGCCTGGCTGCGGGACTACCTCTACATCCCGCTGGGGGGCAACCGCAAGGGAGGGGGGCGGACCTACGTCAACCTGGCCCTGGTGATGCTGCTGGGGGGGCTGTGGCACGGGGCGGCCTGGACCTTCGTGATCTGGGGAGGCTTCCACGGTCTCCTGCTGGGGCTGGAACGGCTGGGGGGCAAGAACTCCCTCTACCGCCGCCTGCCCCACCCGGTCCGGGTGGCGGCGACCTTCTTCCTGGTCTGTATCTCCTGGGTCTTCTTCCGGGCCGCCGACCTGCCGGCGGCGATGGCTTATCTCGGGGCGATGTTCGGGACGGTTCCGGCCTCCGATACGGCCCCGCTGCTCGGCGGCCTGATCTACCAGCCCTACTATCTGGGCACCTTTATCGCGGCCGCCTTGTTCACCTGGGGGGCGCCCCAGGTCTGGGACTGGACCCGGGAGCTGCCCGCCTGGAAGATTGTCGTGATTCTGGCGCTTTTCCTGCTTTCGATCCTGATCCTGGCGACCCAGGCCTATAACCCGTTCATCTACTTTATTTTTTAAGATGCGGATCACCCACCAACAACACGCCCGCGAAGAGGAAGCCTGGAGGGAGATCGGCCATACGTCCGTCCGTCCGTCCGCGGCCTGGGCGATCTCTCTCTGCTTTCTGGCCGCGATCTTCGCCGCGCCCTTCCACCAGCACGCCGTCGAGTG
>PUNC01000152.1 GCA_003551625.1 PVC group bacterium | reverse complement strand
GGGTGAGGGCGATCATCTCGGCGTGGGCGGTCGCGTCACGGAGGGTTTCAACCTGATTGTGGGCGCGGGCGATTATCTCGCCCTCGTGAACGATCACGCAGCCGACGGGGGTCTCTTCGGACTCGGCGGCCAAACGAGCCTGCTTGAGGGCCTCACCCATATAATAATTTAAATTCAGCGATCTATGCTTATTATCAATATCTATCATTGTTGACGGAGATCCGCTTGAGCGAAGCAAAAAACATACAAATATCCGGGAGGAGGCGGGAGAAAACGTGCCTGGAGGGACTCGAACCCCCAATCCCCTGGTCCGTAGCCAGGTGCGATATCCGATTTCGCCACAGGCACTCTATCGGCGGCGATAATTCACGCCGAGGCAAAAGGAAGGAAGCCGGCCTCTTCCCGCCGCGACCTTCCGGAAGCTTTCATATTTTAGCCCTCACCCCGGATCAGTCAAGCGCTTAAAACGGGATGCGGGGGGGGGACGTCACCGTAACGCAAGGACGAGCATTCCCGCCGCGAAGCCGGCCGAGACGAGAACTCCGGCCGCGGTCCAGGCCGCCCCGCCCTTCTTTCGGAACAGCCGGAAAGCTCCGAAGCCGGAGACGAAGACCAGGCCGGCAAAAATCAGGGCCAGCCCCAGGCCGGCCAGGGCCATTCGGGCGGAGGCCGGGTCGAATCCGGCCAGATGCCACCGGTAACTGAAATACGAAAGCAGGAGGCCGGCCCCCGACAGGACCAGGCTCGAGGCGAATATCACCAGACCGGGCCGGCGGCGAAGCGAATCCCGCTTCCGATCGATACTGACCGCTTCCCC
Source organism: PVC group bacterium (assembly GCA_003551625.1). Taxonomy (GTDB): domain Bacteria; phylum Auribacterota; class Erginobacteria; order Erginobacterales; family PUNC01; genus PUNC01. The sequence continues at coordinate 23,377 of PUNC01000152.1, read as the reverse complement.
CATAAACGCGACTCCAGATTGGTCCTTTCAGTCCCCCTTCTATCCCGACACACTTTAGGTTTTAAAACTATTCCAACCAACTGCAGGGGGCGAAGCTTTCTCCGTCAATCTCTGCCAGATATGCCCTCGCACTCCAAAATCGTTCATTTCGTTATCCGGGCTTATCAGTATAACCTTTCCGCCAATGGTTTCAACCGGGGCTTCAGGGCAGCGCCGTCTCCACCAGCCCCTGGAAGAACCAGCGGGCGTTGACGCCCAGCGAACGGGTCCGGTAGCCGCCCTCTTGAACGACCACCGTCGGCAGCCCCAGTGAACCGATCATCCGGCCGCATTCCTGAAAATCCCGCGGGGAGAGCGACCAGGTTCCGGTGGGATCCCCGCGGGCGGTATCCAGCCCCAGCGCCAGGACCAGGAACGACGGACCGAACCGGGTGATTTTTCGGAGCGCCCTCCCCAGGACCTCCCGGTAAGCGTCGGGGGAGATCGTCTCGGCCAGGGGATAGTTGCGGTTGAAACCCTCTCCTTCCCCCACCCCCCTCTCTTCCTCGAAACCGGTGAAATAGGGGTAGGCGTAACGGGGATGGCCGTGAATGGACAGAGTCAGCACGTCGGCCCGACGGTAAAAGATATCCTGGGTTCCGTTGCCGTGGTGGTAATCGATGTCCAGCGCCGCCACCCGGCCCTGCCGGCTCAGCCGCTCGGCGGCGAGGGCGGCGGAATTGAAGTAACAGAATCCGCCGAAGGCTTTCCGCTCGGCGTGATGGCCCGGCGGGCGGACCAGGGCGTAGGCCAGCCGATGGCCCGAAAGCAGGCTCTCGGCGGCGGTGAGCGCGCAGTCGACGGCGCGCTTGGCGGCGGGGAAGACCTCGCGACTCAGGGGAGTGAAGGTATCGATGCAGAAATACCCGGCCCGGACCTCCAGCTCGCGGGGCGGGCGGGCGGCGTTGCGGATGGGAAAAACATAGGGATAAACGGAAATCCCCGACTCCAGGCGGCGGGAAACCGCCTTGAGATAGCTCACCAGCTTGCGGTCGTGAACCGTCTCCAGCCAGCTCTCGGAGAAGACCCGGGGGGGGCGGCGGGAGAAGAGCCCCGTCGATTCGATCTCGCGGGAGATGCTCGAGATTCGCACCGGGGCCTGGACATAGCCCCTTTCCCGGACGTGGTGAATATTGTGGAGATCGTTCACCACCAGGGCGATCACCCCCCGGTAGGCGTGAACCGGCGGCGGCGGGGATTTCTCCAGCCTAACATACCTCGGGGGACGAATACGGACCGGGTCGTCCCGGAAGGAATCGACCACCTTCCGCACGTAGTCGGGAGGGCATTTCTTCGCGTATTTCCGCTCGAGAATCGCCCTGACGATCTTGCGGGCCGCGGCACGGCGCAGAGGCTTGTCCCGGCCGAGGGGGTCGTAAACCAGGTAGGGCGGAGAGGGGTCGGAAGGCGAGAGCGGGGTTTCGTAGGCGGTGTTGTCGATCGGCCGCGCTCCGAAGCGTTCGTAGAATTTCAGCCGGGCCCGGTTCTGCTTGAGAAGCGATGGGTCACGGCAGAGGTTAGGGTCGTCGGGCAGACATTCAAAGAAGAGACCGTGCGGGGATACCGCCCGGCATTCCTCCCGGACCCGCTGGTAGAGCGCGCCGCCGATCCCCCGGCCGGAAAGCCGGGTGGCGGTGGAGATAAAGTCCAGGAGGCTGAAGCCGAGGTCGGGCGCGTGGCGGATCAGGGCGAACCCCTTCAACTCGCCCTTCTCGCCCTCGGCGGCCAGCAGAACCGTCCGGAAGCGGTACTTGATAGGATCGCGCAGCTCTTCCGGGAGCAGGGAGACCTCGGACTCCGGAACCAGGGAGAACTGCTCGCGCAAAATCGCCTGCGCCCGCTTGATGACGACGTGATCGGCGGGAAAGGAATCGTCGTGGATTCTGCGGATGACGAACACGGGACCTCCCCTCACGGGGCAGATCGTTATTCTTACAAGTTAAAATGGACGCTCAACAAAGCTGCCGGAACGCCTCCCCGCCGCAATCAGCGCCAGGACTGCAGCGGATTTTCGAAACGGGCGGACTCGCCCAGCCCGGCCTCGATCTCGAGCAGGCGGTTATACTTGGCGATCCGGTCGCTGCGGGAGGCGCTGCCGGTCTTGATCTGGCCGCCGCCCATCGCCACCGCGAAGTCGGCCATAAAGCTGTCTTCGGTCTCCCCGCTGCGGTGGGAGATTACGAAATTCCATCCCGCCTGCCGGCAGAGCTCGATCGCCTGGATCGTCTCGGTAACCGTCCCGATCTGGTTAAGCTTCATCAGGACCGAGTTGGCCGAGTTCTCCTGGATGCCCCGGGTTATGAAGCGGGTGTTGGTGACGAAGAGGTCGTCGCCGACGATCTGGACCCGGGAGCCGATTTCGGCGGTGAGCTCGGCGAAACCCTCCCAGTCGTTTTCGGCCAGACCGTCCTCGATCGAGACGATCGGATATTTTTCGATCCAACCCCGGAAAAGCCCAATCAGATCGGCGCTCTTCTTCTCGCCGCCGCCGGATTTTTTCAGCCGGTAAAGGCCGTCCTCGAAAAACGAGCTGGCGGCGGGGTCGAGGGCGATCGCCACGTCCTTGCCCGGACGGTAACCGGCCGCCACGATCGCCTCCACGATGACCTCGCAGGCCGCCTCATCGCCCTTGAGATCCGGGGCGAAACCGCCCTCATCGCCCACGCTGGTCGCCATTCCCCGCGATTTGAGGATCTTCTTGAGGGCGTGAAAGGTCTCCGCCCCCCAGCGCAGGGCCTCGGAGAAGGTGGGGGCTCCCACCGGCATCACCATAAACTCCTGGAAGTCCACGCTGTTGTCGGCGTGGGCGCCGCCGTTCAAAATGTTCATCATCGGCACCGGCAGCCGGGTGGCCCCCACCCCGCCGAGATAGGCGTAAAGGGGAGTTCCGTGAAGACGGGCCGCGGCCCGGGCGACCGCCATCGAAACCCCCAGGATGGCGTTGGCCCCCAGCTTGGCCTTGTTGGGGGTGCCGTCAAGTTCGATCATCGCCGCGTCGATCTTCGACTGTTCGGAAGGATCGAGCCCCGCCAGGGCCGGGGCGATGGTCTCGTTCACGTTGGCCACCGCCTTGAGGACGCCCTTGCCGAGATAGCGGTCTTCGTCGCCGTCGCGCAGCTCGACCGCCTCGTTCTCCCCGGTCGACGCCCCGGAGGGAACCGAAGCCGCCGCGCAGGCGCCGTTGGACAGAGTGCAGACAACCCGAACGGTGGGATTGCCCCGGGAGTCCAGGATCTCCAGGGCTTTGAGCGATTCAATCACGGTTTTCATTTCTTTCTCCTCTGACAACGGTTAATCATAATTTCGCTGTGGATACTTCCGGTTGAAAAAAGCATACTACACGAACACGGATTATATCTCCACCGGAATCAACCCGGAAGCTTACCCGGAAACGAAAGAAAGGGGAACGAGGTGAAAATAAGATTCGCGGCCCTGGCCGCCGCTTCCCTCCTGGCCTTCCCGGCTATGGGGGGAGTTATTCCCGGCTTCGAGATCAATCTCGGTTTGGACGCCTTCTTTCATTACTACCGCGAACCCGGGCTGATGCGGAATTACGGACCGCAGCTGGGCGCTTACGGTTCGGTCGCTTATTCCGGGCTGCCGCACTTGCGGCCGTCCTTCGAGGCGGCCTGGGCCGGCGGGGACGTCACCTATGACGGAGCTTACTCCGACGGCACCCCCCTTAAAGGCGACGTCGGCAACTCGATCCTCGTTCTCCGCCCCCTTCTGGGCGGCGTTTTTGACTTCTCCCTGGCCGGCCTCGAGAATATCCGGGTCATCCCCTACATCGGCTTCGGTTACCGGCGCCTTTTCAACAACCTTGAAGACCTGGGAAGGGGAGGCTACACCCGGGAGCAGATTTACTACTACCTTCCGATCGGGCTGGAGGTATGGCTGCCCCTGACGGCGGTCCCGAAACTGAAGCTCGGCTTCAGAGCCGAATACGATCACCTGCTTCGCGGGCGACACAAGACCGGTCCCATAGTCGGATTCCGGGGGGACCGGGAAAAGCGGTTCACCCAGGATTCCGGCTGGGGGCTGCTCCTCTCGCCCCGGGCCCGCTACGACATCTCCGAAAATCTCGCCCTGACGGCGGAGCTCTATTTCCAATACTGGGATGTCGACGATTCGACCCGTCTCCGACAGGGACTTTACACCTGGTGGGAACCGGCCAACACCACTTCCGAGACCGGCCTCCGGCTGGGGGTGATGTTTTAGACCGGGCAAAAAAACCGACTGCGGGACCGGCGAGCGCGGGCGACGGCGCGGAAGCGCGGTTTGCTCACAACAGCGCCCGGTAGAGGTCGGCGTCATCCCGGGAGGCCAGCAGCCGCCGACGGTTCTCCTCGCGGCGCAGGAACTGGCTCATCTCGGCCATAAACTGCAGGTAGGGTTCCTGCGACTCCCGCGGGGAAAGGGTGAGCAGGAAGATCCGCGACGGTTTTCCGTCCAGCGAGGCGAAATCGACTCCTCGCTTTTTCAACCCCAGGGCGGAGATCAGGTGCTCGACCGCCGCCGATTTGGCGTGGGGCAGCGCGATTCCGTTCTGCATACCCGTTGACATATACTCCTCCCTCTCCAGGAGGTCGCGGAGCGCTTCGTCGCGCGCGACGGGCAGGAGCTGGCCCGACGAGATCAACAGGTCGAGAAGTTCCTCGATGATCTCCCGCTTGCTCGACCCCTTCAGCTCCGCCCGGACCGCGGAAGGCTTGATGATCTGGCCGAGCCGGGTCCGGGAAGGGCCCGGAGCCGGACAGGGGCCGAAGATCTTGCGTCCGATCTTGGCGGTGTCGGCCAGCCCCTGAAGGTTCCTCATCACCTTCTCCATCTCCGCCAGCACTTCATAGAAAAGGGTGTGAACGAAAGTCGTGTCTTTTTCCCGGCAGTCGAAGATTAGCTCTTCGGGCGTGTAAAGCAGCGAAATGAAGACATCGTCCTTCCGGATCTGATAGAAGCGCTCGCGCCCCCAGCGCTGAATGAAGAATCCTTCCTGGTAGAAGGCCGAGAGCACCTTGTTCATCACCAGGCTGGAGGTGTCGGGGTTGGGCATAGCGAAGACGATCCGGACGTGGCGGTCGCGGACCGGCGGCGGCTTGCGCGTCGCGGGCCGGGGCGACTGCAGCAGCCGGCTGAACCAGGGCGGAACAAACAGGGTGCTGGCCACCGTCATCAATACCGCCACGCCGAAAGCCTCGCGGGGGAGTATCCCCAGCGCCAACCCGATGCCGGCCATAATCAAGGCCACCTCGCCCCGCGGAATCAACCCCACCCCCACTCTCGCCGCGCCCCGGAGATTGAAGTTGAGAAAGAGGGCCGGAAGTCCGCAGCCCAGAAGCTTCCCCGCGGTCGCCGCGGCCACGTAAACCACCCCGAAGACAAGCACCGGCCTCTCGCCGAAGGAGCGGGGATCGACCAGCATCCCCATCACGCAGAAGAAGATGGGCACGAAGAAGCGGTTGAGGCTGGCCAGGTTCCGGCGGATGATGAAGGAGATGTCGGTCCCGGCCAGGGCCAGTCCCGCCACGTAGGCGCCCACGATCATCGCCAGGCCGGAGTGCTCGAAGATGCCGGCCAGCAGAAGCGCCAGCGCGAAACTCATCAGCGCGATGCTCCCCTTGTCGCCGGCCTTCTTGAGGAGGTTCCCCAGCCGGCGGGAAAAGATCAAGCCCAGGGCCGTGAAGACCAGCCAGACGCCGACGGTCCGGAGGGCCAGAACGGTCGAGGAGAACCAGTCGAACCTTTCCCGCTGCGCCAGCCCGATCACCAGCGCCGCCAGGACGATGCTGACCACATCGCCGACGATCACCGCCGTCAGGATGGTAGCTCCCTCGGGCGAGTCCACCTTTCTCCGGGCGGAGAGAATCCGGGCGGTGAGACCGACGGAAGCGGAAGCGGAAACCGCGCCCAGGAAGAGGGGAACCGGGTCGGCGAATCCCATCTCGACGCCGAAGAGGTAGCTCGAGAAAGCGCTGGTGACGGCGGCCCCGAGCGCGAAACTGGCCAGCGCCCCGGCGATTCCCACTATGGAACCGGAGACCGAATAGGCCAAAAACTTCTCCACGTTGGTCTCCAACCCGATCAGGAAGAGCAGGACGATCGAGGCCACGGTGGCGAAACCGTAAAGCTCCGAAGAAAGCGGGAAGGGGCCGCGGGCGGGGAAGAGCCCCCCGGGAAAACCCGGCAGCGGCAGGGCCCCCAAAAGATAGGGGCCGATCAGGATGCCGACGACGATCTCGCCGATCACCGCGGGCTGGCCGATCTTCTCGAAGCACGCCCCTCCCAGACGGGCGGCGAAGACGATCACGGCCAGCTGGAAAACCAGCAGGAGCATCCTGTCCATCAGTTCGGTCGAGTTGGTGCCGCTACCCGCGAAGACGGCGCCGGCAAAGACCGCGCCGACGGCCAACACCGACACGGCCGTTATGATCGAGATTTTGATCCTCATCGTCGATGACACGTTTGACGGTCCCCCGGCAATATTTTCCCGGAAGGCCAAGATTTTCCGTTAACCCGGGTTATGAATAATCCGGGTTGTTTTTGCGCACCGGGTGAAGGATACTACGACGGAAAGGGAGGAGCGAACAAAAAATGTATCTTCACGGGCGAAACGTGCTCCGGGAGATCCTGGCGCTCCCGGCGGGCCGGCTGAACGTGAAGAGAATCATCTTCACCGACAGCGAAAACGCGGACGCCGGATTGCGGAGGCTCGAGGACGGAGCGCGGAGCCGGGGATGGAAAATAGAGTTCGCCGGCGCGGAACGGCTCTTTCAACTCTGCCGGGAAAAGAAGAACCAGGGCGTTCTGATCGAGATCAAGCGGTTTCCTTACGCCGACCTGGACGAGCTTCTCTCCCCGCCCTCCGCCGGCGGGGAATCGACCCTGGTGGTGCTGGACCGGATCCAGGACCCGCATAACCTGGGAGCGATCGTCCGCAGCTGCGCCGCCGCCGGCGGGGACGGGATCGTGATCGGAACCCACTCGGCGGCCGAGGTCACGCCGGCGGTGGTCAAGGTCTCCTCCGGATTGGTCTTCCGGCTCCCGGTCGTCCGGGTGGCAAACATCGCCGCGACCCTGGAAAAGCTGAAAAAGCGGGGCTACTGGATCTACGCTTCGGCTATGGCGGGGCCATCCCTGTGGAAAACCGATTTCGCGCCAAAGACCGCCCTGGTCTTCGGCAACGAAAGCGAGGGAATCCGAAGGCTGGTCCGGGAAAGGTCCGACCATCTCATCTCCATCCCGATGGAGCCGGGCGTGGATTCGCTCAACGTCGCCGCCTCCGCCGCGGTGGTTCTCTTTGAACGGCGGAGGAGGTTGGGGGAGAGGGCGGTCCCGGCGGAAAACTAATCGGCAAGCGAAAAATTCCTTAATGAAGAGATCCCTGGCGGGATCCGGGCTTGCGGCGGACCGATCCGCCGCGTTAAAATACGCCACCAGCCGGCGACCGCAAGAATGTCCCGCGATTCCGGATTGCTGGATTACGATCAAATCCGCACGCGCGCCTGTTCCCGCAGCGCGTTACCGCGATCGGCCGCAAACCGCAACAGGGAGAGAATTATGGAAGAGAGACAGGGCTTGGTAACTATGAAGGGCGAGCCGGTGACCCTGGTGGGCGATCCCGTCGGGGTGGGCGACCGCGCCCCCGATTTTTTGGTGGTCGACAACGAGATGAACCCGGTCAACTTCTGCTCTTTCGTCGGAAAAGTGCTGATCGTCAGCTCGGTCCCGTCCCTCGATACTTCCCTCTGCGAGATCGAGACCAAGCGGTTCAACGAGGAGGCCGGAAGACTCGGCGACGCGGTCCGGGTGCTGACGATCAGTATGGATCTCCCCTTCGCCCAGAAGCGCTGGTGCGCGGCCGAGGGCGTCTCCAACCTCACCACCCTCTCCGACTACCGCCACGCCTCCTTCGGCCTGGCCTGGGGAGTCCTGATCAAGGAGGTCCGTCTTCTGGCCCGGGCGGTCTTCGTGGTGGACCGCGAGGGAATCGTCCGCTACGCGGAGCTGGTCAAAGAGACGGGGACGGAACCGGATTACGACGCCGCCCTGAAGGCGACCCGCGAACTGACCGGCTGAAGCGGAAGGGCCGCCGGGCGGCAGGCCTTCCCTCTGAAACCGGAACTTCGAAAATCCCGGCGCTACGTCCCGGATTCTTTAGCGGTCAAGAATCGCCGTCCTCGAAGCTGGTATCGGCCAGGTAGCGGGAGGCCTTGAGAAGGGCCAGGCAACCCTGACCGGCGGCGATCACATACTGATATTCATGGCCCGCCGCGCAATCGCCGGCCGCGAATACCCCCGGGCGCGAGGTCCGGGTCTGGCAGTCGATCTTGATATGACCGCTCTGGTCGAGTTCGACCAGGCCGTCGAGAAACTCGACCACGGGTTCCCGGCCGATCTCCACGATCACTCCCTGGAGTTTAAGGGTGTGAACTCCCCCGTCTTTTTCATACTTCAAGCCCTCCACTTCCTTGTCCCCGAGAATTTCAACCGTCCGCGCCGGCGCGATCAGTTCCACGTTCCGGTAAGTTCGGGCCTTCTCCATCAGGGTCTCGTGAGCGATGAACTCCTCCTCGATATTGAGGACATATACCTTTTTGGCGATGGCGTGGGTGGAATCGACACCTTCCAGGGCGGAGTTGCCGCCGCCGACGATCGCGATCGTCTGATCGGCGAAGAGGGGCCCGTCGCAGATCGAACAGTAAGCGACTCCCCGGTTGACCAGCCTCTCTTCCCCCGGGACCTCCAGCCGGCGCGGACGGGCGCCGGTGGCCACGATCACCGTCCGCGACAGGTATTCCCCCCCGTCGGAGACGATCCGGTATCCGCCGGCGACCGGCTCCACCCTCTTCACCTCCTCTCCTTCCCGGGGTTCCACCCCCAGCTCCTGGAGATGTTTTTCCAGCCGCTCGCCGAACTCGGCGCCGGTTGTCCGGGGAATGCCGGGATAGTTGAGAATCTCGCCGGACTGGTAGACCTGGCCGCCCAGCTGCTTGGCGATCAGGAGATAGTCCATCTTCTTGCGGGAGGCGTAGATGGCCGCGGTCTGACCCGCGATCCCGCCTCCGACGATCACGACCTGTTTCATAACTTTTCCTCGCGGTTAACACCGGCGTTCAGCGGCGGGCGCGTCCGGGCGATCAGTTCCTGCTTGAGGTCCCACAGACGCGACGTCATCGATACGTGGTAGATATGAGGATTGACCAGCCGCTTGACCCCGTCGTCAAGACGGTCCAGGTCGGCCCGGCGGGCCTCCCGCGTCTCTTCGAGCGCGGGGGGCGGGAAAACCTCCTTCCCCTCGCGGACATATTCTTGCAGAAGCGGCTCGATCCGGGAGATCTCCTCCCGCCGGACCACCCGGTAGGTGTCGGCGTCGGAAGGGTGGCGGAGGATCAGACGGGAATGAACCCCCGGGTCTTCCCCCTCCAGGCCCAGCAGATCGGCCATCGCCTTGCCCCGCCGGTCGTAAAGCCGCCAGACGTTCTTGTTCCCGGGGTTGGGGGTCTTGTCGATGGAATCGGAAAGCTTGATCGTCGGCCTCCACTCTCCTTGGTGGCGAACCGCCGTCAACTTATAGACCCCGCCCAGGGAGGAGGCGCTCTCGGAAGTGATCAGCCGGGTCCCCACGCCGAAAATCAGCCGCTCGATCACCCGGTCGGGGTCAAGACCGTAAACGGGCGCCTCGGAAACAATCTGGGTGATAATCTGCCAGATCAGCATCTCGTCGAGCTGATTGGAAAGAACGATGGCGGCGTCCGGGAAGCCCGCCTGGTCGAGCATCGCCGCCGACCGGACGGTCAGGTGGGCCAGGTCCCCGCTGTCGAGGCGGATCCCCAACGGCCGGCGGCCCTTCTTCCGCAGCTCCTCGAAAACCCGGACGGCGTTGGGAACCCCGCTGCCCAGCGTATCGACGGTGTCGACCAGAAGAAGACAGTCATCGGGGTAGAGGTCGGCGTAGGCGCGGAAAGCGTCGATCTCCTCGCCGCCCAGCGAAATGAAAAGCTGGATGAGGCTGTGAGCCTGGGTGCCCTTGGGAGGGATGCCGAGCCGGCAGGAGATCCCGGTGTTGGAGGTGAAATCCGCTCCCCCGATCAGCGCCGCCCGCGCCCCCTCGTCGGCCGCCGCGCCGTGGGCCCGCCGCATCCCGAACTCCAGCACCGGTCGGTTCCGGGCGCTGAACTTGATCCGGGCGGCCCGGGTGGCCACCGCCACCTGGTAGTTGATCTTGTTGAGCAGGGCCGATTCCAGGATCTGGGCCGGCGCCAGCGGTCCCCGGACCACGGTGATCGGAACCTGGGGATGGATTACCCTCCCCTCCGGAACGGCCCGGATCGAGAGCGACGAAAAATCGCCGTCGGCCAGAAGCCAGCGGAGAAAATCCCTCGCGAAGAGCGGTTTCCCGCCCCGGGAGGGCAAAGCCCCGAGAATCTTCACGTCCTTTCGGCAAAACCTTACCGAACGGGCCCATTCCAGCAGCGTTCCCAGACCGGCATTCACGCAATATCCGGCCTGGTGGGAACCGTAATCGGGATATTCGCGGAAAAAATGGTCGAATTGGACCGGCCGGCCGTGAAGCCCAACCTTGAAATACAGCTGGGCCATCGTCAACTGATAGAAATCGGTGAAGAGAGCCCCGAAGGCGGGCGTTCCGCCGGCTTTTTTTCTCATTGCCCCGGCATCCTTTTGCTGGTTACTTCTTGGTTGAAAACTGGTATATTTTCTCAATTCGACGGGCGGATTAAAAGCTATTTATCGGGACCGGGGACCGGCGGGGCGGCAAATTCCCGTTTGACATCCCGGACGGAGCTGTTACGGTTATCAATAGGAGATATTAATTAGGAATGAAGAAGAGCGGCAAAAAAACCCGTATGACCCGCCAGAAGAAGGTGATCATGGAAGAGATCAAGAAGGCCTGCGATCACCCCGACGCCGACACGCTCCATTCCCGGGTCAAGAAGAAACTCCCCCGGATCAGCCTGGCCACGGTTTACCGCAACCTTGAAGATATGGCCGCCCAGGGCGCTATTATCAAGCTCAGCGGAACGACCCAACGTACCCGTTACGACGGTAATTCCCATCCTCACTATCACTTCCACTGTCTTGAATGCCGTGAAATCGAGGATATCCCCGTCGAGCCACTCGAGAAACTCGACCAGCACGTCGGCCACTCGGTCAACCACGACATACTCTGGCACCGGGTGGATTTTTTTGGAATCTGTTCCCGCTGCGGGGATCGAACGGACAGAAACGCCTGAAAATATGAGAGGAACGTTTATGAGAGAAATGACGGCGACCAACTTGAGAAGCGCCTTTTCCGGCGAATCGATGGCCCATATGCGATACCTGCGCTGGGCGGACCGGGCCGAGGAGGAAGGCTACCCCAATGTCGCCCGGCTCTTCCGCGCCATATCGCACGCGGAGAGGGTCCACGCCACCAATCACTTCAACGAACTTAAAAACGAGTCCGGCGACTTTCCGGTAACCGCCGCCGGCGGTTTCGGAGTCGGCTCCACTTCCGACAACCTGCAGGGAGCCATCAACGGCGAGAACTTCGAGATCAACGAAATGTATCCCGCCTACCTGGCGGTGGCCGAACTCCAGGGGGAGAAAGGGGCGATCCGCTCGATGAACTTCGCCATTTCCGCCGAGAAGATCCACTCGGCGATGTATCAGGAGGCCAAGCAGTCCGTGGACGCCGGACGGGACAAGGAACTGGGCCCGATCCGCATCTGCGGGGTCTGCGGCTACACCGCCGAGGGCGAAATCCCCCAACGCTGCCCGGTCTGCGGGGCCGGCCGGGACAAGTTCGACAGTTTCGAATAATCGCAATCCCAACCTTAGAGGAGGGTGTTATGACGGAGAAGCTTCAGATTTACAAGTGCAGCGTCTGCGGTATCATCGTCGAGGTGCTCCACACCGGGAAAGGCCATCCGGTCTGCTGCGACCAGCCGATGGAGCTGATGAAGGAAAACACGGTCGATGCCGCCCGGGAGAAACACGTGCCGGTGGTGGAAAAGACCGATAACGGGATCAAGGTCAAGGTGGGAAGCGTTCCCCATCCGATGACCGATGAGCACTATATCGAGTGGATCGAGGTCATCAACGGCCCCTACGTCAACCGCAAGGAGCTCAAGCCGGGCGAAGAACCGGAGGCCGAGTTTTACGTTCCCGAGCAGCCGGGTCTGGTCGTCCGCGAATACTGCAACCTCCACGGCCTGTGGAAGGCCTGACCCGAAAGAGAACCGTCCCGGCAAAAGGGCGGGAGAAGAAAGGAGAAAGAAATCGATGATCAGCGCCAAGATCCAGAAAGCCCTCAACGAACAGATCAACAAGGAACTCTACTCCGCCTACCTTTACCTTTCGATGGCGGCCTACTTCCAGGATACCGGCCTGGAAGGCTTCTCCCGCTGGATGCGGCTCCAGGCCGACGAGGAGCGCGAACACGCCCTTAAGATCTTCGACTACGTTTTCGACCGCGGCGGAACGGTGAAACTCGCGGCGATCGAGGCGCCGGCCGCCCGGTGGTCCTCGCCGCTGGCGGTCTTCAAGGAAGTCTTCAAGCACGAGACCTTCGTCACCAAATCGATCAACACCCTGGTCGACCTGGCGGTTGGGGAGCGCGACCACGCGACGTCTTCGTTCCTGAAGTGGTTCGTCGATGAGCAGGTGGAGGAGGAGGCCAGCGCCGGAACGATCGTCAACCGGCTCGAGATGGCGGAGAAGGCTCCCGGGGCGATGCTGATGCTCGACCGCGCCCTGGGCGCGCGGGGCGACAAATAACCCCCCGCTGTTTTCAGCGGGAAAGCGGAAAAGGAGGAAAATTATGGCCAATGTGAGAAAGGGCTCCAAGCTCGTCTGTGTTCTTTGCGGGCGTGAAGTTGTGGTCAGCTCCGCCGGCGCCTCGGCCAGCCTGATCTGGTGCTGCGCCAAGACCAACAAAATGCTCCCCAAGAGCAAAGCCGACGCGAAGATGAAAAAAACCCGGCCGGCTAAGAAGGCGGCCCCGAAAAAAAGCGCGAAAAAAGCGCCCGCCCGGAAGCCGGCCCGCAAGAAGGCCGCAAAGAAGCCGACCCGCAAGAAGGCCGCGAAGAAGCCGACCTCAAAGAAAAAAGGCGGCAAGAGGAAATAGCCGGTTGAAATGTCGGGGATCGGTTTCCCGTCACCGTGATCGAGGAAAGAGTAACCGGCAGGATCGTGATCCGGAGGGGAAGCCGGGTGCTGATCAGGATTCCCTTCCGTGACGACTGCTCCACCTGCGGGCGGTGCGGACTGAGCGCCGACGGGCGGAGCCTTGAAGTCTGGGCCGAGGGTGGACCGGAAGCGCGTCCGGGAGATGAGGTCGAAGTCCTGATCCCCCGGGAAGACCGCCTGCGGGCCGCCCTGCTGCTCTTCGGCCTTCCCCTGGCCGGCCTCCTCGCGGGGGCCGCGGCCGGCGCCCTGGCCGGGGGCGAGACGGCGGAGATAGCCGGCGCGGGAGCCGGTCTCGCGGCCGGATTCGCGGCCGGCCGCCTTCTGCAAAGACGGCGGAAAAGCGAGGGCCGAACCGGCATCCGCGTGGCGGGCCCTTCCCGCTACCGGTAAGAAAGAATTTCAGCCCGGATTATTCATATATCCGGGCTGAACCGGTATTCAACTATTCGACCGCGGGCTTCCCCGCGGGAAAACCCGCGCGCCTTAAAAGCGAACGTTCTCCGACCGGTCCATTTTCGTCCCCAGAACCTCTCCGCAATCCGAGCAGCGATACTGATACTTGTCGCCGCCGGGCAGCACCAGCAGCAGGATCTTGGTGACCCGGACCGGCCGGCCGCAAGTCGGGCAGAAGAGAGTAACCGCCTCTATCTCCTGAAACGAATCCTTCCCCATAAAAATTTCTCCGGAATTTTTATATCTCTTATAATCTTGGAGCGGGCTCAGCCGCCCCTTCTTCTTTATTTGCGGCGTCTCCGAGCTTGGCCGCGCCCCGGATCAGGGCGAGGTTATCCTTGAGCAGGGCGAGGGTCGCCTCCTCGTCGTGGGAGCGGAAATACCGCGGCATAATCTCCAGGCAGTAGCTTCCCCGGTAACCCCGCTCCTCAACATGCCCGAGAAACGCGGCCAGGTCAAGACGGCCCGTTCTCAGCTCCAGGTGCTCGCGGCCGTCGAAGTTGGACAGGTGAATATGGACGACCCTGGCGCCCAACCGGTCGAAGACCTCGATCGGGTCCAGGCCGCCGGTCCCCAGGTGAGTGGTGTCGAGAACGATCCGGGGGAACTTTTCCAGAAGCTTCAGGTCGCACAGCGGAAAACACTCGGGCCGGAATACAGCCGGAAGCAACTTCCACCAACGGCTCGAACCGGCTTCCTGGAGGCTGGGCCAGTTCAGCCGGACCCCGAGCCGGCCGCCGAGCTTCCGGGAGTGCGGCATATTCTCCACCGCCAGGATCACGCTGGTGCCGGCCTGCAGCTTTTCCAGCCCTTCTTCCAGCCAACGCCGGTAGGCGGAGTCGGTGAAAAACGGCGTGTGGAGGACCAGGAGAGAAGAACCCAGCTCCTCGGCCAGGGCGAGCGAGCGTCCGGCCCGGCCGATCTCGCCCTTCTCCCAGCCCGGAGGATCGACAAAGCTGAAGGGGGCGTGAACGGCGGAGACGGGAATGGAATGCCGGGCGGAAAGCCTGGCCAGGTAACCGGCCTGAACGCTGTCGGCCCGGGCGTCCACGATCAGCTCCACGCCGCCGAAGCCGGCGGCGGAGGCCAGCTCGAAGACCCGGTCGAGGCCGTAGTTACTCAACGATCCGCTGGAGAGGTAGATTCGATCTTTCATATCGCCTGACGGTAAGACGGTAAGTTTAATAATTCCCGTTGTCGATACAAACCTTTTTTTGGTAGTATCGGCCGGTCGTTTCGCCTTGAAACGAGGGCAAGGTTCGTGTCGCCCTTTACAAACAGGAGAAAAACCGTGAGATACCCGGTTCGGCTTTTACTGTTGGCGGCGGCGCTGTTCCTCCTTTCTTCCCGTTTGACACCGGCCCCGGCCGGCAACTACCAGGACTACATCGTCGGCGAACGCGCCTCCGGTATGGGCGGCGCCGTGACGGCGACGGCCGAAAGCGTGGACGCGGTCTTCTTCAATCCCGCCGGCCTGGCCGACGTCGCCTCCAGTTCAATCTCGCTCTCGGCCAGCCTCTACGGTTTCCAGAGCACCCGGATTGAACGGTTCTGGCACCGGGACCACGACCTTGAGGTCTCCTCCTTCGTCACCATTCCCACCACCTTCGGCTCGGTCTGGAAGCTCTCCGACCGCGCCGCGGCCGCTTTCGCCGCTTTCGTCCCCAAGCGAGCCAGCGCCAACGAGTTGATAGCCTTCCCCGAAGTCGAACACTTCTTCAAGTACTCCCTTGACGACCAGACCCTGTGGATCGGTCCCTCGCTGGGCTGGCGATTCGACGAGGTGTTCTCATTGGGAATATCCGTCTTCGGCGTTTACCGCACTTACAGTAATTTCCAGGACTTTTTTTACCGCTGGCAGTCGGCCTCGCAGGATATGATGTACAGCAATCTCAGCCTCCTGGCCGTCCTGGGCGCCCGGTACAACCTGGACGAACACTGGCTACTGGGACTGCGGTTTCAGACGCCCAACTTAAACCTGCAAGGCAGCGGAGATTATCTCTTTAAGAGCGTGTCTTGGGGACAGGACGAGTTGATAAGATACTCAACCTACGTAGAAGACGCCGACTTCTTCGACCGCTTGCCCGCCCGATTCACCACCGGCGTCGCCTATCGTGAAGAAGGGATTTTTACCCTGGGCGCGGACATTTCCCTCAATTTTCCCCAGAAATTCAATCTCTTTGAAGGTCACGGCCGGGACGGCGTCCGCCGCTTTTGGCCGATTGAGCGCAGGTTCACGATCGACCTCAACCTCGGCGGCGAGTATTTTGTGGCCGAGAGCTACCCGGTAAGGCTGGGATTCTTCACCAGCCGTTCCTCGTCTCCGGACCCCGAGCCTGCGAAGCGCACCAACCCCCCCCGAATCGATAAATACGGCCTGACCGCCAGCGTCGGCCAGGAGACGGCGAACACCACCATCAACCTGGGACTGAACTATGTCTGGGGCAGCGGAAAAGCCCTGGAGAGGCACCTTCAACAGGACGTGGTGGACGTCGACTATTCGGCCTTTTATATCTTTGTCTCGTCCTCTTATCTCTTTTAAACCCGCCGGAAGCCGGAAGGAGGTGATGACGAGGCTATACCCTGTGGGCTTGCCGAGCAAAATACCACCAGTATTGAAAAGGAGAGGTGCGATGAGACTATTTGTGGTCGCTTCAATCATCGGGCTGGCCATCGCCGCGACGGCGGTCGCCGGTGTCTCCCCCAACAGCCGCCTGATCCGGGCCCCCGAGCGTGACGGCGCCGTCTTCTCGAGCATCTGGCTCCGCGGCGAGGCGGTTTACCAGAATTGGGACAACGCCGACGTTTTCGAACTCCGGCCGACCTTCGCCCTGCCGCTTCTCGACGAGCAGGTTGAGCTGGGCGCCCGCTGGGGCCTGCGTCACGTCAACCCCGACCGCGGCGACAGCGAAACCGGTCTGACCAACATCGACCTCTGGGGCAAGTTTCAGGTTCTTGACGCCCCCCTGCTCCTTTCCGTCGGAGGAATCGTGACCCTGCCCGTCGGTTCGGACGACGTTGAGCGCGATGTTTTCCGGCTGGGAGCCTTCGGGGCCACGCGCTACTATGTCAACAGCGACTTCGCCCTGATCGGAAACGTCTCCCTCCGTCACAACGCCGATCTCAATGGAGCCGACGGGAAGATTCAGTTCGGCCTCGGCGGCGGGCTCATCTACCAGGTGATACCCGAACTCAATATCACCGGCGAGCTGAACCTGGAAACCAAGCAGTTCGACAATTTCGACAACTATATCGCCGTCACCGGCGGGGTGGAATACCTGCTGGCCGACAACCTGAGCCTGCAGGGAGGATTAACGGTGGGGCTGGACGACGACGCGCCCGATTTTGAATTGATCGGTGGCGTAAACTTCAAGTTTTAACACTTCCGCGCCGGGTTCCCGCGAGCGCCGGGGCGGGTCTATTCCCGCCCCGGCGCCTTTTCGCTTCGTCTTGACTTGAAAACTTCCCCTGCTATTATTGTTCCCGATCTCAACCGACCGGACCGGCGGCGGATTAACCCGTCCCGCGCTCCGCTTAGTAAAGCGGTTCATAAATTAATGAGAAAAACGGCGGTATTGGCATTGCTGGCGGCCTTGGTCTCCACGGCCGGGCGGGCCCAGGTCTCCCCCAACTCGCGCCACTTCAGCCGGCCCGAGCGGGACGGCTCCGTGGTCACCGCTCCCTGGACCCGCGCCGAACTCCGTTATCAATACTGGGACCGGGGCTACGCCTTCCTCCTCGGCCCTTCGGTCGCCCTTCCCCTCTTCCGGCGGAATGTCGAGATCGGCGGGCGCGGCTATTTTGTCTACTTTGACCCCGAGCGGGCGACGGACCGGGGTAAACCGAGCGACATCGACCTGTGGGGGAAGATCCTGGTCCTGGACGACCCCCTCCTGCTCACCGTCGGCGGGCTGGTCACGCTTCCCACCGGTTCGAAAAAGATCGATCTGCCGATAAGCAGCGGGAAGGCCAATGTCGAGGCTTTCTCGGCCCTGCGCCTCTATGTCAGCAGGTATCTCGCCCTCACCGCCCATACCGGAATCCGCTACAACGACAACATCGGAAAAGGCGAAGAGAGATCCCGGGGCAAGTTCTCTTTCGGCTACGGCGGCGGAGCGATAATCCAGGCCACGCCGGAGATTAATATCCTGGCCGAGCTGAACGTGGAGACCGAGCGTTTCCGGGACGACGACAACTCCATCTCCCTCACCGGAGGATTCGAATATCTCCTGGGCGGCGGTCTCGGGTTCAACGGGGGCCTCTCCGTCGGCCTCGACCGGGGCGCCCCCGATTTTGAGCTGATCGCCGGCCTCAACTACCTGTTTTAGCCGATGAATAGAAAACAGTTCGTCGCCCTTCTAAAAGGGGACGAGGAAAAAGACATCCACGATCAGATCCGCCGATCCCCCGGCCGGATCTCCAACTATCGGCGGCTGGCCAGGCGGCTGTCCGCCCGAGGCGAGAACGAGGCGTCCCTCTATATCCTCAACCTCGCCGCCCGGCGGTTTCCCGACGACCGCGAGCTCGTCCACCAGATCGCCCGCTCCTGCGAGGCCGCCGGCCGGACCCGGCGCGCCGAAAACCTCTACCGCCGCCTGATCAGCGAAGACCCCGACCGGCCGGCGCCCTACGAGCGGCTGGAACGGCTGCTGCTGAAACGATCCCGCCGGAAGGAGGCGGCCGCGCTCTGGAGGTCGGTGGGGCCGCAAAACCCACTCCGGAAGAGAGCCCTCAAACGGTCGGCGGCGGTCTACAAGGACGACGGCAAGCTGCCGCAGGCGCGAAAAACGCTCAAACAGCTGATCCGGGAATTCGGCGACGACTTTCAGAAGCTCAAGGATATCGGCCGGCTTTACGAGAAAGACGGAATGCGGGCCGAGGCCCTGAAATACTACGAACGCGCCTGGCGGATGAAACCCGACCACGCCGATACCGGCCTGCTGGCCGGCGTCTGCTGCCGCAAGGCCGGGAAGAGAAAGCAAGCCCGCCTGATATTTCAAAAGATCCTGGGCTTCGCCCCCGAAAATTACGGCGCGCACATCCACCTGGCCGAGATGGCGATCGAGGACGGCGATCCCGCCGAGGCAAAGAGGCTGCTCGACCGCCTGGAATCGCGATGGCCCGGCAACTCGCGGATAAAGATCAACCGGGCGCGGCTGCTGCTGGGGGAGAAGAGGCTGTCGGAGGCCGAAAAGCTCTGCCGGGAGGGGCTGAAGGCCGCCCCCTTCTACTACACCGACGAGCTCAGCCTCGGCCATTCCGTCCTGGCCGAGATTCTGGAGGAGAAGGGAGAATCCGAAGAGTCGGAATATTTCCGGCTGGTGGGGGAACGGTGCCGGGGAGGCGGGGACTTCTACCGCATCCTGGTCGACCTGATAGACGAACTGCTCGACGATGAACGCCTGGCGGAGGCGGAGATGGCGGTCGAGGAGATGCTGCGGCAGTTCCCGGGCAATTCACTGGCCCTGATAAAAAAGGCGGAGGTCCACCGGAAACTGGGCCACTGGAAGGGGGCGATCGAAGCCGCCCGGGAGGCGGCCCGGGAAGACAACCCCCGCTACCTCCGCGACAAGGTTTCGGCCCTGCGGCTGCTCGGCGAACTCTGCCGGCAGCGCGGACGGAAGGAGGAGGCGGCCGAAGCCCTCCGCGAGGCCGAGGCGATCGAGGGCCGAAAGGAAGGAGAATAAGGTTTGAACCCGACTGCATCCCCGAAGGAAAACCCCCGGATAGCGAAACTGAACGCCCGGCTCCGGGAAGACCCGGGACGGGCCTCCCATTACAAGGAGATCGGCCGGCTGCTGGCGGCCCAGGGGGCCCATCGGCGGGCGGCAGGCTGGCTCCGTCGGGGGCTGAAAAACCTCCCCGACGACCAGGGTCTGCTGGAATCCCTGGGAAGGGTGCAGTTTGAGGCGGGATGGAGACGGGCGGCGGAAAGAACCTGGCGAAGGCTGACCCTGCTCTACCCCGAAAGCTTCCTCGCTTTTGAAAAGCTCGAGCGGCACTACGTGCGGTCGGGGCGGCCGGAGAAAGCCGTCAAGCTCTACCGGCGGGTCAAGCCCTCCGCCGCGATGCGGGAGAAGAGCCTGGAAAGAATCGTCTTCGTCTGCAAGGAGACCGAGAACCCGGCCGAGGCCTTCAAAGCGCTCAAGCAGCTGGTCCGGGATTTCGGGGGCGGCTTCGAGCGGTTCCGCGACCTCGGCCGCCTGGCCTTCAAGCTGGAGCGTTTCCGGGAAGCCCTGACCTGGTTCGACCGGGCCGGCGAGCGGGGAGAACTCGCCTGGGAACAGCAAATCTCCCGCGCCACCGCCCTGATCCGCCTGAAGAAATACCGGCGCGCCGAACGCGAGCTGGCCGGGATGCTTTCCGATCGCCCCGGAGCGTTCGCGCCCCTGGTTCTGCTGACCGAGATGAAGATCGAGCGGGGCGACCCCGCGGCCGGGGAATCCCTGGCCGAGCTGGAGTCCCGTTACCCCCGCAACTCCCGCTGTCGGCTGGCCCGCGGCGAGTACGAGCTCAAACGCGGCCGGGCCGCCGAAGCCGAAGGCCTGATCCGCGACGGCATCGCGGCGACGGCCTTCTATTACCGCTGGGAACTCGGCCGTGGCTGGCGGCTGCTGGCGGAGGTCCTGGGGAACCGGGGTGAGATCGAGGAGGCGGAGCGCTGCCTCCTCCTTTCCGGGGCGCTGGCCGGATCGGCGGACACCTACACCGGGATGATCGGGCTGGCCGAGGGGCTGATCCGCGACCGGCGTCTGGCCCGGGCCGAATGGGTGCTGGAAAAGATCGAAACTCTCTTCCCGGGCAACGGGAGAGCGGCCGTCAACCGGGCCGAGATAATGCTGGCCAAAGGCTACCCGGAAAGATCGGCGGAGATCCTGGCCGACCGCCTGGAAAAGCTGCCCGCCAAGTTCTGGCGCGACAAGCGGCGCGGCTATCTCCTGCTCGCGCGCGCCCACCGGAGCCTGGGCGACTGGGAGTCGGCGCGCCAGTGCGCCCGCCAGGCCGAACTGGCCGCGGGCTGAGTGGTCTTGTTTATGCATATTGCCGTTGCGCGGCTTGAAAGCGAAAGCGGGTGGGCCGAAGCAATCTCAATCCTTCGGCCGGCAAACCAATGCCCGAGCTTCCCGAAGTAGAGACGATCCGGACCGACCTCCTTCCCCTGGTGAAGGGCCGGGCGATCCGCGGCGCCCGTCTTCTCCCCGACCCCCGGGGAAGCCGGGTTCTGCGCCGCGTTCCTTCCCGGCGACGCTTCCGGGACCGGATCCGGGGGCGGAAGATACTCGACATCCGCCGGCGGGGAAAATACCTTCTCTTCCGGCTCGACCGGGACGAGACGCTGGTAATTCACCTGGGGATGAGCGGACGGCTCTCCGTCACGGCGGAAAAAGACCGGCTGCCCCCCCACTCCCGGATCCTTTTTGAGATTTCGGGCGGGAAAAAACTGGTCTTCGCCGACCCCCGCAAGTTCGGCGAGGCGTTCCTGCTCCCGGGCGGCCAGGCCGAACCCCCGCGGCTCGGACCCGAACCCCTCGGCCGGAACTTCACCGACGAAAAGCTGGCCGCGATCCTGAAGAACCGCCGGGCGCCGATCAAGGCCGTCCTCCTCGACCAGAAAGCCGTCGCCGGGCTGGGCAACATCTACACCGACGAAGCGCTCTTTCGGGCCCGCGTCCACCCGCTCCGGATCGCGGCCGGCCTCAGCGGCGAAGAGATCTCCCGGTTGCGACGCCGGATCCGTGAAGTCCTCAAGGAAGCGATCGGAGCCCGGGGAACCACCGCCGCCGACGGCGGCTACGTGGACGGGAAGGGGCGGGAGGGCGTCTTCCAGAAGAAACTGCGCGTCTATCAGCGGCGCGGACTTCCCTGCCCCGGCTGCGGCTCTCCGGTCGGCGCGATCAGGTTGGCCGGCCGGAGCGCCCACTTCTGCCCCTCCTGCCAGACCCCTTCCGGCAAGAAGCGAACGTGTCGCTGATACGAACCAGCTTGCCAGACTTCAGCCCCTTAAGTCATTGCGAGGAACGAAGTGACGAAGCAATCCCCCCGGCCGGCAGGGAGGCGAGATTGCTTCGTCGGCCCGAAGGTCTTCGGGCCTCCTCGCAATGACAGATGTCTCAGTGAACGAATAGCCTTTAGCGACAAGCAGAGCCTGGCGGAAAGCAATCTCTGCTTTCATAGTTTGTAGCTTTTTCATTATGGTAATCCGGATACGGGATAGGGACCGGGGAAAAAAGCCGTGATGACCAAAACCGAAGCGATCGCGGGCACCGTGCTCTCGGCCGTCTGCGCGGCGGTCCTGACCGCCGTTTTTCTCGAAGGCCACATTATGACCGGCTCGTTCCTGATGGGGCTGGTGATCTTCGGAGCCGGCCTGGTCTTCTGCTTGATTTATCTCTTCTCGGGGGGATACCGGGACGACGCCTACCTCCAGAAGATGAGCCGGGCCGCGCTGGCCGGTTTCGGTTCGGCGTCGCTGACTGCCGGCGGGATCGGGGCTTACCTGGCGGCATTCAGGAGCGTCTCCGGAGCGCACCGGGCGGTGCTGGCGGTGGCCGCGCTGCTTTTCATAACCGGCGGGGCCCTGATCTTCCGCCGCGCTCTGGCAAGGAGATAGGGCATTCCAGGGCTTCTACAAACAAATAGAGGGGAAAAATGAGAAAGGCGATACCGGCAATCATATCCGTTTTCGCGGCGATCGGCACGGCCCTCGGCCTTGGGACCCCGGACGCGGCGGCCTGCACCGCCTTTGTTCTGTTGGCCGAGGACGGCGCCGCCGTTTACGGGCGCACGATGGAGTGGGGGGCTTTCGACCTCAACTCGCGGGTCACGATCATTCCCCGGGGAACGGAGTTCCGGGGAAAAACCCCGAACGGCGGAAACGGAATGACCTGGAACGCCGTTCACGGGGCGGTGGCCCTGGACACGCTCGGGCTGGACTATTTCTCCGACGGAATGAACGAGAAGGGGCTGGTGGCGGGGCTGCTGTGGCACGCGGGGTTTGCCGAGTACGCCGATTACGACCCGGAGCGGGCCGCCGTCACGATCGGCCCCGCCGACCTGGGGGCGTTCGTGCTGACCGGTTTCGCCGACGTCGAGGAGGTCCGGGCCGGTCTCGAGGGCGTCCGGGTGGTCGGCGTCCCCGAGCCGCTGCTGGGCGGGGAGACCCCGCCGCTTCACCTCTTCGTGGCCGATCGGAGCGGCCGGGCGATCGTGGTCGAGTTCACGGGCGGGCGGGCGCGGATCTTCGACAATCCCGAACGGGTGCTCACCAATTCGCCGGGCTTCGAGTGGCACCTGACCAACCTGCGAAACTACGCCCACCTGCGGGAAAACCCGCCGGCGGATCAGACGACCGGCCTGCTCGACGTGGCGCCGCTTGGTTCCGGCGCCGGCCTGCTGGGGATGCCCGGCGACTTCACCCCCCCTTCCCGTTTTATCCGCGCCGCGGCCCTGACCCGGACCGCTCGAGCGACTCCCGACGGGCCGGAGACCGTTTACGAGGCCTTGAGGATTCTCGACAGCTTTAATGTCCCCCCCCGCGGCGGCGAGGGCGCGGAAATCGCCGGGGACGGGGCCGGGCCGATGCGCGGCAGCACCATCTGGTCCACGGTGGCCGACACCGCGAACCTGGTCTACTACTACCACACCCAGCACAACCGCCGACTGCGGATGGTTGACCTCAACCGGATCGATTTTTCCCCCG
>PUNC01000224.1 GCA_003551625.1 PVC group bacterium | reverse complement strand
CGCTCCGGCCGATTCCTCTTCTTCCCCGCGGCGGCGCGTTCCGCCAGCAGCGAGGCGACGGTGATGCTTCCGAGATCCGCCACCACCTTTCTTTCGATCTCCTCGACGCGGTCGCGCAGCGGGCAGGTCTCGACGTCCGGGCAGATCTCTTTCTTGATCAGGCAGCGGTTCAGTTCGACCGGCCCCTGGAAGATCTCGATCAGGTCGATGGCGAAGATCTTTTCGGGCGGGCGGGCCAGCCGGAAACCCCCTCCCCGTCCCTTGGCGGAGTCGAGTATTCCGCGACGGGCGAGTTTCTGGAGAATCCCCCGGAGAAAAGGCAGGGAGATCCCGAGTTCCTTGGCGATCTCGCCGACCGAAAACCTCGTCTTCCCGCCGCCCGCCAGGAAACAGAGAGCCCGGATCGCGTAATCGGTGTTTTTGGTCAGAAGCCTCACGATGCTTAAAGATACCATACAGGTATCATTATGCAAGAAAAAAATAATATTTTTCTTAATCAGAGCAGGGAAAACAGCAGGCCTAATCCCAGGCCGGCCAGGGAGACGGCCGTCAGGTAGGCCAGCAGGAGTCTGGTCCCGAACCTCTTTCTCAACACCAGGATCGTCCCGTAGCTGGTAACCGGCCCGATCAGGAGAAGGACCATTCCCGCCCCCGCGCTCAACCCCTGCCGGATCAGGGCGTCCACCAGGGGGACGGTCGCCGTGGCGCAGATATACATCAGCAGGCTGAAGACCAGACTGAAGCCGTAGCCCGCGCCGCCGGCAAGATTGGACCGGATCCAGGCTCCCAGCGGGGCGAAGGAGACGACGAAAGCCGCCAGCAGCATCCCCACAAGCGTCTCGGGTCCGATCTCCCGGGGCATCTCCAGGAACGCGAACCTCAAAACGGATCTGACGCGCTCCGAAGCGCGGCGGTTATGGGAATGGGGATGGGGATTATCGCAGTCGGGGCAGGGTTCGAAAACGTCCCCGGATCCGCGGACGGGGAAACGGTTCCCCGCCAGGCCGACCAGCAGCCCCATCAGAATCACGGCGAAGAACTCAAAAGCCGCGAACTTCCACCCCAGCAGCCTCAGGCTGACCAGGAAGGCGGTGGCCGAGGTGGCGGGGGTGGCGACCAGGAAGGCCAGGACCGGTCCGATCCGGGAGCCCTTTTTATGGAGAGTCACGGCCAGCGGCAGCGACCCCCAGCAGCAGATTGGAAGGACAACCCCGACCAGGGAGGCCAGCAGAACCGCCCCCGGGCCGGATCGTCCCAGGTGCCGCTCGATCAGCCGCGCGGGCACGAACTCGTTGATCAGGCCGCTCAAGAAAAATCCCGCCGCCAGGACCGGCAGGATCTCGATGAGATAATCCAGTAATGTCGCGAGAAATTGCTGCATTGAGCGAACCAGGTTTCCCCTACCGAAATAGTTTAACCCGGATTATTAAATATGAGAATCCGGACTAATCCGCCGCACCACGCCCGGTCCCGGCGGATCGCGGAACCTGACAAGTCGCCGGGCGACAACCCAGCACCGCCACGAACTCGGGAAGAAGCTTCATCCTGACCATATCGCCGAGCTTCACCGTACGCTCCGGGTGAACGTGAGCGAGCAGACTCATCCGATCCCCCCCCTCGCCCACGAAATCCACCCTGGCTTCGTATGATTCACCGGTATAGACCAAACAGGTAATCCGCCCCAGCAAGGGTCCCCGCTCATCCAGCTCCAGACTGTCCGGCCGGATAGAGACCTCCACCTTCTCGCCGGGCCGGCAGTCGTGAAGATGTTCGCAGGGGATAACCCCCAGCCCCGTCTCCACCGAGCGGCCGTCTTCACCGATAACCCCGGACATAATATTCGACTGTCCGACGAAATTAGCCACAAAGCTGTTCTCGGGAAAGCGGTAGACTTCCTGCGGGCTCCCGCACTGCTGCGACAGACCGTCCCTGATCACCATAACCTGATCGGAGATCGCCAGGGCGTCCTTCTGGTCGTGGGAAACAAAAACGGCGGTGGTCCCGCTTTCCTTGATGATCCTGGCGATCTCCAGGCGCATCCGCCCTCTCAATTCCGCGTCCAGGCTGTTAAACGGTTCATCGAGCATCACCAGCACCGGCCGGCGGGCGAGGGCCCGGGCCAGAGCCACCCTTTGCCTCTGTCCGCCGGACAGTTCGTGGGGCTCGCGGTTTTCAAAACCGGACAGCTTGACCAGCTCCAGGACCTCGGCGATTCTCTCCTTCCGGTCTTTCCCCCGGTAGCCGAAGCCGATGTTGTGGTAAACGTTGAGATGGGGGAAAAGCGCGTAATCCTGGAAGACCATTCCCACCCCCCGCTTCTCCGGCGGAACCCAGACGGTATCGTCGGCCACGGCCTTTCCCGCCAGGATGATTCTTCCCCGATCGGGTTTTTCGAATCCGGCGATCAGGCGGAGAATGGTCGTCTTCCCGCAACCGCTGGGCCCGAGAATGGTGAGGATCTTACCCTTCTCCAGGGCCAGGCTGATCTCCTTCACCGCGGGGCTCCGCTTCCCGGGAAAGGTCTTGGTGATATTTTCGACTTGAATCGCGTTCATAATGTTTTGTAACACTTTAGCCTTACAAAGTTTTTTGTTTCCTTCAGCGGCGGGCCAGGAGCCACTTCAGCGGCGGGATCGACAGGACGATGATGAGCAGGGCCGCCGGGGCGGCCAGATGGTAGAGAGCCTCGCCGGCTTCAACCCAGATCCTGACCGAGAGGGTATCGAACCCCGGCGGGCGGAGCAACAGGGTCGCCGGCAGCTCCTTGAGGGAACTGACGAATACCAGGGCCCCCCCGGTCAGCAACCCCGGCGTAACCAGGGGCACGATCACCTTGAACATAACCTTCCCGGGCGAACAGCCCAGGCTCTTGGCGACCTCGTCCATCCGCGGCGAAACCAGATTCAGGGAAGCCCCCCCCGTCTGGATCGCCTGGGGCAGGAATCGCACGACGTAAGCCGCCGGCAACAGCGCGAAGGTCCCGTAAAGCATCGGGAGATACCGGCTGAAAAAGAAGATGAGTCCCAGGGCGATAACCACCCCGGGCAGGGCGTAACCGGATACGCTCAACTTTTCGATCAAGCCGGAGACCACCGAAGGGTGCCGGGACCTCAGGTAAACCACCGGCAGAGCGAGCAGCATCGCCGCCAGCGCGGCCAGCGCCGCCACCCCGACACTGTTGGCGGAAAAGCGCCAGAATTCGCCGGCCAGGGCCCCCCGGGCGATCCCCAGCGACGCCCAGTAAACCAGAACCCCGGCGGGGGCGAGCAGGGAGCAGGCGAAGACCGCCAGGACCAGAGCCAGCGCCGGAAGTTTCCAGCGGCCCAGCTTCACCGGCCGGGGGGGGAGGAAAACTTCCGAGGTCTGATGGTAGCGCCGCCGGCCTCGGGCCCGGACCTCGATCCCGAGAACGATCAGGGTCAGGGCAAGCAGGGCGACGCTTAATATCGCGGCCGAAACGTTGTCGTAACCGTCGATCCGGTAGTAGATCGCCGTGGTGAAAGTGCTGTACCGGAGCATCGCCACCGCGCCGAAATCCGACAGGACGTAAAGCGAGACCAGGATCGCCGCCGCCCCCAGGGCCGGCCGCATAAACGGCAGGTTCACCTTCCAGAAGATCTCCGCCGTTCCCAGGCCCTGCGAGCGAGCGACGTCTTCGAAATTGCGGTTAATGCTTTTCAGCGCCGCCCCGCAGATCAGGAAGACATAGGGGTAGGTGAACATCGTCAGCACGAAGACCACCCCCCAGAACGAAAAGATGTCGAAGACCCTCTCCCCGAAGATCTCCCGGGCCCACCCCCGGGGACCGAGAATGATGATGTAGGCGACCGCCCCGACGTAAGGGGGGATCACCAGCGGCAGGGCCAGCAGCCACTGCCAGGCTCTCCTTCCGGGGAGGTCGCTCTTCCGGACCAGCCAGGCCAGCCCGACCCCGAGGACCGAGGCGATCAGGGTGACCGCCGCGGCCAGGGTCAGGGTGTTCCCCAGGAGTTGCGGGATCCGCGTGTCAAGCAGGCCCTGCCAGCGACCGCGGCCGGCCGAGAGCGACCGCTCCAGGACGTAGAAAGCCGGGACGGCGCAGGCCAGCGCGGTCAGCCCGGCGGAAAACAGCAGGGCCGCCCCCGGGGGGTTGTCCCTCCAGAGAACCGCCCATCCCCGCTTAAGGCTGGAAACCGGTCTAATCATTTCACCTATCTCAGTTCCAGGGCCAGGCCGGACCTTTCGATCAGGAGTCTGGTATCCTCCCAGACCCCGCCCAGGGCGCTCAACGGCATATCGTGAACCCGGTAGTCGCTGATATGGGCCGCTTCCCCCACCGCCTCGATCCGCGGGTTGACGGGCACTTCCAGGGAAGCGTAGGAAAACTCCCTCTGGTTTTCCGGGAGCAGGATCCACTCCAGGAAGCTCTCGGCGTCCTTCTCGTTGGGGGCGCCCCTGATCAGCCCCGCCCCGGCGGCGTTCACCACCGCGCCCATCATACCCTCTTCCTGGTCGGGGTAGATGGCGTCCACGTTATTGTTCCTCGGCTCCCTGAGCTGCTGGTGGAAATAGTAGTTGTTCACCAGGCCGAAGGCGAATTCCCCCGCGCCGACCGCGCGCCGGATCTCCCCGTGGCCGCGCATAATCGCGCCGGCGTTCTCGTTGACGGCGGCCAGCCAGTCGATGGTCTTCTCGTCCCCCCATTCCCGGCGGAGGGCGGAGACGTGGGCGATCATACTGCTGTTCCCGCCCCGGGTTATCGCGAACCGCCCCTTCCACTTCGGGTCGGCCAGCTCCCGGACCGACCGCGGCATCTCCTCGCGGCCGATCAGGTCCCGATTGAACATCAGGACCCGGGTTCGCGCCGAAAGGGCGAACCAGGAGTTGTCGAGGGCGCGGTATCTCGCCTCGATCGACTCGATGCCTTCCGGCTCAAAACCCCGCAGCAACCCCCGGAGCCGCAGATGTTCCAGGGCCCCGACGTCGTTGGAGATTATCACGTCGGCCCGGGGGCGGCGGCTTTCCGCCTTCAGCCGGTTGACGATCGTCGCCCCGCCGGCGTGAAGCGCCCTCACCCTGGTGCCGGTCTCGGATTCAAATTTGTCCAGCAGCGGCTGGACGAACCTCTCACCCCGGGTCGAGTATACCACCAATTCCCCGGCGGACGGATCCGGCCGGGGTCCGCAACCCGGCAGGAAAAGCCCGATTACCGCTACCCACAAACCCGCTGTTGTTAAATCGATAATCCGCATAACCGCTCCTCCTAAAATGACAGGTGCAGCTCGACCAGGTAAATGTCGTCGATCGAGCCGGATTTATCCTGCCGGAAGTAGTTGAACCGGGTCTTGAAGTTATTCCCCCGGTGATAGATGTTCAGCCCCGCCCCCAGCTCTTTCTCCCGGGTGGAGGCGTCGTTCCGGTCGAGGTACAGATCGGAATACCGGAGGACCGGCTCGAACCGGCCTCCGGGAAAGATATAGCCCGCCGTGACCAGGAATCCGTCGCCGGTGTAGGCGCCCGTCGCTTCGGGAAAGACCCGCCGGAGATAGTAGTCGAAAGCCGCGGAAAATCCCTTCCCGGCCAGGTGAATATCGGCGGTGGCCGCCAGGAAATCCGCCTCCCCTTCGTCGGAGCGGCCGAGCGACCAATCGCGAAGCTCGTTTTTGGTCGCCCCCTGGAGGCCGCCCCCGACCGTAACCTGGGGGGGGTCCGACCGGGCCAGATCGCTTTCGTCGGCGGCCAGAAAGCCCGTGATCGCCCGGCTGACCCGGCCCGAGATCAAATTGCCGGAACTGTTGCTCTCCTTGGTGTTCCGCCCGGAACCGTCGAAGATCCCCACGGCGTATCTCCACCTTCTCTCCGAATCGGTTCCGTGGAGCATAACGCCGATATCGTAGCCGCCGGGAACTCCGAACGTCTCGGAAGGTTCGCCGCGTTCCGTGAAATGCTGGCGGAAGCCGCTGATCTCCCGCTGGCGCTGGAAGGGAACCGTCATCTGGCCCGCGCGGAGATTGAAAGACCCTCCGAACGCGTAATTTATCCAGCCGTCACGGAGGTTGGCCGTCCGCGAAAACTCCGGCATCACCCGGAAGGTCAGCCGCGGATCGAAGACGTGCCCCTTGAAATCGAGGCGCAGCCGCCGGAGGTAAAAACTGCTGGTATCCTCCGCTGATTCCGAGGAACGGTACTCATACCGAGGCTGAAGCCGGCCGTTCACCTTCAGGCCGAAATTATCCTCCCAACCCCCGATGATAAAGCCGTTTTGATAATGGACCGAGCCGGCCGCGGGGGCCGCGATCGCCAGGCCCGCAAAGATTAACACCGATTTCTTCATCGACTCACTTTTCGCCGGCCGCTGCGGCGGCCGGCTATTGTTAGTATAGGCTAACTTATATTTTAAAAAAAAACCACTTCCTCATGTTAGGCGATACTAACATATCAGACCCCCCTGTCAAGCCCCTCCTGAATATTTTTGTCATTCTTCCCCTTCCCCGAAGACGGCATTCTCAATCCCGTCCCGTTTTCCCCTGCCGTCGGCAAAACGCTTCGTAATCGATCGGGGCGGTGATCGTCGGATTTTTTCCGCAGACCGCGCAT
>PUNC01000141.1 GCA_003551625.1 PVC group bacterium | reverse complement strand
CAGCACTTCGCCCAGGTGACGAACCCCCCGATCGATCCCCTCCGGGAGGAGCTGGTGATGTCGCTGATGGGGTGGATCGGCCGGGAGGGCAACCCGCTGGAGGAGGGGCCGGAGAACTGCCGGATGCTCAAGCTGCCCCATCCGCTGCTCGCCCCGGAGGATATGGAACGCCTGCGCCGAGCGCGCCATCCCGACGTGAAGGCGGCCGAGCTGGAGCTGCTCTTTCCCGCCGCCGGGGGCGCGGAGGGTCTGGCCTCTTCGCTCGAGGGACTCTTCGCCCGGGCCGAGAAGGAGATCGCGGCCGGGGCGACGGTTCTTATCCTGAGCGACCGGGGGGTGGACGAATCCCTGGCCGCGATCCCGTCGCTGCTCGGGGCGGCCGGTCTCCATCACCATCTCATCCGGAAAGGTTTGCGCGGGCGGGCCGGGATCGTCGTCGAGACCGGGGAGGCCCGGGAGACGGCCCATTTCGCCCTGCTTTGCGGATACGGGGCCAACGCCTTCTGTCCCTGGCTGGCCCTGGCCTCCATCCGCCGCCTGGCCGAGGAAGGGCTGCTGGACGCGGAGCTCAAGCCGGAAGAGGCGCTGGACGGCTACCTGACCGCGGTCAAGAAGGGGCTGCTCAAGACCTTCAGCCGGATGGGGGTATCCACCATCCGCAGCTACTTCGCCTCCCAGCTCTTCGAAGCGGTGGGGCTGGGCGAAGAGGTGGTGGAGAGGTATTTTTCGGGGACCGTCTCCCGGGTCGGCGGCATCGGCCTGGAGGAGATCGCGGCCGACGCCGCCCGCCGCCACGCGGAAGGTTTCTCCGGCCGTTTCCGGCCGTTTCTGGAGGCGGGGGGAGACTACCGCTACCGGATAGGGGGCGAGCGCCATCTCTGGACCCCGGAGGCGATCGTGGCGTTGCAGCGCTCCGTCCGCGAGGACGACTACGGACGTTTCCGGGAATACTGCCGTCTGATCGACGACCGCGCCCCGGCCGGGGTGACCCTCCGCTCGCTTTTCAGCTTACGGCCGGCCGGGCCGGTTCCCCTGGAGGAGGTGGAACCGGAGGCGAAGATCGTCTCCCGTTTCGTCTCCTCGGCGATGAGTCTGGGGTCGATCAGCCGGGAGGTCCACGAAACGATCGCCGCCGGCCTCAATCTCCTGGGCGCGCGGAGCAACTCGGGCGAGGGCGGCGAAGACCCGGCCCGCCGGGTTCGGCCGCCCCGCGGGGCGGATCTCGCCTCCCGGATCAGGCAGGTCGCCTCGGGCCGGTTCGGGGTTGACGCTCAATACCTGGCCGCAGCCGAAGAAATTCAGATCAAGATGGCCCAGGGCGCCAAACCCGGCGAGGGCGGTCAGCTTCCCGGCCACAAGGTCACCGCCGAGATCGCCCGGGTCCGCCATACCACCGCCGGGGTGACGCTGATCTCGCCTCCCCCGCACCACGACATTTATTCAATCGAGGACCTGGCCCAGCTGATTTACGACCTCAAATCCGTAAATCCCTCCGCCCGGGTCTCGGTCAAGCTGGTCTCCGAGGCCGGGGTGGGAACGGTGGCGGCGGGGGTGGCCAAAGGGGGGGCGGATACGGTGGTGATCTCCGGCCACGACGGCGGGACCGGCGCCTCGCCGCTGACCTCGATCAAGCACGTGGGGCTGCCCTGGGAGCTGGGGCTGGCCGAGACCCAGCACGCGCTGCTCTTGAATCGCCTCCGCTCCCGGGTCCGGATCCAGGTTGACGGCCAGCTCCGGACCGGAAGGGACCTGGCGGTGGCGGTGTTGCTGGGGGCCGAAGAGTTCGGATTCGGGACGGCGGTCCTGGTCTCCCTGGGCTGCGTGATGGCCCGCAAGTGCCATCTCAACACCTGTCCGGTCGGAGTCGCCACCCAGGACGAGAGGCTGAGAGGGTTGTTTCCCGGCCGCCCCGAACACGTCCGGCGGCTTTTCATCTTTCTGGCCCGGAACCTGAGGGAGCGAATGGCCGAACTGGGCTTCCGCTCCGTGGAGGAGATGGTCGGCGCGGTCGAGCGGCTCCGGTTCTCCCCGCCGCCCGGCTCCCGGGCCGCGCGGCTCGATCTCCGTCCGCTGCTCTCCCCCCCTCCCGATCCCCCGGCACGCCGCCGCTTCCGGGCCCCGGCGCCCTCCGATCCAGCCCGTCTCGACGACCGGGTGATCGAGCTATCCGCCCCGGCCCTGGAGCGGGGAGAAAGGGTCCGGATGGAGCTTAAGATACGCAACATCCACCGCAGCGTGGGGGCGCGGCTGAGCGGGGAGATTGTCCGCCGTTTCGGCGGAGGGAGGCTGCCGGCCGGCGCGATTGAGATCGTTCTCCAGGGGACGGCGGGACAGAGCCTGGGGGCCTTTCTGGTCGGCGGGGTTTCGATCCGGCTGGAAGGCGAGGCCAACGATTATCTCGGCAAAGGGATGTCGGGCGGGACGATTATCGTGATCCCCCCGGAGGGAGCAGGCTTCGCCGCCCATGAAAACGTGATCGTCGGCAACACCGTCCTTTACGGGGCCGTCGGGGGAGAGCTTTTCGTCCGGGGGACGGCGGGCGAGCGGTTCGCGGTCAGGAACAGCGGGGCGACCGCGGTGGTCGAGGGCGTGGGCGACCACGGCTGCGAGTATATGACCGGGGGAACGGTTGTGGTCCTGGGGCCGGCGGGAAGTAACTTCGCCGCCGGGATGAGCGGCGGCGTCGCCTACGTTTACGACGAGACCGAGCTCTTCGACACCCGCTGCAACCTGGATATGGTTGACCTGGAAAGCGTCTGGCGGCCGGACGACCGACTCCTTCTGCGGCGGCTGGTGGAAAAGCATCTCCGGCTCACGGCCAGCGCGCGAGCGCGAAGCCTGCTCGAAAACTGGGAGGCCGCGCTGCCGCTCTTCGTTAAGGTGATGCCGATAGATTACCGGCGCAGCCTCGAACGGATGCGGCTGGCCGAGGATATCGACGGCGAGGTGGTCGCCGCCACCGAAGAGGTTTTTTCTTAATGTATGACGAGGCAAGACGATGGCTGATCCGGCGGCTTTTTTAAAACACGAACGGCGCGAACCCCCGTCTCCCCGGAGCGGGAAGGAACCGGAGGGCTGGTTCGCTCCGGGAGCGATGGAGACCCAGGCCTCGCGCTGCCTGGATTGCGGACTGCCCTACTGCCACGGTTTCGGCTGTCCCCTGGCCGGCCGGATTCCCGACTGGAACGACCTGCTCTTCCGGGGCAAGTGGCGCCGCGCGCTGGAGATCATCCACCGGGACAACAATTTCCCCGAGTTCACCGGCCGCCTCTGCCCCGCCCCCTGCGAGGCCGCCTGCACGCTCGCCCTCCGGGAATCTCCCGTGACCATCAGGCAGACCGAGCGGCACCTGGCCGAGGAGGGATGGCGGCGGGGCTGGATCGCGCCGTCGCCCGCTCTGGTTTCGACCGGCCGCCGTGCGGCGGTGGTGGGCAGCGGTCCGGCCGGCCTGGCCGCGGCCCAGGAGCTGGCCCGCCGGGGCCACCGGGTGATGGTCTTCGAGAAGTCGGACCGGCCGGGCGGCCTGCTCCGCTACGGCATCCCCGGTTTCAAGCTGGAAAAGAGCGTCCTCGACCGGCGGCTCGAACAGCTGACCGCCGAGGGCGTGACCTGGGAGAACGGCGTGGAGGCGGGAAGAGGCCTCGCCCTCTCCCGCCTCGCGCGCGACTTCGACGCGGTGGTTCTCGCCACCGGTTCTGGGCCGCCCCGGGAACTGAAGATTCCCGGCCGGGAGCTGGCCGGGATCGTCCCGGCGATGGAACTGCTGGTCCGGTCGGAGACGGGACCGGCCCTCCCGCCGGAAGACCCGATCAACCCGGGCGGCAAAAGTGTGGTGGTGATCGGTGGCGGAGACACCGGCGACGACTGCGTGGAGAGCTGTCTCCGCTCCGGCGCCTCGGTCGTTCGTCAGCTCGAGATTCTTCCCCGCCCCCGCACCGGGGAGAATATTTTATCCATCTGGCCCCTTCCTCCTCCGCGGGCGGCCGCCAAAAACGGCGAGCATATCCTCTGGTCGGTCGCCACGCTCGGTTTCCTCGGAAAGGAGGGCCGGGTAGCCGCCGTTCGCTGCGCCCGCCTTGAATACCCCGAAGACTCGCCGCCGCGGCCCGGTTCCGGGAGGGTAATTCCGGGCTCCGAGTTCGAGATTCCGGCCGAACTGGTCGTTCTCGCCCTCGGTTTCGAAAAGGCCGACCCTTCCGCGCTCCTGCGGGATTGTCCCGGCGGGGAGGAAAAATTCTTCGCCGCCGGCGACCTTCTGCTCGGTCCCTCGCTGGTGGCAAAAGCCGTCGCCTCCGGCCGGGCCGCCGCCGCGGCCGCCGGGCGGACCCTGGAAAACACCGGCCCCGGTAAAAGGTAAACAATCGTGCTTATTATGATATAATTTGATTGTGATCCGAAAAGTTATAAACAAACGAGATCTGGCTGATTCCGCGGCCGGTGAAGATTTAAGCTTTTGGCTGGCTCGCCCGCCGGACGAACGGATTGCCGCGGTAGAATATCTGCGCCGTCAACACTATGGAAGCCCACCCCGACTTCAGAGATCTGCTCGCGTTATTGAACGAGCACGGCGTTGAATACCTGATCGTGGGGGGGTATGCCCTGGCCTTCCATGGTGCACCCCGTTTCACGGGCGATATCGACCTCTTCGTCCGGCCTACTTCCGAGAACGCCCGCCGCATCATCAAGGCGCTGGCGGCCTTTGGATTTGAATCCGCAGATTTGGCCGTAGAAGACTTTCAGACCCCCGATAAAGTGGTCCAGCTCGGGCTGCCTCCCGTGCGAGTCGATTTGATCACGTCGATCACAGGGGTCTCTTGGGAGGAGGCAAGGGCTTCCCGGGAGCCGGGCAAATACGGGGATGTGCCTGTTTACTATATCGGGCGGGTGAAATATATCGCCAATAAGCGCGCGGTGGGTCGCAAGAAGGACCTTGCCGATATCGAGGCTCTGAATGAGAGTCGAAAGGATAGCAGTTGACGTATTTTTTAATCGATCATCTGGAATCGCAGTAGTTGTAGATTCCCGAGATATACTTCGGATTCCGGGCTCTTCGGAATAATTCATCCTTATCCATAAGCTCTAGAAGGATTGCTACGCTCTTCGCGATGACTTTAAATTGAATTGGTGATTATGCGCAATAACTATGACGCTATAGTAACCAGAGCTAACTCGAAAAGCTCATAGCCCCCTCACCCTGCCCCCCCGTAAGAAGCGCTGAGATGTTACTTGTTGTTTTCAGCCTCCGCAGGAGGCGAAACTTCCATAGCCCCGGGCGTAAGCCCGGGGTTTAGATGGGGCTAATAATATTCCCTGAGCCCCCGCAGGGGGCGGCACTTTTAACCCGGAAAATCTTGGGATCGTGAGAACTTGAAAGATCATCTTATCTCCGGGCTTTCGCCCGAGATTGAACTTGTGTCGCCCCCTGCGGGGGCTTGATTTGTTTTTTCGTTTCTTATTCCCCGGGCTTACGCCCGGGGCTACTGATGTGTCATCCCCTGCGGGGATTAAAAACAGCCAGTCTCATTTTACCCACACTAAATGGGAGAGGACCAAGAATTTTCGACTGTCGCAGCGGCCCTCCCCCGCCGCTTCCGGAAACCTCAAGTCCCCGCCTCCAGCCACGGGGCCAGCGCCGCCTTCAGGGCGTCGGCGGTGGAGACCGCCAGGAAGCTTTCAATCCGACGGCGCTGGCCTTCAAGGATCGCTCCCCGCAGCTTTTCGTCCTCGACCAGCAGGGAGGCCATCTCCGCCAGGGCGGGATAATCCTTCCTGGTGAAGAGAACCCCCGCCCCGCCCATCGTCTCCGGGACGGCGGCGGCGGCGTAGGCCATCACCGGAACCCCGAGAAACATACTCTCGAGCAGGGGAAGGCCGAAGCCCTCGTGTTCGCTCATCGAGACGAAGACGCCGGCCCGGCGGTAGCAGGCGATCATCTCGGCCTGCGGCGCCTGGCCGGCGAAGAGCACCCTGTCTTTGAGATGTCCGGGGAGCAGCGAGGAGAGGTAGGCGTAATATCTGTCGGTGAATTTGTATTTTCCCACCAGGACCAGCTTCGCTTCCGGCCGGCAGGCGCGGGAATAGTAGTGGAAGAAACGCAGGAGGTCTTCAATCTTCTTGTTCGGGGCCACCCGGCCCACGAAGATGACGTGGTCCCGCCGCCTTCCGAGCCGCCGGAGGATTCTCGGGGCCGGTTTAAGCGAAAGGGCGGCCGTGTCGAGCGGGATCGGAAGAACCGCGGCTCGAGGAAAACCGGCCGCCGTCAGCTCGCGACGGTTGTATTCGCTGTCGGCCAACGCCAGGTCGACCGCCGTCGCCATTCCGGCCAGCTGCCTTCTTCCCTCCGTCAGCCGGGCGGCGGCATCCGGGTCGAAATGGTGGAAGAACTCAGGGGGCGTGATGTTATGGTAGATCACCGCCCGTTTGCCGCGGGCGGAGAGGAAGAAATCCGTGGCCGGGGAGCCGATGGAGAAATGGTAGATCAGTACCTGCCGGCCCGGAGTTTCCGACCGGTCCAGCGGCGCGGCTTCATTCTTCAATGCCGGGTCAAGGTGGGAAGGATCCACGAAGATCCGGGAAGGATGGCCCCAGCTTTCGAAGATGCTCCGGAGCCGCCGGGCGTAGTTGCTGATGGCGTCGTCGCGGGCGAAGCCGGCCAGCAGCTGATTGATCTCAATCTT
>PUNC01000217.1 GCA_003551625.1 PVC group bacterium | reverse complement strand
AGAGGCAGCCGACGGCGGGAGTGCCTCGCGTTCACCGGGAAGGTTCCCGGGGAAAGGTTCAGCTCATGCGCGGCGTAGGTGGTGGCAGCTTCGCGAAGCCGGAGCACATGCGGCGCGATCCGCGCCCGCTTCGGGAAGTGCAGCGGGTGACGGGAACCCGGGTTCCCGGGGACGTTCCGGAGCCCGCGCTCCCCCTCGACGGTCCGGCCTACGAACTGTGGGCGCGCCTGTGGAGCGATCCCGTCTCCGAACTGTGGTCGACCGCTGACGTGGCGGGACTCACGCGGCTGGTGACGCTGCAAACGTCCCCGGAGCTGCACGGGTCCGCCCGCGTTCTCGCGGAGCTCCGCCAACTGGAGGACCGTTACTACGCGAACCCGGTGACGCGTCGAGCTCAGCGGGTCGAGATCGGCGGGGACGAACCGGAGCCGGTCGACGCGGCGGACGTCGCGATCGCGGAGTACCGGCTCGCGCTCGGGGTCGACTGACGAACGTTCCGGACGGACGTCCGGGAAAGGTACGAACGTGGCGAACGACGACGAAAGGAACCGGGCTCACCGTGAAGCCATGCGGCTATTGCGGCACCCGATCGCCGCGAACATTCGGCACGACGCCGCGAGGCGTCGGGGAGGCGAGACGGACGTAGGCGAAGGCCTGCACCTGACGCCCGCCGCACGCGATCACTACATGCAGGCGGTCACGTCCCTGGTGGACGGTCGCCCGCTCCAACCTGAAGCCGTAGCGCGGATCGTCGACGCGCTCCCGGACGGATGGCGCTCCCCGGAGGAGCAGCGAATAGCTCAGCTCATGGCGAGCCGCGAAGGACGCGAGACGCTCGCCCTAATGATCCGGGGGTCCCATAGTGGCTACCAACCTGAACCCACGTACTAAGTCATGGCTACCGCTGCTCGCTCAGGTGCAGGCCGCGGGGTGGCCTGTTCCGTCTCGCGTCGCGGGCATGCTCGCGAAGGCGCAAGAAGTCGAGCAGCTCGCCGCGAACCTTCCGAAGCCCTCGCCCCGTGCGACCGATCGCGAGCTAGCGGCGCGCATGGTCGAGACGGGCGAGACGGTCGCCGTGATCCGTGCGGAGGACGACGCCGAAGCGAACCGGGACGCGACGCGTCGAGCGTGGGAAGTCCTGTCCGCGTACCGCTCGACGCTCACGGGGAACGCGCTCACGAAGGCCATTCGCGACGACGCGGAGGAGCTGCTCACGGTCGCCGCTGACGCCGTGGCGGAGACGATCGAGCAGGCCCGTCCGCACGTCGAGCAGCTCGCCCGCTTCGCTGATCGCGGCTACCCGCACGCGGACGTCCTCGCCCGCGGAACGGACGTCGAGCGGGACGCCGCGCACGCGGTCGAGCGGCTGGAGTCGACGTTCGCGCTCGCCGTGAACCTGTGGACTCAGACCGCCCTGACCGCGCTCGCGAACTCAGCCGCCCGCGTCTCGGGACTGCGCGCCGATCTCGGCGGCGGCGGAGCATGGACTCACCCGGAGCGGGTCGACCGTGACGCGCTCGACGAACCTTCGGCCCTTCGCCTGATCGAAGCGGTCGCGTCGGCGGGAGGGTTCAGCCTTCCCCGGACGTTCGCGGACCTGAATGCCCGGCACGAGGCGGGCGAGCGGGCGCGGCGGCGGCTCATGTCGGGCGACGTCCCGCACGTTCCGGACGTCCTCGACGTCGACCCGTCGACGATCGTCGACGGCGCTTCGCTCACGTTCGCGGGCGTCGACGGCTGAAGCTCGGCGGACGGACGTCCTGCTCGCGTCCGTCCGCCGCCGTCCGGGTCGTCGAAGCTAGGTCGGCGGCCCGGACGCTCGACCTTCCCCCGTTCCCGGACGTCTCCCGGAAGCCGTCCCCCTTCACGGAGGCCCGGGGGAAGCTCACGGAACGCGCATTCCGTTAGGCCTAACCTTCACGGGAACCCGCCCGGAAGGTTCGCCGTGCTCGCCCCCTTCACCGTCACCGTTCCCCCCGTCTCCCCGGAAGCGTCCCCCGCGTTCCCGGAGCCTTCCCCGTGGCCTCCCCCGGGCGCGCTCCGCTTCTTCTCCGCCGTGGACGCGTTCCTCGCGTCGCTGGAAAGCGACGGGACCCGGAAGGCCTACGCCCTCGACCTCGCCGCGTTCTCGCGTTACGCGGCGTCTCAGCGCCTCGATCCGTTCACGATCACCCGCCGCGACGCGGAAGCGTTCCGGAACGCCCTACGGGATGCCGGGTACGCGCCCGCCACGATCGCCCGCCGTCTCGCGGCGCTCCGGAGCTTCTACGCGTACTGGACGGACGCGGGAGCGGTCGACGTCTCCCCGTTCGCACGGGTCCGTCCCCCTCGCGTTCCGAACGTCTCACCCCGCGAAGGCCTGACGCGTTCGGAAGCGTTCGCCATGCTCGACGCGGCCCGCCTGGTACCCGCGCACGCGCTGACCGTCGGCCTGCTGCTGCTGCTCGGCCTTCGCGCTTCGGAAGTCGCGCCGCTCACGATCGCGGACGCGTCGACGGACCGCGGTCACCGGGTGCTCACCGTGCGCGGGAAGGGCGGGACCGTGCACCGTCTCCCCCTTCCCCCGTACGTCGCTGACGCGCTGGACCGGGTGATCGGGGACCGCGAAGCCGGGCCGTTACTGACCGCTCCCCGTGGCGGACCGTGCGACCGCTGGGCCGTGACCGCGACGGTCCGGAAGGTCGCGCACGCGTGCGGCCTCGACCCTCGCCCGTCCGGGGGTCGCGTCACCCCGCACGATCTCCGGCACGCCATGGTCACGCACGCGCTCGCGGCGGGCTCACCCCTTCACCGGGTGCAGGACGCCGCCCGTCACGCTGACCCGCGCACGACCCGCCGTTACGACCGTGCACGCGAGCAGCTCGACGGTCACGCCGCCTACGCGCTCGCCGCTCACCTACTGGCTGACTCATGCGACGGCTAACGCTCACCCCGGACGTGCACGCGAAGGTCCGCGAAGCCCTCGACGCGGGCGCGTACCAAACGGACGCCGCCGCGTACGCCGGGATCAGCCCGCGCACGTACTGGTCGTGGCTGGAACGCGGACGGGCCGCGGTCGACCGGATCGAAGCGGGGGAGGACGTCGACGAGACGGACGAGGCCCTCGCTGCATTCCTGCACATGGTCGACGGGTCACGCGCACGCGTCACCGTCGAGCTCGCCGGATGCATCCGCGAAGCAGCCGCCCGGGACTGGCGCGCCGCCGCCTGGTGGCTGGAACGGTCCCACCCGGAAACGTACGGGAAGCGTTCCCCCGGAAAGCCGGGAACATCTCGGGAGCCGTTCCCCCTCGACCCTGAAGGGTTCGCGGAACATGTAGACGCCGTGCTCGACGAAGCAGCGCGAAGGTGGGACCCGCACGGGAACGTCCTTCCCCGGAAGCTCGACCGCGGCGCGTAGGGTTCCGCCATGGACCAAACGCTCAGCCTCGCGGAAGCCGCCGCCCGTGCGAACGTCTCGAAGCCGACGGTACGCGCCCGCCTGAAGCGGGAAGGTCACGATCTCGACGCGTTCCGCCAAACGGACGGCTCCCTCGCGATCCCCGTGTCCGCGCTGCTCGGAGCAGGCCTAACGCTGCACGGGCCGAAGGGGGAGGGTTCCGGGGAACGTTCGCCCGCTTCACCCGGAGACGGGGGGAACGTCGAGACGGTCAGCGTTCGGGAGCTCACGATCCGGCTCGACGCTGCTCAGCAGCTCGCCGCCGAACGGCTGGAACGCGTCCGCCACCTCGAACGCGAGCTCGACCGTCGTCACGACGAACTAGGCGCGCTCCGGCTGGAGCTCACCGGCCTACGGGAGCTGCTGACGGCTCCGAAAGCCCTTCCCGCAGGCGGAGGGTGGCGGCCTCGACGGTGGGGGAAGCGCGAGGGGTAACGGATGGGGGAGACGCTCACCGTCGAGCTTCACGACCTTCGCGGACCGGGCTCCGGGTACCCGTGGCCTACCGGGGTAGGGACGATCACCGAAGGGACGAACGCGGGCGTCGCGGTCGTCGTCGCGATCGAAGGTCCGGGAGTGTTCGCGATCGTCGACGACCTGACCGCGGGGGAGCATCCCGTCGTCGACGTCGAGCCGTGGCAAATCGTCGCGACCGGCTGACCGTCCCACCCGGCTGCTACGCGCCCGCCTGGTAGGTGACGTCGAGCACGCGCACGTCGAGCCCGGAAGTCCTCGCGGGGTCACCGAACGCGCCCGGCTGATGCTGCACGCCCCGGTCCGCCCGCCGCTCAGCCACCCGCTCGACCCGTCACGGTCCGGGCCGATCACGACCCGCCTGCACCCTTCACGGACGCCGCTCAGCGGCCCGCCACGACCGGCCTGCACGTCCCGGTCCGCCGCCTGCTGAACGCGTCTCGGAAGCCGTTACGGACGTCCTGATCGGCCCGTCCCGGACGTGCGCGGAGACGTCACGGACGCGGCTCAGCAGCTCCCGGCCCGCAACCCTGAACGCGGCTCCGGACCGCCTGATCGCGCCCGCGCACGCGTCACCGTCGAGCCGCGGAAAGTTATCCACAAGCTCGGCGGCACCTACTGGCGGTCGTCTAACGCGGGGCCTACACTACGAACTACACGGGTGGCATTCACCCGCGGGGAAGGGTCGAGCATGCCGAAGCCCCTGATCGCGTTCCGGATCGAGCCGGATCACGCGACCGCCGTCCGCGACCTCGCACGCGAGCGCGGGACGAGCAGCTCCCACCTGTTCCGCGACGCCCTCAGCCAGTACCTCGCGGACGCGAAACGTCACGGGTTAGCCGATCGGGAGACGAACGGGAGGCCACCGAACTAGGCCTAGAAATGCCGAACGCCCGCGGGGGTACGCGGGCGATCGACCAAAACGAAGCCGGGAACTACGGGTGTGCAGCCCTCCCGGCCCTTCCTTCACGAAAGGTCGTGCTGTGCAGCAGGATACACATGTAGCACCGGGACGGTCCAACATCTCGCGCACGTCCGCGAGTACGGGTCCCGGGGAGGGTCGCGTGCGATACGCGGACGCCGGTCGCGCATTCCGCTACTCAGCTCAGCGGCTCCACATGCCGGA
This sequence comes from PVC group bacterium, assembly GCA_003551625.1. Lineage (GTDB taxonomy): Bacteria > Auribacterota > Erginobacteria > Erginobacterales > PUNC01 > PUNC01. Next base: position 1,637 of record PUNC01000217.1, on the reverse strand, counting down.
GACGCCGCACGACACGACCGTGCTTCGCCGCGGCGGGGGATCCGAACGGCTCGCCTACGCGGTGCATTCCGCGATCGCCGGTCAGCTTCTCGCGTCCTACTCACGCCTCGCGGAGACGCGAAGGTTCAGCGTATGGACGATCACGGCCCTAGTCGGGCGCGACCCGTCGAAGGCCGCGGACCGTAAGGCCGTGCAGCGGTGCCTAGTGTGGCTCGACGCGATCGGAGCCGTGCACTACTCACCGGGTACGGGCCGCGGTCCGGGAAGCGTCGAAGCGATCGCGCTCCCGGAGCCGCCCGCTGACTGGCTCGACGCGACCGCTCAGCCGTTCGCTCAGGAGGACGACCCGCTCGACGTTCCGGACCCCGACGGGGCTCAGCTCGACGACGCGCCCGTGCTCGCCGCCGCGAAGCTCGACGACCGTCCCGCGGACCCCGTAATCGCGGACGCCGAAGGTGCAACCGCTACCCCCGAAGGGTGCAACGGCTACCCCCGAAGGGTGAAGCCCTCTCACCCAAAGGGTGAAGCCCTCTCACCCCTTAGCGAGAAGCAAAGCGAGAAGCAAAGCGAGCAAGCAAGCGAGAAGCCCGCGGACGAACGCGAACCCGTCTCGGCCTGCTCGCCTGCTGCTGATGATCGACCAAAGGCAAACCCGGAGACTGCACGGACCCCGGAACGGGTCAGCGATACCCCGAAGGCGAATACTGGAAAGCAGGCGGAAACGGACGGACGTGCTGAAACGCTCGCCCGCCTGATCCCGCCGAACGTCGCTCAGCGCCACCCGGGTGGCGCGATCGAGCTCGCCCGGAACGTGCTGACCCGCACGGACGCGAAGCATTCCGAAGCGGTCGCGAAGCTCGCCGCGTTCCTCGACGCTGACGCGCTCGACGATCTCCGGATGCTGCTCGACGCGAAGGCGAAGCAACTACCCGCGGACGTCCGTTCCGTCTCCGGCCTGCTGCTCGCCTGGTGCCGCGACCTACCCGCCGCTCCCCCGTTCACCCGCGCCGATTACGCGTACGGGTTCCCGTTCCGCGACGCCCTGAAGGACGCCGGGCTCGGCGGGAAGTGGGGCCGTCTCACCCTCGGAACGCTCGCCCTCGCCGCCCGCGTGCTGCTCGACGCCGGTCACGATCCGGCTCGGGACCCGGACGGGTTCCTCGCCGTGCTCGCCGCGACCCTGCTCCCGCACGGGGACCCCGCGCACGGTGCAAACCCGAACGCCCTAGTCCCGCTTCAGCGTTACGCCGCGGGGGTGCAGCCGCTCCCCTTCACGATCCCCGCGAACCCCCCTTCGGATGATGTCGACCCCCCGGCCCTCGACGCGCTCGCGCACGTCGGGCTCGGCGGAACGGATCCCCGCATCCCCGCCGGGTTTGTCTCCCGCGACCCTTCACCCGCACGGGGAGGGTGGCGCTGATGATCGCGACGTCCCTCGACGTTCCCCGCTCAACCCGGAAGCTCCCGGAAACGTTCCCCCTGCACCCCCGTCCCTCGACGAACCTGAAGCAGCAAGCAAGCGAGCGCGACGCTCGAAGCAGCACGGGCGCCGGGAAGGGGAACCCGCGTTCCTCGAACCTCGACGTCCGTGAAGCTCCGAAGGGGTGGGGGAGCCCCCTACCCCCCCGTCTGCAGGT
>PUNC01000055.1 GCA_003551625.1 PVC group bacterium | reverse complement strand
GGCAGGGTGGAGTCGGGGCGAACGATCACCGTCAATCCGTTGTCGAGAACCCGTTTGAACTCCCGCGGATCCGCCGGCGCCGGGTCGGCGGCGGGAGCAGGTTCCGGGTGAGGCTTCAGGACGGCTTCCACCATCCGGTCCGGGCGGAGATACTTCCGGGCCACCCGCCGGATATCCTCCGCATCCACGGCGGCGATCTCCTCGAGGTAGCGGACGGCGTAGCCGGTCGTACCGGTCAGAAGATAGCCGTGGCCCAGCCGGCGGGCCTGGCCTTCCACCGTCGCCAGGGAGCGGATATGGGCGGCGGACGCCTGCCGGCGCGCCTTGGCCAACTCCACTTCCGCCACCCCGTCCTTAAAACCTTCCAGCACCTCCAGAATCGCGGACCGGGCGGGAGAGAGATTTTCCGGCTCGGCGGTCGCCCAGACCTGGAAAAGGCCCCCGGCCGCCAGGGCCGTGGAGTGCGCCCCGATCGAATAGACCAGTCCCGCCTCCTCCTGAACCCGGCGGCGGAGCCGGCTGCTCCGTCCGGCGCCGGCCATAATCGCCAGCAGGTCAAGCGCGAACACGTCGGGATGGCCGATTCCGGGACCGTGAAAGGCCAGCGCCGTCCGGGCCAGCGAAACGTCCATCCGATCCGAGGCCTTCCGGGGAGCGACCGGGAGTTCGGTCTTCGGGACAAACGAGTCGGGATAGGGCCCCCGGGGATCGGTGAAGATCCCGGCGGCGGCGGCGAATAACTCCTCCGGCTCAAAATCGCCGACCGCCACCAAGAAGATGTTGTTGGGAACGTAACGGCGGCGATAGTAATCTTCAAGCTCGTCAAGCGTCAGCGCGGAGACAAGCTCCCGGTGGCCGAGAACCGGATGGCGGTAAGGATGCTCCGGAAAAGCGGCGCTCCAGAGCAGGCGGCTCAAGCGGCGGCCGGGGTCGTCCCGGTCCATATTGATCTCCCGGAGAATCACCTCCCGCTCCAGTTCGACGTCCTCTCCGGTGAACTCCGCCTCCATCACCAACCGGTGCAGGGAGCGGAGCCCTTCCTCCCAGTGACGGGCCGGGAGCTTCAGATGGTAAACCGTCCGGTCGACCGAGGTGTAGGCGTTGACCTCTCCGCCCAGCCGCTGAATCCGGCCGGTCACGCTTTCCTCCTCCCCGGGCCGGTCCCGGAAGACGAGATGCTCGACGAAGTGGCTTATGCCCGCCCCCATTCCCTCCCGCTCGTGAACGCTTCCCGCCCTCACCCAGAGCTGAAGCGCCGCCACCGGAGCCCGCCGGTCGGAACGCGCGATCACCTCGAGCCCGTTATCGAGCACCCGGCGGGAGACGGGCAGATCGATGACCGTCTCCGCCCAACCGGCGGCGACGGTGAAGAAGAAGATCGGAACCAATGCCGCCAGGATCATTCCGGACTTCACTTTTCGCCTCCGTCGCGCCCCTTGCGGACGAAACCGCCCCCCTTCCGGCCGAGGTCAAGTCCGAAAGGTTTTTCAAAAGCTTCCCGGAAGTCGTAGCCGCCTTGGAAATCCTCCTTCCGGTCCTCCTCGGTCTTGCTCAACAGTCCCTTCGCCACCAGGTTGAATACCACCTCCCCCCAGTCCTCGCAGCGGTTAATTCCCCAATACCGGAGAACGTCCAGGCTTAACGGCCCGAACTGGGAGATCGCGAACCGGCGGATCGTCTCCAGCAATTCCCTCCCGGTCAGATGCCGCTTTTCCTTCCTCTGCCGGACCGAGTATTCCAGGACCTGGAATATGAAGAGATAGGCGTCAAGCCGGTAACGGGGATCGTCGGAGACTATCTCTTCGAGTTGTTCCGGGTATTGATCCATAATCACTCGGCGGAGTTGAACATCGCCTGGTAACGCCTCCGCCCCTCGGCGCCGAGGGCTTCGATATTCTTCTTCCGCAAATCTTCAAAGCGGGAGTCCGCCATCCGGACGACCGCCCGCAGCTCGTTGTAGATCTCAAGGGCGCTCTGACGGTGGGTCAGCTGGGCCTTCACCAGCCGGGCCGGGCTCCGGCTGATCATTCTCTTGAGGAAACCGCCCTCGTGCTCGAGAATCTCTTCGAATTCAACCATGAAACGGATCGCCTCGCAACCGTCGTCAAGCATTCTCAAAAAACTCAAAAAATCCCTTTCCAGCGGTTCCTCCTTAATGCCGCGCAGGGCGTCGACGGCCTCGAGGGCGGCGGTCTCCACCTTCTGGAGAAGCTCCAGGACAAGTTTTCGCCGCGAGGTCAGCGAACGCCGGGAGAACTGGCGCTTCAGCAGGGCCGTAAACTTGAGATAATTCTTGTCCCGGAGCGCCAGGTGCACCGAACGGTTGATGTCGCTGGAGGCCATATCGTTTCTCCCCTTATCTATTCTCCCGGCATTCTGCCCGGCCGCGGCCGGCCGCATTCCGAAACCGCGCCCCGGATCAGTTCCAGGGCGTGGGCGAGCGCGTCGGCGACGATCTCCCAGCCCTCGGCGACGGACGCGGGGCTCCCGGGAAAGTTGACGATCAGGGTCTTTCCCCGAACCCCGCTGCGGCCCCGGGAAAGAACCGCCGTCGGCTTGGCTTCATACCCCTTGACCCGGAGAATCTCCGCGATCCCCGGAAGATCCTTCTCCAAAACCCTCCCGGTCGCCTCCGGGGTGATATCGCGGGGAGCGGGCCCGGTTCCCCCCGAAGTAACTATCAGGTCCAGGCCGAGACGATCGGAATAATCGATCAGAAGATCGATAAGCTTTTCCGCCTGGTCGGGGATAACCTCCAGCTTTTCCGCCTTCCAACCCCGGCGCAGGACCAATTCCCGCAGCAGCGGGCCGCTCATATCTTCCCGATCGCCGCGGAAGGCCTTGTCGCTGAGCACGATGATCCCGACCCGGATGACCTCCGTCACGGCTTCCTCCGCGACCGAGCGGGGCGGCTTTTGCGTTTTTCCAGCAGACGGATCGAGATTATCTCCATTCCCCCGTCCACGGCCTTGAGCATATCGTAAACGGTCAGCGCCGCCGCCGCCACGGCGGTCAGGGCCTCCATCTCGACGCCGGTCCGGGCCTCGGCTCGCGCCTCGGCGGTGATCCGGACCGCGGATCTTTTCGGATCCGGGCGGATATCGACTTCCACCAGCGAAAGCGGCAAGGGGTGGCAGAGGGGAATCAGGTCGGAAGTCCTCTTCGCCGCCGAGATCGCCGCCAGGCGGGCGGTGTTGAAGATCTCCCCCTTGGGGCCGGCGCCGGCTTCGACCAGCTTTAAGGTTTCCCGCCCGATCCGGACCAGCCCCTCGGCGCGGGCCCGGCGGGCGACGATCTTCTTGGTTCCGACGTCCACCATTCTTACCTCGCCCCGAGGCGTAAGATGCGACAGTTTCCGCATAGCGTTCACGCTTACCCGACTGTTCGATAAGCTCGTATCATTCGGGATTAAACTCTACCGGCCCTTGTTTCTCCGCCGGATTCCCGCTTTTCTTCAAAAACACCCGTTCACCCCCCGATCGATACCATTCGTCTCCGGGAGACAAAGCCCTCGCCGAAACCGTGGGAGGCCGGCTTGGCCGAAATCGCCCGCCGTAAAACCTCGGCGATCTCCCCCACCCCTCCGCCCGAGCGGATCACCCGCTTGAGATCGAACTCCCGGTCGGAGGCCAGGCAGGGCCTGATCATCCCGTCGGCCGTCAACCGCAGGCGGTTGCAGGAGGAGCAGAAACAGGAGCTGATCGGCGCGATGAACCCGACCGTGACCCCCTCCGGGGTCCGCCAGTATTCCGCCGGGCCGCAGCCCCCGCGGCGATCGACCAGCTCCAGGTTCCATCGCGACCCGAGCATTCTCTTGATCTCCCGCAGGGAGACAAACCAATCCGGCCCCCTTCCTCCGCCCATCGGCATCGTCTCGATGAAGCGAAGACAGAGGTTGAGGCGGCCGGCAAACTCGACCAGCTCGAATATCTCGTCGTCGTTGACCCCCCGGAGCACGACCGTGTTCAGCTTGATCTCGCCGAAATCCTCGGCCAGGGCTTCTTCCAGGCCCGACAGAGCCGCCGAAAGGTTTCCCCCGCGGGTGATCGAGGAGAACCGTTCGGGGCGGAGGGAATCAAGGCTGACGTTGAGCCTGCCCACTCCGGCCCCCCGCAGGCGGCCGGCCATACCGGCGAGGAGAACGCCGTTGGTGGTAAGGGCGAGATCCTCCACCCCGGGAACGGCGGCAAGCTGGCGGAGAAGATCCACGATGCCGCGCCGGACCAGCGGTTCGCCTCCGGTCACCCGGAAGCTCCGGATACCCAGACCCGCCGCCGCCCGCACCGTCAGCGCGATCTCCTCGAATCTCAAGATCTCGGAGTGGGGGATCTTCTCCACGCCTTCGGCCGGCCGGCAGTAGAAACACCGAAAATTGCACAGGTCGGTGACCGAGATTCTCAGATAACTTACCGGTTTGCCGTTATTCCCGCTCACACCGTCAACTCTCCAATTCGTCTCCGCGTCGGCCCGGATCATTTATGTCCCGGCCGGCCCCTCCTCCGAACGGGCGCCGGTGACCCGGACCTCCGCCAGGCCGGCCTTGTATTCCATCATCATCTCCGACAGTTTCAGAACCTGTTCCTTCAGTTTCGCCTCGTCCAGGGTGACGAACCGGTAATCGTCCTTTAAAATCCGCCCGGAGGCGATCACCCAGCGGACCTCGCTGCCGTCGGCGGCCCAGATCAGGTTCTCGATCACGTTATCCTTTCTGGTCGGGGTCAGGTTGGGACGGCTCAGGTCCACCGCGATCAGGTCGGCGGAACGGCCCGGGGCGAGCGAACCCGCGTTTATCCGCAGGATCTTCGCCGGCACCACCGTCACCATCTCCAGGACCTTCTGGGCCGGAAGAACCTTCGCGTCCCGCCGCCGGGCCTTCTGGTATTGCGAGGCCAGGCGGGCGGCCGCGATCATATCCTGGTTGTCGGCGCTGCCGGAGCCGTCGGTGGAGACGGCGACCGGAATTCCCCGCTCCATCATCTCGATGATCGGCGGCATTCCCGATCCGAGGATGGTGTTGGCCAGGGGATTGTGAATCACCGCCGCGCCGGTCGCCTCCAGGATCTCCAGGTCGATCGGAGTATTGTTCACCTGGTGGGCCAGAATGGCGTTCTTGTCCAGCACCCCGGCCCGATGGAGCTGCTGCACGGGCGACATCTTGTATTTGCGGTAGAACCAGCGGGTGGTCGCCGGCTCCTCCGAACTGTGAATGTGCATCAGGGTGTCGTGGTCGAGCGACCATTGCTTGAGCGCGCGCAGCATCTCTTCGCTGTTGGAGAAGACCTGGTCGGGGCCGGGGATGATCTTGACCCTTTCGACCCCCTGGAAGCGGGAGCGATACTCTTCAAGCCGCCCGACGGCCTTGGCCGGCGTGTCGAGAATCCGGGGATCGTAGTTGCGGTCCTGCGATCCCACCGCGATCACGATCCTGGTCCCCGCCCGGAGGTTGGCCTCGATCAGGTCGGCGATATTGTATTTGTTGAAGTTGCAATGATGGGTGAGCGCCGAGGTGATGCCGTAGTAGATGTCGTCAAGACGGGCCTTGGCGTAAGTGATCAGGTGGGGAGAAGCGCCGAAAACCGATTTCAACTCGTCCCCCTTCTCCAGGAGAAAGCCGGTAAAGGCGTTGACGGCGTGATCGAGCCAAGCCGTCAGCGGTTCGTCCTTGGCCACGCCGATGATCGGCGACTCGTGATCGTGGCCGTGCCCCTTGACGAACCCCGGCAGGACCACCGCGTCCAGCATTGGAATCGCCCCGGCGGTCGGCTTCCCTTCCGCCGCGGCGCCGATCACCCGGAGCTCGCCGCCGTGGTCGCGGATTATCCTCTCCGCCGCCTCCCGGGAAAAGGCGCCGACTTCCCGAATCAAATCGTTCTCGGTCAGAACGTAGCCGTCCTCGATCCTGGTCTCCAGACCGATCTTCTCGTCCAGGGGCAGCAGCAGACGGCACCGGATCAATTTAAATCTTTTGTCCATTTCCTTTCTCCCTTAAAACGCGGTCAAGGATGAGCCGGATTTTTCCGGTTACCGGGTAATTTTATCAGCCCCCGGCTTCCGACGCCACCATTCCCTTCCAATTAAACGTGATCGGTGACGCGGACCGGCGGCCTTTACCGAGATAATAACGGCTATCGGCCCGGCGGCCAAAAGATTGGAGGTCGGAGACGAGCGGCGCGGACTACAGGGGCCGGCCGTCCATATCCGGGGGAGGCTCGATGCCGAAGATTTTGAGCAGGGTCGGCGCCAGGTCGGGAATCGAGGGCCGGCGGGGGTATCCCCGGCGGCCGCGGACGTAGAGCAGGGCGTCGGAGAAGGTGTGCATTCCGCTCAAGGGGCCGGTGTTGAAGACCTGTGTCTGCTTGAGCCCCGCCTTGAAGTCGAAACCGTCCTCGGGCTCGATGACGATATCCGGCGCGGAGGAAAGGTAAGGGCCGGAGAAGACCTCCTCCCGGCGCATTACCTTCCGGCAGACCTTCCCCCCGGCCGGCCCTTCCAGCCGCTCCAGTTCCGCTATGATCTCCTCGCGCGTCCGCCCGGCCCGGACGGGATCCAGGCGGCCGATCTCCCAGGACTCGCGGCCGAGAAGGTAGATCCGCCCCGGCACCAGCGAAAAGGCCCGGGAGCGGGGCGAGAGGGCCTTGAAGTCGAGATCGTGGGCGGGGGGGCGGGCCAATTCCAGGTAGCCCCGGTCGGCCAGCCAGCGATTGAGCTGCACCTCGTAGCGCAGGCGGCAGAAACCGTGGTCGGAGAGGAAGATCAGCGCTTGGTCGTCCCGCAGCCGGGCGCGAAGAAGCCCCAGCATTCCATCGAGACGGGAGAAGAAATCCCGCCAGTAGCGGCGGTTTCCTGCGTCCGCACCCGTTTCATCCGGATCCGAATACCGGAACATAAAATGGCCCATCCGGTCGGTGTCCATAAAATGGAAGACCAGCAGGTCCCACCAATCCTTCTCCAGCAGATAAAGCAGGGTCCGGACCCTCCCCTCGAAGACCTCGAGGTTCTCGACTTTAAAATGGTCCAGCGACTCCCGGGCTTTAACCGGGTCGATGTCGATCCGGTAGCCCAGACGGTTCAACTCGGGCAGGAACTCCGGCGGACGGACGGCTTTGGGCAGCGACGGGCTTAAAAACCCCCCCACCAGGACTCCGTTCACCCGACGGGGGGGGTAGGTGTTGGGAATCCCGATGGCGGCGACCTTCAGACCGCGCTCGCTCAAGATCTCCCAGATCGTCTTCGATCTGAGATGAGTTGAATCGGGGATGAAGAGATCCATCTCCCGGGTGAGTTCGGCGAAACCGTAAACGCCGAACTTGCCGGGGTTCTTTCCGGTCTGGAAGGCCGACCAGGCGACCCCCGAGATGGTGGGGTAGACCGAGTCCATCTGGACCAGCTCCCCCTCGCCGGAAAGGGCTTTCAGGTTCGGCATCAGCCCCTCGGCGATCAGCCGGCGGGCCAGGCTCCACGAAAATCCATCCAGCCCGATCACCACCGCCTTGGCCGCGGGGTTCAACCTTCTCCTCCCTCCGGGTGGGTCACGATCCCCCCCGCCACCACCCGGTTGCCCCGGGCCAGGACGAACCTTCCCAGCTCGGGAGTGGCGTAGAAGGATTCCAGGACGACCGGGGCGGAGACGGCGATCTCGACGTCTCCGGCTTCGGAATCGGCCAGGGAGTCGGTGTCGCGGCCCAGGATCTCCAGCGTGGAGGAGTCGATCCGTTCCCGGATCCGCGCCACCCGCGCCGGAATCTCCCGGGTGGCGCAGCGCCAGGAGAGCTCCTCCCCGACGGAAAGCGGCGAGGGGTCCATCCAGAAGACGATGGCCCGAAAATTATCCGTTATCACCGGGGGATTTTCGACGGACGTCAGCATCGACCCGCGCTCGAGAGGCAAATCCGGCCGAATCGCGACTCCGATCGACTCCCCCGCCGCCGCCTGCTCGAGATTTCCCCTCCCCCACACCATTATCGAGCTTATCTTCGCCGGGCGGCCGGTCGGCAGGGCGAGGACCTCTTCCCCGGTCCGCATCCGCCCGGTCTCCACCCGGCCGAGCAGCGCCGGGCTTTTCCGGCCGGCGGCGGGGCGGTAAACCATCTGGATCGGGAAACGCAGGGGTTTTTCCGAGGGGGGAGAAGGCTGGGCGAAGGTGTCCAGCGCCTGGAGGAAGGTCGGCCCCTCATACCAGGAAAGGCGGGCGGAGGGAGCCGAGACGTTTTCGCCGTGACGGGCCGAGAGCGGGATGACCGTCCGGGGCGAAAGGCCGATCCGGGAAAGAAAGGAGCGGACGGCGGCTTCGACCCGGGCGAAACGATCGGCCGAAAAGTCCACCAGGTCCATCTTGTTGACCGCGACGATGATATCTTCCAGCCCCAGCAACCGCAGGATATAGGAATGGCGGCGGGTCTGCTCCTCGACCCCCAGGGCGGCGTCCACCAGCAATACCGCGGCCCGGGCCTGGGAAGCGCCGGTGATCATATTCTTCAAGAACTCCTTGTGGCCGGGGGCGTCGATCAGGACGTATTCGCGCCGGTCGGTGCTGAAGAAGGTCTGGGCGGTATCGATGGTGATGTTGCGGCTCCGCTCTTCCTCGAGGTGGTCCATCACGTGGGCGAACTCCACCTCGCGCTTGCCTTCCGAATCCCGGCGGATCTCCGCCATCCGGTCTTCGGGCAGCGAGCCGGTGTCGTAAAGCAGGCGGCCGATCAAGGTGGATTTGCCGTGATCGACGTGTCCGACCATCACAAACGGCAGTGTATCCATTTTTATTCTCTCAATAATCTTAAAATCCGCATTTACCAGGTAGCGTGGTATTCTTGATTCTTAGTTAAACGACTTCGATTTCGATCCCGATAACGATTTCGATTTTGCCGTTATCGACTCGCATCCTTTCCCATAACCCCAGCGTCTCTGCTTGCCCGCCTCTCCTGCGCGAAGCAATGGAGGGCGGGCGTGATTCGTAGTTAAATCAAGCCGTTTAGGCTGTTAGTCTTTTAGTTTTTTCACTGCTAACTGCTTACCTTCTTTACAGGGGGACTGGGCATTTCCCCGGGTCACGGATCACCGATGACCGATCACCGGCCTTTACATGTACCCCATCGCCCGAAGCTTCTGCATAGTGTAAGCCGCTTCCTTGTCCTGCGCGCGTCCCGACCGCTCGGAAGTCCGGGTGCTTTTCAGCTCGGCGATGATCTCGTCGATGGTGGAAGCGTCGGAGTCGACCGGGGCGCAACAGGGAACGCAGCCGATCGAACGGAACCTCTTGCCGTTCCGGGAGCGGTAGAGATCGGTGATCGGAATCTCCTCCCGCTTGATGTAGTTCCAGATATCCACCTCGGTCCAGTGCAGCAGCGGGTGGACCCGCAGGTGGCTATCGTCGTCGGAGCGGGTGTTGTACTGGTCCCACAGTTCGGGGGGCTGGTTCTGGTAATCCCACTTGAAGTCTTCGTCGCGGGGAGAGAAGTATCTCTCCTTGGCCCGGATACCGTGCTCGTCCCTCCGGATGCCGAGCAGCAGCGCCCGGAACCCGTGGCGCCGGATGCCGATCTTGAGGGCCTCGGTCTTGAGCGCGTTGCAGCAGGCCAGCTTCTCGGCGCCGTCCGGTCCCATCCCCGCGGCGATCGCCTCCTCGTTGCGGGAGACCAGCAGCTCCAGTTTCCATTTCCGGGCGAACTCGTCGCGGAAACGATACATCTCCGGGAACTTGAAGCCGGTGTCGATGTGAAGCACGGGAAACGGCACCTCCCCCAGGAATGCCTTGCGCGCCAGCCAGAGCAGGGTGGTCGAGTCCTTGCCGACCGACCAGAGCAGGGCGATTTTTCCGAACTGGGCCCGGGCTTCCCGGATCACGTAGACGCTCTTGCTCTCCAACTCGTCGAGTCTGTTCATCTCAAAAATCCACCTTTAAGGGTTTTTTCAGGGCCAGGGCGAAGATCACCGTGACGGCGAAATACCACACCAGCCAGTGCGCCCGGAGTCCCGCGGCCGCTACCGTCCGCCCCGGGTATTCCACCTCCAACCGCTCGAAACCCGAGTCCGGCTTTAGGAAATCCTGGCCGGGATAGAGCAGAAGCGTCTCAAATTCCGGCGGACCGGTCAAGGGGTAGAGCCGGGAAGGCGGAGGGCCGCAGTGGAGAACTTTTTCCACCCGCTCGCCGTCGCGGCGAAAGACCAGGGTATGGGCCCCCTCGGCAAGCGGCACCAGCCGCCAGCTGATTCTCCGCAGGCGCCGGATACGCACCGGCGCGCCCCGAAGCTCCACCGCGGGCGGAAGCTCAAGCTCGATCTCTCCCGTCCCGGCCGGAGACCAGCGGCAGTTGACCGTGACCTCCTCTCCCGGCGCCGGCGGCGACCAGCCGTAGCGGAGCTGCAGCTGGACGAAAAGCAGCACCACCGCCGGAACCACCAGAAACAGCGCGGGCAGAGAGTAGAGGAGATACCTGCCGATCGAGCCGAAGAGCGCGGCCTGCACCTTGAGAACCTGCCGGGGGTAATCCCGGAACAGGTAAACGCCGAGAAAATGGGCCAGGATCCGGCTCTTGGCGGCGGTGATCCGGGCCTGCGGGGAGACCAGCCGGTAGGAGACCAGGACCCAGAGGGCGGTCAGAAGCGAGAAGAAGACTATCGCCCAGATATCACCCAGCCTCTCCAGGGGTGCCGCCGCCATTTCCGTGGCGGCGGTGATTATGTTACCGATCGTTTTCAGCCCAGATAACCCAGGCCCTTAAGCTTCTCGATGGCCGCGTCGCGGTCCCGGTCGGCCTCTTGGCCGGCGACCGCTTTTTCCAGGAGATCGACGATGAATTCCCCGGCGTCGGTGTAACCGGTTTCGGCCGCCCGTTGGGCGAGCTTAAGGTAAAGGTCGTTATCGATTTTAATCTTCTTGGCCACTGTATCCGTCCCTGTTTTTCAACCCTTCAAAACCCCCGAAACTTGAACACGGAACTTTCAAAATCCCTAAAAGTACGGCAGCGCGCGGATCTGCTCCCATTCCTCCGCGGCGGGGTCGAAAAGGTTGATCCCGATCATATCTTCGGGCGCGGCGAGACCGAACTCGGCCAGAATCGTCGGCGCGAGGTCGTAAAGGTGGGGCTGGGGATGATGGATCGGGCGGTTGGAGAGAACCACTCCCGGAACGATCTCGGTGGCCCCGCAGTGATCGCCGCTCCATCTCTCCAGGTTGAGCGTGAACAGCTCCCCGGTCACCTCTCCGAGGGCGCTCTCGTAGGAGACCCTCCAGCCGACGTCGTAGGCCACCATCAGGTCGGGGGCCCGCGAAACCCGGGGGCCGTCGTAAACCTCTTCCCGGCGGTGCGCCCGGAGGACAACCGACTCCCCGGTGGAAGGATATTGGAGCGCCTCGAGCCTCTCGGCCAGCTCCCGGATCAGCGATTCGCGCTCGGCGCCCGGGGAGACGATACCGCGGCCCTCCCGGCCCCGGGTGTTGACGTAAAGGGCGTTGAGTCCCAGGCCGTAGGCCCGGGTCCGGCTCCAGTCGATGTCGTCCAGGGTCCCGGTTCGGGCCCCGCGCCGCAGCCTCAGGTAGCCGTTGTCGAGCAACCACTGGTTGAGGTGGAAATTCCGGTAAAAAGGCCCGAAGCCGTGGTCGGACATCACGATCAGGGTGGTATTCTCGTCGACGTGCTCGAGGGCCCGGCCCACCGCCTCGTCCATCTGATCGTAGAGGCGGGCGAGCAGGTCGCCGTGACGGGCCGACTCTTCGGGATCGTGAATCGGGTGGTTGGGGTCGCGCAGGTGCCAGAGGGCGTGGCTGCCCAGATCCAGCGTGGAGAAGTAAAAAAAGAGGAATCCGCGCTCGAAGTTATCCAGCAGGTGACGATAGACGCGATTGTTTTCCTCCAGGACCATATCGATCTGGGCGACGAACTCCTCGAGCGTGAAGGTGGCGTTGGTGAAAGCCTTGGTGTCCTCGGCCATCCCCTGGGTGTAGAAGTATCCCACCTCGTCGGCCAGCGAACGCGCCCAGCCCCGGGGATAATCGATGGGCAGGGCGGGACGGGCGGGATCGACGTTGATCGGGGTCAGATAGAGACGGAAGCCGGGATGAACCTCCTGGAGGTAGAAGCGGCCGATCCCCCGGACCGCGGGCAGCAGCGCGGCCGGGCGGAAGGAGAAGACCACCCATTCGCTCCACTGTCCCTGGTCGAGGATTATCTCCCGGCCTTGAACGTCGATCCGGGCGGTGAGATTCTCCGGGTCGAGCCAGGCGGTGAAGGGGACGGTCATAATCGGAGCGTCTTCCAGATAGGTGTTCACCGGCCCCTCCACGACCCCCTCGACCGCCTCGTCGACAATCTCGACCAGGTGAAAACGGGCCCCGGAGTAATCTTCGGGGATGTGGGCGGGATCGGAGGCGTAATACTGGTAGATGCCGTAAGAACCCTGCAGGTCGGGCGTGCCCATCCCGGAAAGGCTGCCGGCGCCGGCTTCCACCGGCGGGTAGTTGGAGGGGATCTTGAAGACCACCGCCGGGATGCCGTCGTCGTCGAGATACTCCCAGAACGCCCTCCCCTCCCGCTTCAGCTCCACCCGGGCGCTGCTCAAGGGGATGATATACCTGCCCAGCCTGATCGTCCGCCGCGGCGGGATCGTCTCGGAAGTGGAAAGATAGGGCAGGTAGGTGGCCGGGTCGCGGTGGATGAAATCGAAGATCCCGTGACCGCCCGGATCCCGGCCGGTGATGAAGTTCGACCAGGCCACCGGCGATTGGGGCGGAACCGAAGACCACAGGTGCTTGAACGCCCCCTCTTCGGCCAGGGCGCGCAGGTTGGGAAGCCTGCCCTCGGCGAAGAGTTCCTCGACGATCCGGTAGTCCATCCCGTCGATTCCCAGGACGATCACCCGGGTATCGCCCTCCCAGCGGGGGGGGCGGGAACATCCCCAGACCGAAGCGAGCAGGACAAACAAGACTGCTCTAACGACAAGCCTTTTCATTTTTCCTTTGCCTTTGTCTCCCCCGCCGTCCGCGGCGCGGGTTTTGTCTTTCCCTCCCTTCCGCCGGGACGCCCCGAGAGTTCCAGCGCGCGTCCGTCCAGGTAAGCGGGGGGATCGATATCGAACAGGCGCAGAACCGTGGGCGCGATGTCCGTCAGGGAGACCTGTTTCGCGTTCAACGGTCGGTTGGAAAAGAATACACCCGGAACCAGCTTGTGGTCAAGGCAGTGGTCGGCGCTCCAGGCTTTCTCGTTGTCGCTGAAGATCTCCCCGGCCGCCTCTCCCTGCGCCGATTCCCAGGAGACCCGGTACGGAGGACGGAATCCCACGATCAGGTCGGGGGCGTTCTGGCGGTACGGCCCTTCGTAGATCTCCTGCCGGTCGTAAACCTCCTCCACCACCCCCTCGCCGCCGGCGGGGTCGGAAAGCTCTTTCAGCGCGGCGGCCAGCTCGCGCTTGAGGACGGCGGCGGCGGAGTTGGGAACCGTGCCGTCCTTCTCCCGGCCCTTAAGGTTGAGGTAGATTCCGCTCAATCCCAGCGAGTAGGCCCGCGTCCGGCTCCAGTCCACGTCGGCCAGCCACCGGTTCTTGCCGCCGGCCCCTTCTTTCAGGACCAGATAACCGCGGTCGTGAAGCCAGGCGTTGAGATGCACCCCCCGGCGAAAATCCTTAAACCCGTGATCGGAGACCACCAGCAGGGTGTCTTCCGGACCCAGGCGGTTCAGGGTCTCGCCCACCAACCGGTCCATCCGCCGGTAAAGCTCCTCGATGGTCCCGGCCCGGGGGCCCTCTCCGCCGAGGTAGCGCCAAAACTCGTGCTGGATGACATCGCTGGTGTCGAAGACGCAGAAAACCAACCCCCTCCTCACCTGCCCCAGGGTATGGAAGAATATCCGCTCCAGCCGGCGGTGGGCGTCCCAGGTCTGCTGGAGAAAACCGTCTTCGGTCAAAACCCCCTCGTTCAACGCCCAGGTATCCTGGGGAAGCCCCAGGGTGGGAAAGGTCCCGAACAGCCGGCTTAAGTAAACCGAGTAGATGAAGGGGTGGGATACCGGCAGGGCGGGACGAGCGGGATCGATGTTGATCGGCGAGAGGTAGATTTCAAGGTGAGGGTGGAGGCTTTTTACGAAAACTTGGGCCACGCCCCGGATCCGCCCCCGGAGGCCGAAACGAAAGACGAATTGTTTCCAGGGCGAGAGCCGGCCCGGTTCCAGCCGCAGGCTGTCCCCGGGCCAACGCAGATCCACCGCGCCGCCGTCGTTTACGATCTCTATCCGCAGGGGGATGGAGAGCGGTTCGGCGCCGTCACCCGGACGCGGCGGTCCCGTTATCCGGGTTTTCCAGACCGGGCCGGCGCCTTCCAGGGCGACCTGGTAGCCGCCGGTCATTCTTTCGCCCCCGGCTTTCCGGGTCGCGAACAGGGTGAAACTTCCCTGCGAACCTCTCAGGTCGGGCGTTCCCAGGCCGGAGAGGGCCAGGCCGGGGAAAGGCTCGGGAGGGAAGGTGATCGGGACCTTGAGCGCAGCGGAGAAAACGCCCCTCTCCCCCAGGATCGTCCAGAAGGGGCGACTTTTCCGCAGGAGGCGGATGCGCGGTTTCCTGCGTCCTTCCGAGACCACCTCGGCCGCCGAAAGGCGGGGAAGATAGGTAAGGGGATCGCGATGGATGAAGTCGAAGATGTTGTGTTTGCCGGGGTTGACCCCGGTAAGCAGGCTCGACCAAGCCACCGGGGAGATCGGGGGGTTGGTGGTCAGCATCGGCAGGAATGAACCCCGCTCCCGCAGGCCGGACAGCCGGGGAAGGAGGCCCCGGTCCATATACGAAGCCGCCAGGACCGGATCAAGGCCGTCCAGGCCGATAATGACCACCCTCCCCCGGGCCGAGGTTTTTTTTCCTCCGAAACGGATCGCCCGGATCAGGAGCCGGACGGGAAGGGTGAGGAAGACCGCCGCCACCGCGGCCACGGCGGCCAGAATAAACAGGAAGGAGCTTAAGAAAGCGAAACCGGCCCCCGGGCCGACATATCCCCAAAAAGCGCCGGCGGCCGAGGCGGCGGCGAACGGTGTGGCTGGAAGCGATGGCGTCATTATCGTTTCTGGTAACGCTCTTTAACTTTACCGTTACCTTAAATGGTTCTCTTCCCATTGATGATGGAGTATCAGGTCAATCTATCACCGCCGGCGCGTTAACGCCAATAGAGAAAGCCGTTAAGTTTGCTCTGAAATATCGGGCGGCGGTCTGATATAATCGGCGAAACTTCCCGAAAACGGAGGAGGCGCGATGAAGAAAATCCTTCTGGTGGGACTGGTTTTGTTGGCGGCGGCCGGAATCATTTTAGCCACCGGGGCCGACCGGAGTCTGGTAACGGTCGGGGGGGGGCTGATGGGCTTCTATCTTATCTTCCGGATTTTTCAGATGATGGCCTCGCGGCGATCCCGGCCCGCCCGGGTGGCCGTCCTGAGCGTTCTGCTCCTGGTCAGCGGGGCCTTCATCCTGGTCGGGGCGAGGACCTCGGCTCCGGAAGCGGCGGCGGAGACGGAAGAGACCTTCGCGGGCGTCGCCGGGGCGGAGAGAGCGGCCGAGGTGGCGGACCCATCCGAAGAACAGGAGATTGTTATCAGCCGGGAAAGGCTTGACACCCCCTTCCGCGACCGGCTGCTGGGCGTGGGGGGGATACTGGCCCTGCTGGCCCTGGCCTGGTGCCTTTCCGCCAAGCGCCGAAAGATCCGCTGGCGGCCGGTGATCTGGGGCCTGATCCTCCAGATCTGCTTCGCCTTCATAGTCCTTTCCGAGACGGCGGGACGATTCTTCTTCACCGTGGTCGACGGCGGCGTGGGAAGGCTGCTGGCCTTCAGCGAGGAGGGGGCGGCCTTCGTCTTCGGCAAGCTCGCCTACGGTCCGGTCGATCCCCGGGGCTTGGGCCAGGGGATGTTCTTCTTCTTCTCGGTCCTGCCGACGATCATCTTCTTCTCCTCCCTGATGACGCTGCTCTACCACCTGGGGGTGATGGGCTGGATCGTCAAGGTCTTCGCCCGGGTGATGCAGAAGACGATGAAGACCTCCGGGTCGGAGTCGCTCTCGGCGGCGGCCAACATCTTCGTCGGCCAGACCGAGGCGCCGCTGGTGGTCAAACCGTTCGTCAAGAATATGACGGTCTCGGAGCTGCACGCGGTGATGGTGGGCGGTTTCGCCACCATCGCCGGCGGGGTGATGGCGGCCTACGTAGTCTTTATGCGCGACTTCATCCCCAATATCGCCGGCCACCTGGTCACCGCCAGCATTATGAGCGCGCCGGCGGCGCTGGCCGTCTCCAAGATCGTTTACCCGGAGACCGAGGAGTCGGTGACCAAAGGCGACCTCAAGGTCGAGATCGAAAAACCCGACGCCAACGTGGTCGAAGCCGCCGCCCGGGGAGCCACCGAGGGAATGACCCTGATGCTCAACGTCGCCGCCATGCTGGTGGCCTTCGTGGCCCTGGTGGCGATGGCCAACTACGCCCTGGAACGTTTCAGCGACCTGGTCAACCTCGCCGCCGGCCGCAACCCTTACGTCTTGAGGCTGGACCGCGCCGAGATCGCCGGGATCGCACCCGGCGACCGGATCGAGGTGGCGCTTGAACACCGGAAGGTGGTCCACCGGGTCCGGACCGTCGAGGAGCAGACCGGCGCCGTCAGGACGAACCGGCGGGCGCCGCAAAACTACCGCGATCAGGACTGGCGGCTGATCCGCGATGACGAGGTCATCCGGGAAGGCGAGGGGCTGGAGGCCACCCGCGGTCTCTTCTTCGTCAACCTTTCGATCCTTTTCGGCTGGATCTTCGCGCCGATCGCCTGGGTGATGGGGGTGCCGTGGGTCGAGACCGCCGTCATCGGAAGGTTGATGGGGGAGAAGATCGTCCTGACCGAGTTCATCGCCTTTATGAACCTGGCCGACGTTCTGCGGGAAGGATACCGGACCGCTTCCGGCGCTATGGCCCAGCTCTCGCCGCGGTCGGCGGTCATCGCCTCCTACGCGCTCTGCGGTTTCGCCAACTTCGCTTCAATCGGAATCCAGATCGGGGGGATCGGGGGGATCTCGCCGCCGCGGCGGGGCGACCTGGCCCGGATCGGCCTGCGGGCGATGTTCGCGGGGGTGATCGCCTCCTTTCTGACCGGGACGATCGTGGGGATAATCATTTAACCCGGGTTTATATATGAATAATCCGGGCTGACGCGTCAACCGGAGGGATCGTTACGGCTATCCCGGGGAGACGACCGGTGGCGGCAGATGCCGCGCTTCGAGCCCCGGACAAATTCGATCAGCTCCGGCCCTTCCGGCTCCAGGCCGGCGGCGGCGATCTTCTCCAGGGCGTGGGAGACGTTGAGACCCGAACGGTAGAGAATCCGGTAGGCTTCCTTGATCCGCCGGCGGCTTTCGGGGTCGAATCCGGCCCGGCGCAGGCCCACCACGTTGATCCCCCTGACGCACGAATCGCCTTCCAGCATCATAAAGGGGGGGATGTCCTTGCCCACCCGGGCCTGTCCCCCGATCATAACCAGGCGGCCGATCCGGCAGAACTGGTGGATGACCACGTTGCCCGAGATGAAGGCGCCGTCGTCGACCGTGACGTGACCGGCCAGCAGAGCCCCGTTGGCGACGATCACCCGGTCGCCGATCACCCCGTCGTGGCCGACGTGCGAGTAGCCCATAAAGTAATTGTCGTCCCCGATCAGGGTGGAGGCGCCGGGACGGGTGGCCCGGTGTACCGAAGAGCCTTCCCGGAAGATGTTCCCCCGGCCGACCTTGAGCCCGGTGCCGCCGTCCTTCCAGCCCAGGTCCTGGGGAAGATGGCCGAGAACCGCGAAGGGGTGGATCTCGCAGCCGGGGCCGATCTCGGTCCGGCCGTTGAGGTAGGCGTGCGCCATCACCCGGCAGCCGGCCGATATCTTCACCGGGCCTTCGATCACGGCGTAGGGGCCGATCTCGGCCGCGGAGTCGATCTCGGCCCGGGAATCGACGACGGCGGTGGGATGGACGGACATATTATTCTCCGATCTCTTCGATCTTGTCGAGATCGAAACTGATATCCACCGCGACGGCCTCGAACTCGCCGCGGGCGGGGGTCCGGATTTTGAGCAGCCTTCCCTTGAAGCGGATCCGTTCTCCCCGGCGGTATTCACCCCGGATGGAGCCGTCGTAACAGACCAGGGCCAGCCCCGGCCGCTCCCGGCCGGCGATCTCCACCCGGTCCAGGCCGAGGAAGATGGGAAGAAAAGCGTTGTGGGTATCGTCGGCGATCACCGCCGTCCCCTCCACTTCCGGCTCGACCAGCTCTATCTCCGCCTCGCAGAGCGGGGCCTCGGCCGGTTTCTCGTAAACGAAGAACGGGCAGAGAAGGTAGTCCTGGTGAAAGATCCGCATCGGCCAGAGCTTGCCGAACTCGAAGACCTTGCGTTCCGGCTCCCGGGCCAGGCGGTAGAGCCGGGAGAGCACCCCGCGGCTCTCCTCCAGGGTCCCGCGGAACAGGACGTCGAAGTCCATATCCTGCTCCTCGATCTTGCCGTAAGCCAGCGATCCGGTCACGCCCATCTTTTCCAGGGGGAAATTCACCAGTTCGGCCGTCGCCAGCGCCCATTTCTTGATCTGCGGATACATCTCCATCGTCAGCCGCAGCGATTTACGGGGCGGAAACCAGCCCACGAAATCGGCCAGCGGAAACTCGATCGTGTAATCGGCCACCAGCGGGCGGGGGCGGGAACGGACGAGCGAGGGGTCGATCTGGTAGTGCCTTTCGATCTGGGCGTCGTTGGGGATGGCCCGGTGCCGGCCGTCGATCCAGGTCTTGTGCATGGCCTGGTATCTTCTTCCCCAGATGTCCGACTCCCCGTCGGCGGTGGGATAGTAGATGATCTTGCCGATAAAGTGGCCGGGGGTGGGGTGGTAGTAACCGTGGGAAAAGACGAAACATCCGTCTTTGCGAAGAAAATAAATCGAATCCCGGATCGGGAATTCGACCTCGTCCAGGGGGGCGAGGAATTTTTCTATGATTTCGTCGAAACGGTCGATCATAATCTCCTATTCTCCGCCGGCGGCACCGGTCACCGCCAGGCCGCTGCCGGGACGGTGGACCTCCCCCACCTTCATAATGTTGTCCCAGAGGGTCACCAGGGCCGCCTCGAATTTCTCGCCGCCCCGGCTCACCTCGACCAGCCGCGCCGTCATCCTCAGGATGTCCCCGCGGAAGAATTCTCCCCGCAGCGCCCCGTCGTAGATGATCAGGGGAAGCCGGCCGCGGCGGCCGTCTCCGGCCTTTACTTCCTCCAGCTCGAGGAAGGGAGGCATATAGATCGTATAAGTATCGTCGCCGACCACGCCTTCCACCCCGTATTCCTCCCTGATCACCCTTACCGAAAAGTCGTGGAGGGGAGAAGATTCCGGGCGGTCGTGAACGAAAAACGGGCAGATCAGGTAATCCGACTCGTAGAATCGCATCGGCCACCAGCGGCCGAACTCTACCACCATCCTCTCCGGCTGGCGCGACAGTTCCCGAATCCGGAGATAGGCGCGGCGATTTTCCTCCATCGTCCCCTGAATGACCAGGTCGAGATCGTCGTCGCCTTCCTCGTAACGGCCGAAAGCCAGCGAGCCGGTGATCCCCAGCCTCTCCCAGGGAATGCCCAGCGCCCGGGCAGCCGCCCGGCTTCCTTCCTCCACCCAGGGGAAAAGGGAACAGCAGGCGAGCAGCGAATGTCTCGGATCGAAGTAACCCACGAAGTCGGAGAGCGGAAACTCCATTTCGTATTCCACGAAGACCGGTCGGGGAGAGCGGGGGTCGAGGCCGGGGTCGATCTTCCCGTGCATCTCGATCTGTTCGGGATGGCTCACGTAAACGGTCTCGCCTTCCTCGACCCGCTTGGTAGTGCAGCCGTAGGCGCGGCCGAAGAAGTCCACCCCGCCTCCGGGATCCGGGTAATAGATTATCTTGCCGTAAAGCCCCCCTTCCGGATGGCAGTAACCCTCGCAGAAAACAAAGCTGCCGTCGCGGCGAAGCAGGTAGAGGGAGTCGACCGGGGCTTCCAGGCGTTCGATGGGGATCAGGAAGCGCTCCAGCATTTTCTCAAACGGGTCTTTCCCGGATTTTCCCCGGCCGCTCATCGCGCTTTTCCGATGTTGTCGCTCAAAGTCACCAGGAGCGCTTCCCGGTCCCAGGCGGCTCCTTCAACCCTCACCCGCCGCGCCCGGAACCACAACCGGTCGCCCCGGTAATACTCCCCCCGCAGGGAGCCGTCATAAATGATCAACTCCATACCGGGCCGGGACTCGCCTTCCAGGTTCAAATCCTCCAGCCCCAGGATCGACGGCATATAAATCGAATGGGTGTCGTCGACCACCGTTCCCTCGCCGGAGACCTCGGCCAGCGGCGTGATCCGTACGTCCCGCAGTGGAATCTCTTCGGCCAGCCGGTAGTTGAAGAACGAGCAGATCATCATCTTCTTCCAGAAGAACCTGATCGGCCAGAGTTTGCCGAACTCCACCACCCGGTTTTCCGGGATCCGGGTGATCTCCCGGATCCGGTCGAGAACCCGGCGGTTTTCTTCCAGGCTGCCGTAAAAAACCAGGTCGATATCCTCTTCCGGCTCCTCGAACTTTCCGTAGCAGGCCGAACCCGTGCAACCCAGGCGGGAAAGGGGAAGATCGAAATCGCGGCCGATCTCCTCGATCGCCTTGCGAATCCCCGGATGCATTTCCATCGCCCGGCGGAGGGAGTGGCGGTGCTCAAAGACTCCGCGAAAACGATCGAGAGGAAAGCGGACGTGGTATTCCTCGTGAACCGGGCGGGGACGGGCCGGATCCAGGGACGGGGTGATCTTAAACTGCAGTTTTAGCTGCTCTTCGTGGGGAATAAGCTCGGTCTTCCCCTCCACCACCCTTTTATAGGAACTGGCGTAGCGGCGGCCGAAAATATCAACTTCGCCCTCCGGGGAAGGGTAGAGCATCGCCTTTCCCATCAGCTGGCCGGGGGGATGCAGGTATCCTTCGGTGAAGACGAAAACATCGTCGTCCCTTAGAAAATAGAGGGCGTCAATGACCCCCATCTCCAGGCCGGAGAGAGGCGAGAGGAACTTGGATACGATATCGCTGAAAAGATCAGTCATAAATCAAGGGTCCGTGACCGGAGCGCTCCGAAACGGAAAGGAAAACTGCCGAAGAACTATAATTCGAGGAGAGGAATGGTATTTCAACCCGAAGGAACTGTCAACCGCAAAAAAGACCGCAAAAAACGAGCCACCTATCCGAAACCGGACAGTCGATCCCCCGGCGCTCCGGCCGCGGCCGGCCGCGCTTGACAGCCGTTCGGAGATAGCGGTAAGATTAGCTTGAAACTGAACCTCAAGATCGGACGGAAACAAGCCGTTGAGCGGATAAATGCCGGGAGAGCGCCGCGGGGGACTTTTCCCCGCAAACATTCATCCTATGGGAACAATCCTGATCGTCGATGACAGCGTCGAGGACCGCCAGGTCCTGGAGCTGATGATTAAAAACTTCACCGGCCACCGGACCCTGACCGCCGCCACGGGGCGGGAAGCCCTTGCCCTCGCTCCGCGGGCCGACCTGATCCTGCTGGATATCAAGCTTCCCGATTACGACGGGCGCGAGGTGCTGAAGTTACTGCGAACCCGTCCGGAAACCGCCAAAACGCCGGCGCTCTTTTTGACCGCTTTTCCAATGGCGCAGCGGGACGCCCCGGCGGAATCCAAAGACGGCCCGGTCGATTATCTCATCAAGCCGGTCAGGAAGGAAAACCTGGTCAACCAGATAAACCTTCTCCTGACGATCCGGGACGCTCACAATCGCTTCCAGTCCAGGGGAATAGCCGAATCCGACCAGCTCACCCTGCTGCTGGCCGCCCTGGGACAGACCGGCGACGGCATAACCGTGACCGACTGGAAAGGCCGCTGGCTTTTCGTGAACAACTCCCAGGCCGCGATGTTCGGCTATCACCTGGATGAATTCTTCGCTCTCTCGTCCGGGGATCTCTATCTTCCCGAGAGCGCCGATCGGCTCAATAACGAGATAATCCCGTATTTGAAGGAGTTTTCCCACTGGGAGGGGGAACTCCAGGCCCGGAAGAAGGAGGGGGCCGCCTTCCCGATACTGCTCAGCCTGGCGGTGATCAAGGACGACAGCGGCAAGTTCCTGGGAATTATGGGAATCACCAAGGACATCAGCGGGATCAAGAAAGCGCTGGAGGAGCTGAAAAACGCCCAGGAAGAACTGGTCCGTACCGAAAGGATGAAGGCCCTGGGAGAGATGGTGGGAGGAATGGCCCACGAGTTCAACAACCTGCTGGCGATCATTCTCGGCAACTCCCAGATAATGCTGCAGAGCGAAAAGACCCCTTCCCGCCAGAAAAGGCTGCGCGCCATTGAACGGGCCGCCTTCACCGGGGCCGAGGCGGTGAAAAGGCTGCAGGCGTTCGCCTTCTCCCATCCCGACGAAGCCGTCGACACCTTCGACCTGAAAGAACTGTTGGAGGAGGCGCTCCGGTTCTGCCGCCCGAGGTGGAGAAACCTGGCCCAGAGAAAGGGCGTGCGGATCGAGGTCGCCTCCGATCTGCTCCCCTCCCTCACCGTGCGGGCAAAACGGGAAGAGCTGAAGACCGCCTTCGTCAACATCATCACTAATTCGATCGAAGCGCTGAACGGCGGCGGCAGTATCAGCGTAAGAAGCTGGACGGAAGACATCGTGGCCTGCGTGGAGGTCCGTGACAACGGCACCGGGATGACGCCGGATATCAAGAAACGGATCTTCGATCCCTTCTTCACCACCCTGCGGCCGCTCAAGACCGGCCTGGGATTGAGTATGGCCTACGGAATCGTTCAAAAATACAGCGGCACGATCGAAGTCGAAAGCGAACCCGGACAGGGTACATCGGTCACCGTCCGCCTGCCCCGGTTTCAGCCCGCCGACGAAAAACCCGAAGCTCCGGCGGGCACGGCGGACGGGAGGAAAGAGCCGGTCAGGATCCTGATTATCGACAACGACCGAAATATTCTCGACCTTCTCTCCGACATCCTTTCTCAGGCCGGGTTCGAAGTCCGGGTCCAGCCCACCTCACCGGCCGGCCTGGAAGAGGCTTTAAACTCCGATTATCAGCTGGTGATAACCGACCTGGGGATGCCTGAAATCGGGGGGCTGGAGCTGGCAACCAGGATCAAAAGGGAAAAACCCCGGGTCAAGGTAGCGTTGATCACCGGCTGGTGGATCAGCCTGCAGCCCGAGGAGATAACCCGTTCGGGCGCGGACGCGGTCTGGTCCAAGCCTTTCGACCTCAAGGCCATCCTCCGGGAAGTTGAAAGACTGGTCGCCGCGCCTCGGGCGGGGCGGGAGAAGACGCCTCCGGGGCTTGAAATCAAAATTTCCCGATCAGACAAAGGCGCCGAGTGATGAATAATCCTTTATGGCAGGCATTTTTGGAAAGCGGTCTGGTCGGCCAGACCATACTTGTGATCCTCTTCGCCCTTTCGATCGGCGTCTGGGCGGTGGCCGCGAGCAAATTTTACATGCTCTACAAAATCCGCCGCTCCAACCGCGATTTTCTCGGGCGCTACCACTCGGCCGGCACCCCCCTCTCGCCTCCCGGGGCGCCGGAACCGTCCGCCCTCTTCGCTCCACTGGCCTACCTCCACCGGGAAGGCGAAAAAGAACTCCGGAAAGCCGGCGGCGGCCATAACCCCGGCGGCCCGGCCTCCGATAAACTGGAAAGAATCCGCAAAGAACTCCGGGAACGCGCCCGGGACCGTCTGGAAGCGATGGAGGAGTATCTGATCCTGCTGGCCTCTTCGGCCAGCACCGGCCCGCTGCTGGGAATTCTGGGAACCGTCTGGGGAGTCCTGATCGCCTTTCGGGGGATGGGCCGCTACGGCAGCGCCACGATCGAAGCGGTGGCCCCCGGGATCTCCGAAGCCCTGATCACCACCGTGGCCGGACTGGTGGTGGCCATCCCGGCCCTGGTCTTCTACAACTACTTTAATCACGCCTTCAACAAGCTGGGAGACGAGATGGGCCGTTTCATCGAAGAATTCATCGACCGCGCGGCCGGGGCGGGCGAGATGCGGTCCGGAGGGAAGAGGGCGGGTTCGCGATGAATGTCTCCGCAAGCGATCCGGAACCGATCCGGAAGAAACGGGGGTTGATGAGTGAAGTCAACGTCATCAATCTCGTCGACGTGATGCTGGTGCTGCTGATCATATTCATCCTGGTCGCCCCGATCATCGAACACGGGATCTCCATCCGGCTTCCGGAGACCCGGCCCGCCCGGATCGAAAGACCGGAGGATTCGCTCACGGTAAGCGTCTCGCCTCCGGGGAGAATATTCATCGGCAACCAGAGAGTGACGCTGGACGAACTCCAGGAAAGACTCCGGGAGGTCGCCCGGGTCAACCCGGAGATCTCGGTCACGTTTCGCGCGGACGAGAAGCTCGACTACGGCCTGGTGGTGAAGGTCCTGGACGGGATCCGCAACAGCGGGGTCACCCGGATCGGTATCGCCACCAAGCCGGGCGCCGGCTGAGACCGCTTCGCCCCGCTAATGTCCTGGACAACTAAAATCCTGCTGGCGGTAACCGGGGCTCACTTCCTGCTGCTCGCGGCCCTGATCTTCCACCGCGCTCCCCGGGCGAGGAGGTTCGAGATCAGTCGGGTGGCGACGGTGGACCTGGTGGATCCGATGGAAGCCGCGATCGCTCCGGAGGCGGAGGAACCCCAACCTCCTCCCCCACCCCCCGAAGATCCTCCCGAACCGCCTCCCGAACCGCCGCGGGAGGATCCGCCGCCGCGGCCCGAGCCGGAACGGCCGCCCCCCCCCCGGCGGGGG
>PUNC01000222.1 GCA_003551625.1 PVC group bacterium | reverse complement strand
GACCACCCGGGCGCGGAAGAAAAAAGCGAAGACTACCGTCACCACGCTGACGGCGAGATTGACGATCACCGCCGGCAAGGTCTTATAACCGAAGAATTCGATCAGGACCGGAAGGCGGTATTCCGCCCCCCCGACGCCGAGCAAGCCCCCCAGGACCGCGATCAGGCTTCCCCAGAAGAAGGCGAACCCGTTTCTTTTGAATCCCGGCTTTGTTCCCATAGAAAGATCCGTCTGCCTTGAGAAATCGAAGGAATGACACCAAATGAGCCCCTTTAACCTACACTAAAAGGAAGAGAGGCTGAATTAGAACCGGCGGCCGGCGCCAAGCAAGGCGTCGCAGAGCCGGCGCAGTCCCCGCCGGGGAGGCGAATCGGGAAGATGCCGGCAAAACCGCCGCCAACCCTGCCCGGCCAGCCCCCGGGCTTCTTCCCGGCAGGCCTCCAGCGCCCCGGAGGATCGAACCAGCCCCAGCGCTTCTTCCCGAAACCTTTGAGAACCCCGAAGCGCCGGCGTCTTGAGTATCTCCAGCAGGCGCCTCCGGCGGGGGGGCGCAAGACTCCGGAGGGCCCGGTAAACGGCATAGGTTATCTTACCCTCGGCCAGGTCCTCGCCGGACCGCTTCCGCCAACCCTCTCCCCCCGCCAGGTCGAGAACGTCGTCGGCGATCTGGAAAGCCGTTCCGAAACAACGGGCGAACTCGACGCACGCCTTTCGCTGATTCGAGGGAGCACGCGCGATCACGGCCGCGTATTCGGCCAGTCCGGCGAGACCGGAGGCGGTCTTCAGCTCGTAGATCCCGACGATCGCGGCGGCGCCGAAGCCGGAAGGAAGGCGGAGAGCCCGGGAGGAGCGGAGCCTCTCGGTCCAGTAAAGGTCCAGGGCCTGGCCGAAATGGGAACGGGACATCTGCTCGACCATTATCCGGTAGAGCTCGAGTTTTTGCTCGGCTTTCAGCCGGCGGTTCTCCCGGATCAGGAGGTAGGGGAGAAAATAGATCGTGTTGGCGGCGTTGATCGCCGGGCCGATTCCGTGGCGCAGGTGAACGGCCGGTCCCCCGCGGCGCTGGAGCGAACCGTCCTCGATGTCGTCGATGATCAGGGATCCGGTGTGGTTCAGCTCGGAAACCGCCGTCATCAGGGTACCGAACGGATCCCAGGGCGCGCCCAGGGACTCCAGCAGCAGGCGGCCGAAGACCGGTCGCCAACGCTTTCCCCGCCGGGAGATCAGCTCCCAGACCGGACGGGAGATCATCCGGGTCTGAGCGGCGGGGGAACCGCCCGACCACCCGGTACCGAGGTAACGGGCCAGATCGGACGATTTCAAGCGGGGGGGAAAGAACGACGCCAGGCGCGCGTCCACATCCGCAAGATACGAGCGAAAATTGGGAGGCAGTCCTTTCATAACCGGTCGAACTTCTTCGCATACTACCCTTTTTTAGGCTAAAGCCGGATACAAATCGAGAAATTAATGGAGGCACAAAGAGCTCCGCACCCTCGGACCTATTTTTCACTACGAATCACGCCCGCCCTCCATTACTTCGTGCAGGAGAGGCGGGCAGGCCCTTAGCCTTCTATTCCTCACACAAAGGCACGGAGGCACAAAGATTATTTCTTGGCAGTTTTGCCTAATAGACTAATAGCCCAAAAGACTAAACATCTGGATTAACCACGAAACACACGAAAGACACGAAATGCTCCGCGGCCCCGGCCCCTGCATTTAGACAGGATAACAGGATCTTCAGGATGGAATGCTCCGCGGCCTTACCCCCCATTAGCAACAGACGATCGAATATGATTGAATGGGATAGAAAGACGGACCGGTTTGGAAAGGCGGATTTCATCTAAACACAGGGTTAAATCAGTCGGACGCGTTGGACCGGTCCGACCGGTCGGACTCTTGACCGGCAATCCAAAAAACGATTTCGATTTCGATTTGGATCCCGATTTGGATGGCATTGAAACTTTGAACCTGGGGCCCTGAACCTTCCTTCCTGAGATGAATAAGGGGGGGAGGCGGGGTGGGCTGAAATCTTTAATCTCAAATCTGAAATCTGTTTACTATCCTTATCATCTTATAAACCGGGCTGGGAGCCTAAATAAGGGCAAGAGGACACAGGGGTTTTCGCTGGACATTCCGCCCGGCTGACCTCACAATCTCAACGAAAGGACGATATTCCCCGAAAAGTCAATCTTCCCGGCGCGGCATTGATTATAGAAGGCGGCGGCACCGCGATGAAAAAAAACGGCGGCGAAAAAAGAAACCCCACCCCGAGAAGAAGCGGACCGCGAACGGGGAAGTCCGCGGCGCGAAAGCCCGAACCGTCCGGTAACCGGAGCGGGGCGCTCGCCCTGGACGAGATCGTCCGCAACACCGTCGACGCGGTGATCGTGACCGAGCCGAACGGACGAATCATTTACGTCAACCCCGCCTTTGAACGGATGAGCGGTTTCTCCCTCTCCGAACTGACCGGCCGCGTCCCGGAGGAGATGATCGTCGCGGACGATCCCCGGCGGCTCGGGGAAGAGATCCGCTCCACGGTGCGCGACCGGGGGGAATGGTCCGGGGAGCTTACCTGCCGCAGGAAGGCCGGCGAAGAATACCCGATCGAGACCCGCGTCTTCGCCCTGCGTGATGGGAAGGACCGACTGGTCCGGATAGCGGCCATTCAGCAGGATATCTCCGAGCGGAAACAGGCGGAAAGAGCCTTCCAGGAACGGGAGAAGGGATTCCGGGAACAGAACGCCCGCCTGCTCGCCCTGATTTCGGGCGGAACCTGGTATAAGAAGAACCTCAAACAGGCCGTCGCCGGGAACCTGGAGACCTGCTCCGAATTCATCCGGACCGAAAGGATAAGCGTCTGGCTCTACAACCGCGATTACACCCGGCTGCGCTGTTTCGACCTCTTCGAGCGTTCCCGGGGGGGGCACAGCGAAGGCGAAGAACTCAACAGCGGCGGTTTTCCCTCCTACACCAACAGCCACGTCCGGGGTCGCGCCATCGCCGCCGAGGACGTTCTTGCCGATCCCCGCACCCGCGACGTCCCCGCGGCTTACTACCGAAAGCACGATGTGCGTTCCCTGCTGGACTCTCCGATCTGGATCCACGGCCGCATTGGAGGGCTGCTCAGTTTCGAGCAGGTGGGCTCCCCGCGCTCCTGGTCGCCGGACGACGAGCGGATCGCCACCACGATGTCGGCCCTGCTCGCCCTCTGCTTTGAGCGGGAGGAGCGCCGCCAGACCGAAGAAGCGCTGCAGGCAAGCAAAGATTTTCTCGACCACGTCTTCGACAGCATTCAGGACGGCCTCAGCGTGCTCAACACCGACCTGACCATCCGCCACGCCAATCGGATGATGAACGAGTGGTACCGCCCAAACCTACCGCTGGAGGGTAAAAAATGTTACCGGGCTTATCATAACGCCGATCGTCCCTGTGACCCCTGTCCGACTCTGCGCTCCCTGCGTTCCGGCAGGACGGAAAGGGAGGTCGTTCCCGGTCTTCCCGGCTCGGCCGCCGAATGGATCGAACTGTTCAGCTATCCGATCAAGGATCCGGAGACCGGCAAGGTGACCGGCGTGGTCGAATTTGTCCGCGACATCACCGAGCGACAGCGTTTCGAGCAGGTTCTCCGTCTTCATTCTCAACTACTGGACAGCGTGCGGGAATCGGTGGTGGCCGCGGACCTGGACGGACGCGTTACCTACTGGAGCCGCGGAGCTGAAAAACTCTACGGTTACACCCCGGAAGAAGTTCTGGGAAAGCCCTATCGCGATTTCGCCGGACCGGTCGATCCCCCGAACGAGGCGGCCTTCCGGGCTAAAATCATCAAGGACGGTTCCTGGCAGGGAGAACATCTGCAGAAAAACCGCGGCGGGCGAACTTTCTGGACCTCTACTTTGATCTCGCTGGTGACGGACAGCCGGAGACGGCCGACCGGCTTCATCGGGATCGACCGGGACATCAGCCATCTCAAGCACGCCGAAGAGGAGCGGGAGAAACTGCGGGAGGAGCTTTACCAGGCCCACAAGATGGAGTCGGTCGGCCGCCTGGCCGGCGGCGTGGCCCACGACTTCAACAATATGCTGCAGACCATCATCGGAAACGCCGAGTTGGCTTCCGGCCGGGTGACCCCGGAAAGTCCGGTCGGCGAACATCTCCAAGAAATCCTTTCCGCCGCCCGCCATTCCGCCGAACTTACCGGGCAGCTCCTGACCTTCGCCCGCAAGCAGGTGACGAGACCAGAAATAATCGACCTCAATAAAACCGTCGCTTCGATGGCCGGGGTGCTCCGGAGGCTGATCCGGGAGAACGTCACCCTTTCCTGGAAGCCCGGCCGGGGGGCGGGAAGAGTCGAGTTCGACCCCGGCCAGCTCAACCAGGTCCTCGCCAACCTGGTGGTCAACGCCCGGGACGCCATCCGGGAAAGCGGGGAGATAATCATCTCGACCGAAAAAATCCTGTGCGACTCCAAACTCTGCCGGGCCCATCCGGGAAGCCGGCCGGGGGAACACGCCCTGCTCTCGGTCGCCGACAACGGCCGCGGAATGAACCGTGAGGAGCTGAACCGGCTCTTCGACCCCTTCTTCACCACCAAGGAAGTCGGGAAGGGCACCGGCCTGGGGCTGGCCACCGTTTACGGCATCGTCAGGCAGAACAACGGATTTATCGAAGTGGAGAGCGAGCCGGGCCGGGGCACGGTCTTCCGGATCTATCTCCCATCCCGCCGGATCGAGGAGAAAGACAAAAATGATGTGGAGACCGCCGACCGGAAAACCGGCCCGTCCCGGGAAGAAGGCGCAACCGTGCTGCTGGTGGAGGATGAACCGGCCCTGCTGAAACTGTGCCGGAAATTTCTTGAAGAAGAAGGCTACCGGGTGCTGGCGGCGGCGCACTCAAAAGAAGCCATAAAGCTGGCCGACGAACACCCCGGACAGATCGATCTCCTGGTAACCGACGTGGTGATGCCGGGGTTGAGCGGGCCCGAACTGTGGCGCCGACTGGCGGGCGGGCGGCCGGGATTGAAGCGTATTTTCATCTCCGGTTACGCCGATGCTTCCGATATCCGCCGCGAGATCTCCCGGGAGGGTGTCCGGCTTCTCCGCAAACCGTTCGCGCTGGGAGAATTGAAATCCCGGGTCGCCGAAGTGCTCGCCGGTGGGATAACCCGGAAGAACGCGTAGCGGAAAATCGCCGAACGGCCTGACGATAATCTCATTATGTTCCAAGGAGAGGGGAGATGGCCAAATACGTCATCCTGATCGAAGGCAATATCTGCGCGGGCAAGACCACGCTTACCAACTATATCAACGAAAACCGGGCGCGCTTCGACGAGTTTATGGGCGAGGGCGAGGAGTTCAAGTCGATCGTGGAGTTTATCGATCACTCCTGGCTCCAGCTCTTCTACCGGGACCGGAGCAAGTATACCTCCTGGTTCGAGAAGAGCTGCCTGATCGGCCGGATCGGCCGCCATTTCGTCGCCAAGGCCCACCGGGGGATAGTCCTCTTCGACCGGGGAATGCTGGGCGGCGCCTCCACCTTCTGCCGCAACTCCTTCGAGGACGGCTACCTCCGGTATGACCAGTGGATGGAGTATCAACGGATGCTCCGGAGCGGACTGGACGATCTCGACCGTTCCCGGCAGGAGCAGTGGCTGGAGCGGCTGCTGATCTACCTGCGGATCGGCGACGTCGGCATCCTCCAGAAAAGAAAGCGGTGCCGCGACACCAAGGGCGAGGAGATCCCGGCCGGCTACCTTGAAAGGATCGGGGGCCTTTACGAGAGGTTCATCGCCGATATCGACCGGACCTACAACAACTACGGGCTGAGGCCGCCGAAGGTGCTGACCATCGACGCCGCGGTAGATTTTTTCGACGACAATAGCCACCTCGACCGGATGATGGACCGGATCGTCGGGGTCGTGCGCGGGGCGGATATCTGATGGTCTTGCCGGTTTTGGTAAGCGAAAAAGCCTTGCCGGGGACTTCGCCCATAAGGTATCTTATTGAGGACATTTCCCACTATTGATCCGGTGAATGAAACCGGCCCCAACAAACATAAAGGAGGAGAAAGATGGAATTAAAGGGAAGCCAAACCGAGAAAAACCTGCTGGCGTCGTTCGCCGGCGAGTCGCAGGCGCGAAACCGCTATACCTTCTTCGCTTCGGTGGCCAAGAAAGCCGGCTACGAGCAGATTTCCGCCATCTTCACCGAAACGGCCGACAACGAGAAGGAGCACGCCAAGCGCTTCTTCAAGCTTTTGCAGGGCGGGGACCTTGAGATCACCGCCGAATTCCCCGCCGGAGTGATCGGGGACACCGCCGCCAATCTCGCAGCGGCCGCCGCCGGCGAGAACCTGGAGTGGACCAAGCTTTACAAGGAAGCGGAGGAGACCGCCCGGGAAGAAGGATTTCCGGAAATCGCCGACCAGTTCAAAGAGATCGCGGAAGTCGAGGAGCAGCACGAGATCAGGTATCGCAAGCTTCTCGACAACGTCAAGCGGGGCCGGGTCTTCAAGCGGGAAGAGACGGTCAAGTGGATCTGCCGCAACTGCGGCTACGTGCACGAGGGAAAAGAAGCGCCGGAAGAATGCCCTTCCTGCGCCCACCCGCGGGCTTACTTCCAGCTCTTCTGCGAGAATTACTGATAATAAATATTAACAAGGGCATTATATAGGTTGCATCTCCGAACAGAGTCATTGCGAGCGTAGCGAAGCAATCTCTTTCTAGACAGCAGGTTGAGATTGCTTCGTCGCTCCGCTCCTCGCAATGACGT
>PUNC01000078.1 GCA_003551625.1 PVC group bacterium | reverse complement strand
TCGAATACCCCCCGCGGCTGAGGACCGCCAGTTCGTTGTCGTTAAGGTAGATTACCTGGTTGGTGTGGCGGATCAGGGCCTGGAGGTCGCTGGCGGCGAGATACTCGTCCTTCCCCACCCCTAGAATCAGGGGAGAACCCCGTCTGGCCACCACGATTCTTTCGGGAACGTCCTGGTGGAAGAGAGCGATGCCAAAGGTTCCCTGAACGCGCCCCAGCGCTTTTTTAACCGCTTCCTCGAGGGAACCCTTGAAGTATTCCTCCACCAGGTGGGCCAGAACCTCGGTATCGGTCTCGGATTTGAACCGGTGCCCCCCGGCTTCAAGCTCGGCTTTCAGCTCCTGGTAGTTTTCGATGATCCCGTTGTGAACCAGGAATAATTTTCCGGTGCAGTCGGTATGGGGATGGGCGTTGGCCTCGGTGAGGCGGCCGTGGGTCGCCCAGCGAGTATGGGCCAACCCCATCGTGCCTTCGGGCCGGGACTTTTCCACCTCTTCTTCAAGCCGGGAGACCTTGCCGACGGTCTTGACCAGGGCGCTGTTATCGCCGACGGCTACCGCCAGCCCCGCGGAATCGTAACCGCGGTACTCCAGCCTCTTCAGCCCGTCTATCAGGATGGGGGCGGCCCGGCGATTGCCGACGTAGCAGACTATACCGCACATATATTTTCCCTTCTTTTCACGCTCCGGGCGGAAATCTTTACCGATTTCACAAACTCCAAAATACCACGCGCGACCGGTTCGGACAAAACAAATTCGAAGACCCGCGACAAGAGGAAGATAGTATTTTAAAGTTATCAACGGTAGGATAAATGGTCCGGGGTGAACGACGATTCCGAAACGACGAAATCCAATGTTGACAGGTTTGGGTTAATTACCGCGAAGAGCGCAAAGAACGCGAAAAAAAACCTCAAACCACAAACCCCAAGCCACACCCCCGGTTTTAGCAGACGATTTAATGTGATTGTCGAAGATCCGGCAATATTGACGGAGATGGGATAATAGGACGAACCGGTCTGGAAAGGCGGATTTCATCTATATGGTTTAATCAATCGGACGCGTCGGACCGGGCCGACAGGTCGGATTTTTAGCCTCTGAACCTTGAACCTTTGAACCTTGGAAAACGTGAATAGATTTTCCCCCGAGGAAAATATTTATGACGTCATCGTGGTCGGCGGGGGGCACGCCGGAATCGAGGCGGCGCTGGCCGCGGCCCGGATGGGGGCGCAAACGCTGCTGCTCACGCACAACCTCGACACCATCGGGGCGATGTCCTGCAATCCGGCGGTGGGCGGACTGGGCAAGGGCCAGCTGGTCAAGGAGATCGACGCCCTGGGCGGCGAGATGGGACGGGCCGCCGACGAGACCGCCCTGCAATACCGCCGACTCAACGCCAGCCGGGGACCCGCCGTCCGGGCCACCCGGGCCCAGGTCGACCGTCACCGCTACGCCCGCCGGATGAAGTCCCGTCTGGAGCGGACCGAAAACCTCCGGATTTTCCAGGGCGCGGCGGCCCGCCTGATCGTAAAACGGAAGAAGGCGGCGGGGATCGAGACCGTTTGGGGACAACCGTTGAGGGCCGGCGCGGTGGTGCTCACGCCGGGCACTTTCCTCAACGGTCTGATCCTCCTCGGCAGGAAGAGTCTCCCCGGGGGCCGGATGGGAGATCCTCCATCCGGAGGGCTGACCGAGCAGTTGGCCGGGCTTGGTTTAAGAACGGCCCGGTTTAAAACCGGGACCTGCCCCCGGCTCGACGGCGGAACGATCGACTATTCCCGCCTCGAGCTTCAGCCGGGCGATCCCGCGGTCGAGCCGTTCTCCTCCGCTTCGGCGCCGTTCGAGGGAGAACAGCTCCCCTGCCATCTCACCTGGACCAACCGGAAAGTCCACGAGTTGATCCGGGAAAACCTGGCCGACTCCCCCCTCTTCGCGGAGGGCGAGATGACCCGCGGTGTCCGCTATTGCCCCCTGATCGAGGAGAAGATCGTCCGATTCCCGGAGAAGGAACGCCATCACATTTTCCTGGAGCCGGAGGGTAGGGACACCGTCGAGGTCTATCCCAACGGAATCTTCACCGGCCTGCCCCCCGCCGTCCAGGCCGCGATGGTCAACCTGATCCCGGGGCTGGAAAAAGCCGCGATCCTGCGCCCTGGATACGGGATCGAATACGACTGCTTCGATCCCACCCAGCTCAAGCCCTCGCTGGAAACCAGGGCGATCCCCGGCCTCTTCCTGGCCGGGCAGATCAACGGAACCACCGGTTACGAGGAGGCCGCCGCCCAGGGGTTGATCGCCGGCGCCAACGCCGCCCGGACCGCCTCGGGCGGAGAACCGTTCACCCTGGGAAGGGAAGAAGCTTTCATCGGAGTTATGATCGACGACCTGGTCACGCGGGGAACCAACGAACCCTACCGGGTATTCACCTCGAGAGCCGAATACCGGCTCCTGCTCCGGGAAGACAACGCCGAACTGCGCTTGAGCGAGCGGGCCGCCGCCGCGGGATTGATCGATGCTTCCCGGCGGGACCGGGTCCGCCGGCTGAGAGAAGAGATCGGCAAGACGGCCGCGCGGCTGGACTCCGACCGGCTGGCCGCCACGCCTGAAAACAAACGCCGGTTGCGGCGGCTGGGCATCGCTCCGATCGACCGGTCGGTAACCCTGAAAAACCTGCTCCGCCGTCCCGAGGTCAGCTTCGCCGCCCTGGTAAAACTCCGTCCCGACCTTAAAGGGGTTTCTTTCAAGGCGGCCGAGCAGATGGAAATCGACGTAAAATACGAGGGATTTCTCGAACGCCAGCGCCGGGAAGCGGACAGACACCGGCAACTGGACGAGGTTCGCATTCCGCCCGGATTCAAATACCTGTCCCTGCCGGGGCTGTCGCTGGAAGCCCAGGAAAAACTTCAGTCGATCCGGCCCGAGACGGTCGGAAGGGCGTCGCGGATCCCGGGGATCACGCCGGCGGCGGTCTCGGTTTTGATGGTTCATCTGCGGAGAAACGGAAAAAGGGCAAGTAGTCCCGATGAAAGACTATCGGGATCTTCGCCGCGCCGCGATAAGCGGTGATCGCCCTAAACCGGTGACGCCGGAGGTATTATTCATAGCGCCATTAATTATTGCGCGTAACTTAGATGCGGTTCACGGTCATTGCGAGGAGCGAAGCGACGAAGCAATCTCGTATTTCATCCGCGTGTATAATGATGGCAAAATTTTCCGGAGGAAAAATTTGAAGGAGGAGAATATGGAATTGACCCTGAAGGAGATCGCCGAGAAACTCGGCGGCAAGGTGATCGGAGACGCCGCCGTTGTGGTGACGGGCGTCTCGAGCATTGAAGCGGGACGGCCGGGAACCGCGGTCCGGGCCGACAACCGCCGGGCCCTCAAAGAGGCCGAGGCCGGAGGAGCGGCGGCGGTGGTCTGCGGTGAAAACATCGACTCCTCGGCCAAGCCCCTGGTGAGGGTTTCCCGCCCCAAAGCCGCTTTCGCCCGCCTCACCGCCCTCTTTCATCCCCCGCGCGCCGTCGCTCCCGGCGTCTCCCCCCGATCCGAGGTCAGCCCGAAGGCCCGCGTCTCCCCCGGCGCGACCGTCGCACCGTTCGCGGTGATCGAGGAGGGAGCGGAGGTCGGTGAAGGCGCGGTGATCGGCGGCGGCAGTTTCATCGGCCGGGGCTCCGCCGTCGGTGAGGGAACCAGGATCTTTCCCAACGTGACGATCCTGGAAAACGTGAGAATCGGGAAGAACTGCCTGATCCAGTCCGGCTCCGTGCTGGGCGGAGAGGGCTTCGGTTTCGCCGAGGACGCCGACGGCAAACAGGTCAAGATTCCCCAGCTGGGCGGGGTGGTGGTGGAGGACGACGTTGAGATCGGCTGCAACGTCACCGTTGACCGGGCCACCTGGGGCGACACCGTGATCCGCCGCGGCGTCAAGATCGACAACCTTGTCCAGATCGCCCACAACGACGACATCGGCGAGAATACGGTGATCGCGGGGCTGAGTGCCATCGCCGGCTCGGTCAAGGTGGGAAAGAATGTGGTAATGGGCGGCAACGTGGTCGTCGGCGATCACGCCGAGATCGGCGACCGGGCCATCCTGGGCGGTCGCACCGGCATTGCTGCCAAGAAGAAGATAAAATCCGGCGAGATCCTGCTCGGCTCGCCCGCCCGGCCCTTCCAGGAGATGAAAAGAATCTGGGCCTGGGAAAGACGGCTGGGGAGAAAATTAAGCCGGGAATCCGGAACCGTCAGCGAAGACGAAAAGCCGACGGGCAGCGGCGATTGAGGACGCAGCTGCCGCAGTCGGCCTTTTTCGCGGCGCAGACCTTCCGGCCGTGCTCGATCAGCAGGTAGCAGAACGGACCCCACAGCCGGCGCGGCAACAGCGCCGTCAGCTCCTTCTCAATCTTGTCGGGGTCGGTCTGCCCGCTCAAGCCCAGCCTCCCGGAGAGGCGGCGGACGTGGGTATCCACCGCCATTCCCTCGACCGCGCCGAAGGCGTTGTAGAGGACGATGTTGGCGGTCTTGCGGGCCACCCCCGGCAGGGTGAGCAGTTCCTCCATCGTGGAAGGAACCTCGCCCCCGAAGTCGGAGAGGATCCGGCGGGCCGAGCCGATTATGCTCCGGGCCTTGTTGCGGTAAAAGCCGGAAGAGTAGATGTCCTTCTCCATCTCGGCGGGGGCGGCGGCGGCGTAGTCCTCGATCCGGCGGTATTTTTTAAAAAGGTCGGCGGTGATCTCGTTGGTCTTCTTGTCGGTGCTCTGCGCCGAGAGAATCGTGGCGACCAGCAGCTCGAAGGGATTGGAATACTTAAGCATTATGCGGGCGTCCGGGTATTCCGCCCGGAGTTTCCGGGCTATCTCCAGCGCCCATTTTCTCTTGTCCGCCGCTTTCATCTTTCTCCTTTCATTGTCGGCAAGCGCTTGCCCGGCGGGCTGAAAACCTTTAAAATACCGGCAAAAGCCAATCCTGGAGGCAGAGTATGAGCCGAAGCGCCAGCAGCGGTTTTATCGTTGTCGCGGCCGTCATCCTGGTCTCGTGGGGGGTCTTCTATTGCGTCACCGCCCTGCGGATGGAAGCCGCGCCGGAAGAAGCCGGCCTTGAACTTGTCCGAATGGAGTCGATCTCCAAGGGAATCCTCATAACCTGGGCGGGACTGATTCTGTTCCACCTCCCGGCTCTGATCAGAAGAGGCGAATACCAGGCGATCAGGATACTTTCTTTCAGTTCCTTCTTTCTCGCCCTGCTGGCCCTGTGGCATCTTCACGGCTTCGGGCGCCAGGGAATCCTCATTCAGGCGACATCCGTCGTCCTCGGCTTATCTTTCCTGCTGACCCTGATCGCGCTGACGCAGATCCGGCGGCGGCTTCACCTTCCCCGGATCTGAGATAATCAGAGTTCGAGCAGGGCCGTCCGGCTTTTCAACGCCATCTCCAGTTCCTCATATTCCAGGACGACGGTCCCGGGAAACTTCGCTATGTCTCCGCCGAAGCTCTTCATGGTCCCCTCCCCCCAGGGACACCAGTGGCGGCGGGAGGAGTGGTAACCGTGAAAGTCGATCAGGTGCAGGACGTCTTCGCCTTTCATCCGCTTCAGCACCCGGCGGGCGAAAGCGATGGTCTCGCGTTCCCGGTCGGGAGGAATGGCAAAAAGACGGGGAAGATCGAAAACAAGAAAATGGCCGCCTTCCCGCGCGGCGCGGAAAAGTTCCCAGTAATATCCCTCGTCGTAGCCGGAGAAGGCGTTCTCGAGTCCGAACTCGATCCCGGGCCAGGCGGGGATGTTCATCCCCGCGAAAAAATGCAGGATCACTCTCCGCTTTCGCTGAAAGTGCAGCAGGTTCAGGATGGCGGGCAGAAAAGTTTCGTCGAAGTCGTCCGATAGATGTAAGATTATCTTGAGATGATTCTTGGCCGCCAGATCCCGCAGCTGGACTAAATACTGCTCTCTTTCAATCATACCGGGGCCGAGCCAGAGCTGAACCCCGGAAAAGCCGAAGGCGACGGCGGACCAGACGGTTTTGCGCAGATCGTAAGCGTCCGCTTTGAAAGCCGAGCTGGAAAGAAAAATCTCTCTCATCCCGGAAAAATTCTACCCTTGAAAAACCCTGACGACAAGAACCCATTGACCGCGGCAATCACCATCTGCTGCCGGGAGAAGGACGCCGCCGGGGGCGTGATGCCGGCGATTGAGCGCTACCGCTCGAAAAGGATCGAGGCGGTCCGGGACGCCGCCGCCAAAGCCGGTCTGCCGTTCTACATACTTTCGGGACGGTTCGGCCTCCTGCTCCCGGAAGATCCCATCCCCTACTATGACTATCTCCTGCCCCCGGAAGAAGCCGCCGGATTAAGCGTCGGGATCAGAAAACGCCTGCGGCAAGACGAGATCGGGCGGGTCATCCTTTTCATACCGGACCCGGAACTGGACCCCAAGTCCATCCCCTACCGGGAGGCGGTCCGGATGGCAACGGAAGGAGCGGCCGAGCTGGAGGTCCGTCACGTGCCGCCCTTCCCGGAAACCCTTTAAACGCCTTTCGCCTTTTTCGTAACGCGGGGCTCGTAGTGCAGGGCTTTTAGAAGATCCGGCTGAAAGACGTCGTGGATCCGGCAGTATGACGGAGAAGCCCTGCCATTTCCGCAGCCCCGTCATTGCGAGGAGCGCAGCGACGAAGCAATCTCTACCAGCCTCGGGACGGGCTGCGCAATTTCATCCCCGCCCTTTCAGCACTCCTCTAAAACAATCCCCTCTCCCCCGCTTCCCACCTTCGTCCTTTCGTAGCGCAGGGCTTTAGCCCTGCCTTTTCCGCAGCCCCGTCATTGCGAGGAGCGCAG
>PUNC01000172.1 GCA_003551625.1 PVC group bacterium | reverse complement strand
TTCCTGCTGGCCGTCCTGGCCGGGATCGCCCTGGCGGTGATCACGCTGGCCCGGGGGCTTTCCTGGATGCTGGAAAACCAGCCGGTGATGATCTGGTCGTTCTTCTTCGGCCTGATCCTGGGCTCGGTCTTCACGGTCAGCCGGAGGGTGAAGAGATGGTCGCCCGGCCGCTGGTTGGGCCTGATTCTGGCGGCGGTGGCGGCATACCACCTGGTATTCCTGGTTCCGCTCCAGACGCCGGAGACCTGGTGGTTTCTCTTCCTGAGCGGTTTTCTGGCCATCTGCGCGATGATCCTTCCCGGAATCTCAGGCGCCTTCATCCTGGTCCTGCTGGGAAAATACGAATATGTCCTCCAGGCGGTAAACCAGCGCCAGTTCGGGATCCTTCTGATCGTGGCCGTCGGCGCCGTGGCCGGTCTGATCTCCTTCGCCCAGATTCTCTGCTGGCTCTTCAAGCGCTACCACGATCTCACCGTGGCCACCCTGATCGGCCTGATGCTGGGGAGCCTGAGAAGAATCTGGCCCTGGAAGGAAAACCTGGAGTGGGCGTGGAACCGCCACGGGGAGCTGGTTCCGTCGCTGCAGAGAAATATTCTTCCCGCCTTGAGGATCGAGGGGAGCTTCAACACCGAGATCCTCGTCGCGGCGGGCCTGGGTCTGGCGGGGCTGATCGCGGTGATCGTCCTGGAAAGGCTGGCCGCCACGGACGAATGCGCATCGGAAGCCTGCGATCTTTAAACTTTTTCCGGTTGGGCCGTCAGTTCTTCCACATACTAAAGGGAGCATAAAAGCAAGAATCGACCTTACGGTCATTGCGAGCCCTTCGCTTCGCTCGAGGGTAAACTCCGCGAAGCAATCCCTTAACACATAAGAGGTTGAGATTGCTTTGTCCACTTCGCTTCGCTCATTGTCCTCGCAATGACAATTAACTAACCAACTATTTTATGCTCCGAGTAAAAAACGCCCCCCGCCGAAGAAGGCGGGGGGCGTTTTTTTTATCTCAGAAGTTGATCATCAGCTCGGTGCGGGCGTAAAGCTCGCTTCTCATATCCTCCTGGTAATAATTTCCGGGACGAAAATACTCGATCAGCCACTGGGCGCTCATCCAGTCGTTGAAGCGGTACCGCAGGTCGAAACGGGGATTGAGACCCCGAACCCGCCCGTCGGAGAACAAGCCTCGAGGATCCTCGGCGAACGGATTCTCCAGCGCCAGCAGGTAGTTGACGCCCAGCGTCAGCGACATCCGCTCGATCGGCTGGGTCGCCCAGGCCGCCCGTAAAATCTGCATATTGGTCCAGTAGCCGGGCCCGTTCTCGAAAGCCAGCGTGTAAAGATACAGCTCGCTCCACTTCGGCCAGCGGCCGAAGAGCGGATCCCACCCCTCGTGACGGTCGGTCTCGGGATCGTCCCCGGAAAGAAGCACGTAACCCAGCGTCAAGGCGCTTTTAACCGGGCAGCCGGGGATCTGATAGGTTCCGTAGGCGTAACCTCCGTAGGCCCGGTGGGACTCGTCGCCCCAGTCGCCCAGCTGGATCGCCCCTTCGGCCACGGTCGTCAGACCCTTGACCGGACGGCCCGCCAGGCGGGCGCCCAGGGTGTGAATCCGGTTTTCCACGACCTTTTCGCTCTCTTTCCCGTCCTTGAAGAGGTAGTAGCCTTCCAGGCGAAAATCGGGGATCAGGCT
Source organism: PVC group bacterium (assembly GCA_003551625.1). Lineage (GTDB taxonomy): Bacteria > Auribacterota > Erginobacteria > Erginobacterales > PUNC01 > PUNC01. The sequence continues at coordinate 23,372 of PUNC01000172.1, read as the reverse complement.
GCGATTGACCAGGTAGGCCCCGTAAAGACCGGTCTTCTGGTCGTCGAGCTTGAAATCCTCGACCTCGTTGATGACGAACGGGATGAAGAACTGATCCTGGTCGTTGGTGTTGTAGACCGCGATCAGGTCGATGGTGGTCGGGTCCAGGTCGATCGACGCCCGGATACCGTCACTGTAGAAGGATCGGGAACCGTCGTTGGGGCCGCCCTCCAGAATCACGAAACCCTCGCCGTAGATCAGGTCCTGGCGCCCGATCCGAACGCTCAGGGGCAGGTCGAAGGGTTTCTTTACATCGAGGTAGAGGTTTTCGAAGATGACCTCGTCGCGAAGCGGGTGAACGAATCCCTCGGGCAGGAAGTAATAGCGGTACTCGTTGACCAGCTTGAAAAATATCTCGATCTCCTCCACCGGCGAGACCCCCAGCCAGGCCCGCGGGCGGACCCGGTAGAAGAATTCGCCGTCACGCGCCGGGTGGAAGTCCAGGTAGTTCTGCCTAAGCCTCAGGTCAACCCCGTAACGGAGCCAGTCCGGACCTCCCACCGCGTCCGTCACCGGGCCGGCCCAGGCCGGCAGAAACGACAGGGCCGTCACCAGCACGACAACCGCAACCATTGTCTTCATCCTCTCCTCCTTTCGCTCCAACTATTCGGCCGCGTTGTGTATGTTAACCGGACCGGAAGCGCCCGGGCCGGATATTTTCACAGGAAATACAGGTCGCGGTCGGAGATGAGCTCAATCCCCTCCCTCTTTAACAAGGTGGAGACCGCAGCGGGATCGTCCACCTGGACAATTACCACCGCCTCTTCACCCCGGTCGACCACGAATCCGGAAGCGTCCCGGATATTGACCGAGTGCCGGGCGAGCAGCTCCAGGACCCGGTGGAGGCTGCCGGGTCGATCGGGAATTCTGACCGCGACCACCTCCTGCTCCGCCGCCGCCAGCCCTTTCTCCCGGAGAACCCGGCCGGCCGCGGCCGGCTTGTCGACTACCAGCTTGACGACCCCGAAACCGCCGCTGTCGGAGATGGTCACGGAGCGGATATTGATGCCGGCGGCGGCGATGATCCCGGTCACCCGGTCGAGCTTGCCCGGCTTGTTCTCCACGAATACGGATATCTGGTGCGGCATCTTCTTGTCCCCTCTGCGAGATTGCCCGCTACTTCATCCCGGCCAAGCGCCGGGATGTTCGATCGAGATACGCTTATAAGTTTTCCCGCCCCCGCGGCGGTCCGCCGTTTCAAACGTCTCTTTTGTCCAGCACTCTCTTGGCCTTTCCCTGGGAGGGGGGAAGCGCGCCCGGCTCCAGCAGCTCCACCTCCGCCTGGACCATAATCTCCTCGCGCAGGGAATGCTTGATCAACGCCTGGAGACGGCGCATCTCCTCCGCGTCTCCGTGAAAAGCGCCGGGCGCGATCTCGACCCGGACGGTCAGCCGGTCGAGATTCTCGAACCGGTCGAGCACGATGAGATAATTCGTCCCCACGCCGGGAGTCTTCATCAACACGTGCTCGATCTGGCTGGGGAAGAGGTTTATCCCCTTCACGATCAGCATATCGTCGCTCCGCCCCGTGATCCGGGATATCCGGGTGAAGTTTCTTCCGCAGGGACAGGCGGTCTCGGGATAGATTTTAGCCAGATCGCGGGTCCGGTACCGGATCAGGGGCATCGCTTCCCTGGTTAAGGTGGTGAATACCACCTCCCCGGTCTCGCCCGCCGGCAGCGCTTCTCCGCTGGCCGGATCGATGATCTCGACGATGTAGCTGTCCTCCCAGACGTGCATCCCCTCGCTCCGGCGGCATTCGAAAGCCACCCCGGGGCCGTTCATCTCGGAGAGACCGTAACAGTTGAACGCTTGAGCGCGGTAAGCCTCCTCCAGCTTGCTTCGGGTCCCTTCCGAGTAGGGTTCGGCCCCGAATATGATCTTCTTGATCTTGAAATCCTCCGGGCCCAACCCCATCTCCCGGAAGACGTCGCTGACGTGAAGGGCGTAGCTGGGAGTGACGTGGATGACGGTGGTCCCGAAATCCCGGAACAGCTCGATCTGGCGGTGGGTGTTCCCGCCGCCGGCGGGAATAACCATCATTCCCAGCCTTTCGGCCCCGTAGTGCAGGCCGAGTCCCCCGGTAAAAAACCCGTAACCCATCATATTCTGGAAGACATCGTCGGCGGTGGCCCCGGCCATCACCAGGCAGCGGACGACCAGCCCGGTCCAGCGGTCGATGTCGCCGGCGGTGTGGTAGACAACCGTGGCGGTGCCGGTGGTGCCGGAGGAGGAGTGCATCCGCACCACTTCCCGCGGCGGGCAGGCCAGCATCCGGTCGGGATAGGAGTCGCGCAGGTCCTGCTTGACGGTAAAGGGGAGCCGGCCGAGGTCGGAGAGTGAAACAAGATCCCCGGGCCGGAAGGAGTTCGAGGCGAACAGCTCCCGGTAGAAGGGAGAGCGGGCGGCGCGCCCGAGCGAAGACCGGAGCCGGTCGAGCTGCAGCTTCTCGATCTCCCGGCGGCCCGCCTTCTCCAGCTCTTCCCGCCGGTCGGGCATTACCCGATTCCCTCGAAGCAGTAATCGAGGTGTTCCCGGGGCAACGGCCGGGTGGCCAGGGAAACGACTATCGTCACGATCACCGCCAGGGGGAAGGCGACAAAGAGCGGATCGACTTCCTGCCAGAAGATGAAACCGGTCCGGACCCCTTCGAGCAGGGAGGGACGGCCGAAGAGATACTGGCTAAGCCTTAAGGCCCGCGACTCCGCCATATGGACGAAGAGCAGCCAGAAGGCGGAGACGAAGAATCCGGTCATCATCCCCGCGATCGCGCCGGCCCGGGTAATCCGCCGGGTGAAAAGCCCGCCGAAATACATCGCCAGGAAGGTGGAGGCGCAGAGCCCGAAGAAGATCGCCGTCCCGCGGGCGATAATCTCCATCCCCGTCCCGCCGAAGGTGAGCTCCAGCCAGTAACCCAGGAAGACACTGAGGACGATTCCGAGGAAAATCCCCGCCTTGGTCACCAGGACCGAGCTGTAGGCGCGGCGGCGGCCCCGGCCCAGGCCCTTCTCGTAGAAGTCCCTCCCGATCGAGGTCCCCATCGCGTGAAACTGGGAACTGATGGTGGACATCGCCGCCGCCAGCAGCGTGAGCATAAAGACCACCCCGAACCACCTTGGCAGCCCGTGACGGATATAAGCGGGGATGATGCTGTCCACGTCCCGGTTGGCCGCCAGCAGCGCGATCGAGGAGGTCTCCGAAGGCCGGATTTCGACTCCCGGCGCCGGGTCGGGCGCGAAGGCGGCCAGCATCGGCGGCGAAGTGACGGGCTCTCCTGCTTCGGTGACGGTGGTGACGGTGACAAACTCCAGGTTGTCGATGTTCCGGTGGAAATAAACATTAGTCAGGGATCCCACGACAAAAGCCACGCCGGTCATCATCAGGATGAAGATGCCGCCGATCAGGACCGCCCGGTTGAGTTCCCGCTTGCTGCGGACCGTCATAAAGCGGACGACCAGCTGGGGAAGGGCCAGCACCCCGATCCCCACCCCCATAATGATGGTGGAGACCAGCGTCCACCACATCGGCGACCCGAAGGAGGGCATCGACGTCCAGCCCTGATGCCCCCCCGCCCGTAGCGGCGGCGGCACCAACCCGCCCATATCCGTAAGCGCCCGGTGGGAGGGCACCACTCCCCCGAGCCGGTTGTAGGTGAAGAAGATCAGGAAGATCATCCCGAGCAGCATAATCGATCCCTGGAAGGCGTCGGTATACATCACCCCCTTCAGCCCCCCCATAATCACGTAGATCGCGACAATGGTGGAAAAGCCGAAGAGGGATACCTCGTAGGGGATGCCGAACTGAGCCGAGAGAAACTTGGCCGCCCCGATGATCACCGCCGCGGTGTAAAGCGGCATAAAGAGAAAGATCACCAGCCCGCTGAACCCCTGGATGAAGCGGGACTTGTAACGGATCCCCAAAAGCTCGGGAAAAGTGTGGGCGTCGAGGTGGTGACCCATCTGCCGGGTCCGGCTCCCGAAGACCACGAACGCCAGGAAGATCCCGAAGAAGATATTGAGGAAGGTCAGCCAGAGCAGCCCCATCCCGAAGACGCCGGCCGCCCCGCCGAAGCCCACGATCGCCGAGGTGCTGATGAAGGTGGCGCCGTAGCTCATCGCCATAATGTAGGGATGAATTTTCCGGCCCCCGACCATATAATCAAGCGCCCCGGTGGTGGTCCGGTAACCCTTCCAGCCCAGGAACGCGATGATCCCGAAGTAGAAGACGACGATGATGTAGGTAAGCATTGTTTTTCCTTTCGGTTAACCCGGCTGGAATAAAAACCGGGCAGCCCTGGTTTCTCCGAACGAAAAGAAAAACCCGGATTTGAATAATCCGGGTTGATCAGAGGCTTTCCTCGATCTCCTTTTCTTCTTCCAGCCAGGTCTTATCTTCCGGCTTGATCTCCCCCCGCCCGCGGTTCCAGTTGATGATCCCGTAGACCACGCAGAGAACGGTGGAAAGGACGCAGAGGAGGTAAGCCAGCCAGATCGACGGCGCTTCGATACCGAACATACCGGCCTTCTTTCAGTTAAGGCTGCCGACCGAAACGAACAAGCTCGCGCGGCGGGAACGAACCCGCCTAAAGCCGCGCGATATCGTCCGCGGTCAGTATGGTTGACGACGAGCGCTGCAGAACGGACGCGGTCTGGCCCGGCTCTTCCACCCGCAGAACCACGACCGCGTTGCCTTCCTTCTTGCCCGCGAAAGCGTAAACGTATTCAACGTTGATCTTCTCCCCGGTCAGAAGCCGGAGAAGATCGGCCAGGCCGCCGGGGCGGTCGGGAACCTCCACGGCCAGGACCTCGGTCCGGGCGGTGGAGAAACCTTTTTGACGAAGCGCGTCGAAAGCCTCGTCGGGACGATCGACTATCAGCCGCAAGACTCCGAAATCGGAGGTGTCGGCCAGAGAGAGCGCCCGGATGTTGATCCCGGCGTTCTTGAGCGCCTCGGCCGCTTCCCAGAGCCGCCCGGCCTTGTTTTCGAGAAATACCGATATCTGGGTGATGGTCATAGTTTCTCTTCCCGGTTTTGGGCAATTCGGGTTCTTCGGTCAGCGGCAAATCCCCGCGGAACGGATTTCGTCATTTTTCCCGCCGGTCGATCACCCGCTTGGATTTCCCCATACTCCGCTCGATCGATTTGGGCTCGACCAGCTTAACTTCGACCACCAGCCCGAGGACGCTTTCGATCTCTTTCTTGATTCGACGATTGAGATTTTGAAGCACCTTAATCTCGTCGGAGAAGATCTCCTCCCCCACCTCGACCTGGACTTCGAGGGTGTCGAGACCGCGCACCCTTTCCACCATCAACTGGTAATGGGGACGGGCGCCTTCAACTTCCAGGAGAACCGTTTCGATCTGGGAGGGGAAAACGTTGATCCCCCGGATGATCAGCATATCGTCGGTGCGCCCCTTGACCTTGCTGATCCGGGGGAGCGTGCGGCCGCAGGGGCAAACCCCGGATTTCAGGCTGACGATGTCGCCGGTCCGGTAGCGCAACAACGGAATGGCCTCCTTGGTCAGGGTGGTGATCACCAGTTCCCCGTCCTCGCCCTCGGGGACCCAGCGGCCGGTGGCGGGGTCGATAACTTCCGGAAAGAAAACGTCGCTGAAGATATGAAGACCGTTCTTCGACGGACATTCCTGGGCCACCCCGGGGCCGATAACCTCGGAGAGCCCGTAGATGTCCAGCGCCGTCATATCCCAGGCTTCTTCGATCTCCCGCCGGAGCGCCGCGCTCCAGGGCTCCGCCCCCAGAATCCCGATCCGGACCGGCGAGAGACGGGGGTCGATTCCCATCTCCCGGGCCTCTTCGGCCATAAAGAGCGCGTAGGAAGGCGTGCAGGTCAGAACCGTGGCGCCGAAATCGTGCATCAGCTTGATCTGGCGCTTGGTGCCGCCGGAGGAGATGGGGACCACCGACGCCCCCAATTCCAGGGCGCCGTAATGAATCCCCAGACCCCCGGTGAAGAGCCCGTAGCCGTAAGCGTTCTGGACGACGTCCCCCGCCTCCGCGCCGGCGATGGCGAGAGCCCGGGCCATCACCTCCGACCAGAGCTTGATATCGCCGCGGGTGTAGCCGACCACGGTGGGATTGCCGGTGGTGCCGCTGGAGGCGTGAATCTCCACCACCTCGCGCAAGGGCACGCAGAAGAGGCCGAAAGGATAGTGGTCGCGAAGATCCGTCTTCCGGGTAAAGGGCAGATCCTGAAGATCCTCGAGCTTTTCCGGGGCGGAGCCCGCCCCGGAACTCCGGAGCCGTTCCCGGTAAAACTCGGAGCGCTCCGCCAGATATTGGAGCAGCCCGCGGATCCGCTCCAGCTGAAGCTGCCGCATCTTTTCCGGTTCGAGAAACTCGATTTCCCTGTTCCAGATCATCATTGCGCTGGACCCGTTTATTCTGCTCGCCGGGGCCGATTATAGCTTACTCAAAAACCCCCGGACCCCCGCCTTGCCCTTTTTTTCAACTACCAATCACACAAATTACACGAATGATTTTAAGACATCATTCTTTATAACTCTCCCGAATTGTCAACATAATTCCTTGCCGACGAGAACAGCTTCCAGTTTTCGCCGAAACTTCCGGGAGGGACGGAGACGGCCAGCGCCTTCTTCCAGACCGCCGGCTTGAAATCGAGTTCGCGGGAAAGCAGTCCCAGGAGGACGACATTGGCCCGCCGGGGATTGGCCAGCGCCGAACTTCCCAGGCGGGCGGCGCTTATCACCCGGCGGCCGGCGGCCGCAAGCTCCTCTTCCACGCCCCCGGGATAGACGGCCTGGCCCAGGGTCACCGAAGAAGGAACCACCCGGTGGGGGTAAAGCAGCACCAGCCCCTTCTTCCCGACCAGGTCGAGATAACGAAGCGCCTCCATCTCTTCCAGGGCCAGCAGGTAATCGGCGCCGCCGAAAGGAATCAGGGGAGAGAATACCTTCCGCCCGAAACGCACCTGGGCCAGGACGCTTCCGCCCCTCTGGGCCATCCCGTGGACCTCGCTGGCCTTGACCTCCAGACCGGAGGCCAGAGCGGCGGCCGAAAGCACCCGCGCGGCCAGGACCACGCCTTGGCCGCCGACCCCGGAGATGACCACGCTGACCGGGCGGGAGGTCTTCACTCTCCCTCCGTTTCAACGATGGCGTCGAAGGGACAGAGGCCGGCGCAGACCGAGCAGCCCCGGCAGACCGCGGGATCGATGGCGACCTTCCCGTCCGGCAGCCGGATCAGGGCCGGGCATCCGCACCGAAGACAGAGGCCGCAGGCGCGGCAGAGTTCGGCCTCCACCCGGTGAACCGAGGTAATCGGGCCCTTGAAGAGAAGCGAACAGGGGGCTCGGGCGATCAGGACCGACGGTTCGGGGAGGGCCAGCGATTCCCGGAGAAAAGACTCGAGGCCCGCGGCGTCATAGGCGGAGATCACGGCGACCCGCTTCACCCCGGCGGCCCGGCAGATCTGTTCCAGGTCCAGCCGGGAAGCCGGCTCCCCCGCCAGGGATCTCCCCGTCGCCGGATGGTGCTGCCGGCCGGTCATCGCGGTGGTATGGTTGTCCAGGATGATCACCACGCCGCCGACGCCGTTGTAGACCAGGTCGACCAGTCCGGTGATCCCGGAATGAACGAAGGTCGAATCCCCGATCACGGCCACCACCTTCTCCCTCTCTCCGGCCGGGAGCAGGACGCGCAGCCCCTCCAGATGCCCGATCGCCGCGCCCATACAGAGACAGGTGTCCAGGGATTCGAGCGGGGCCAGGGCGCCCAGCGTATAGCACCCGATATCGCCGGTGACGACCAGCTTGAGTTTTTTCAGCACCACGTAAACCCCCCGGTGGGAGCAGCCCGGGCACAATACCGGCGGACGGGGCGGCAGCGGCCGGGCGGAAGGAGCGCGGTCCGGCCGGCCGGCGAGAATCTTCCGGACCCGGTCCGGGTTGAGCTCCCCGGCCCGAAACGAGGGGGGCTTGCCCTTCACTTTCAATCCCATCGCCTTGATTTCGTGCTCCAGGTAAGGATCGAGTTCCTCGATTACGGTCACCTTCCTTCCCCGGCAGAAATCGCGAAGTTTCTTCTCCGGCAATGGGTAAATCAGACCGAGTTTGAAGTAGGAGGCGTCGGGGGCGACCTCGCGGCAATACTGGTAAGCGAGGCCGGAGGTGACGATCGCCCGGTCGCCTCCCTTCTCCAGGCGGTTGCAGTCCAGGACCTCGGCCCTCCGGGCCAGCCGCTCCAGGCGCTCGTCCAGACTTTTCCGGCGCCGGCGGGCGTAGGCGGGAATCATCACGTATTTGGCCGGATCCCTGACGAATTTCAGTTCCCGGGCGGGTTGGCGGCGGCGGCCGCGGCGGACCGGGGTCCGGGAGTGGGAAAGCCGGGTGCAGAGCCGCAGGATGACCGGAAGGTCGAACTCCTCGCTGAGGGAGAAGGCCAGGCGGGCGAAGTCCCGGGCCTCCTGCCCGTCGGCCGGCTCCAGGAGGGGGACCCGGGCGGCGCGGGCGAAATGGCGGCTGTCCTGCTCGTTCTGGGAGGAGTGCATCCCGGGATCGTCGGCGACGGCGATCACCAACCCCCCCTTGACCCCGGTGTAGGCGAGCGTGAAGAGGGGATCGGCGGCCACGTTGAGCCCCACGTGTTTCATCGTCACCAGGATCCGTCCCCCCGCCCAGGAAGCTCCGGCCGCCACCTCGAGGGCCACCTTCTCGTTGACGCACCACTGGGCGCGCACCCCGCCCAGACGGTGAAAAGCGGGAAGAATCTCGGAACTGGGGGTGCCCGGGTAGCCCACTCCCAGAACGGCCCCCGACTCCCAGGCGCCGCGGGCGACCGCCTCGTTCCCGGATAAAAGCACGCTCATCGAACCGGCCCCGCCCTATTCGAACTCGGGCATATCTTTGAGCGCTTCCTCGATCAGGTGCTTGGGATAGGCGTAATCCTCGAGGCGGTCGGCCAGATAGGCGTCATAGGCCGCCAGGTCGAAGTGGCCGTGACCGGAGAAGGCGATGACGATGCATTTTCCCTCGCCCGTCTCCTTGCACTTGAGCGCTTCGTCGATTCCGGCGCGGATGCAGTGGGCGGTCTCGGGCGCCGGCAGAATGCCCTCGGTGCGGGCGAAAGTGACCGCCGCTTCGAAGACGTCGTTCTGGTGATAAGCCCGGGGGATAAAGACATCCTTGTTGACCAGCAGCGAAAGCAGCGGGGCCACGCCGTGATAGCGAAGTCCGCCGGCGTGAATGGCCGGGGGCATAAAGGTATGGCCCAGGGTGTACATCTTGAGCAGGGGGGTGAGCTTGGCCACGTCGCCGTAATCGTAACGGAACTGGCCGTGGGTGAAAGTCGGACAGGACTCGGGCTCGACGGCGATCATCTCGATCGGGGCGCCGGCAAGCTTGTCCTTGACGAAGGGAAAGGCCAGGCCAGCGAAGTTGCTCCCGCCGCCGATACAACCGGTCAGGATATCCGGCTTCTCACCGGCCAGCTCGAGCTGCTTCTTGGTCTCCAGACCGACGACGGTCTGGTGGAGAAGAACGTGGTTGAGAACGCTGCCCAGGGAGTATTTCGTGTCCTCGCGGGTGGCCGCGTCCTCGACGGCCTCGGAGATGGCCAGGCCGAGGCTGCCGGGGCACTCCGGATCGTTTTCCAGGATTGAACGGCCGGCGCAGGTCAGGGTGCTGGGGGAGGCGTGCACCTGAGCGCCCCAGACGTGCATCAGCGAACGCCGGTAGGGTTTCTGATTGTAGCTGACCTTGACCATATAGACTTCGCAGCGCAGACCGAACTGGCTGGTCCCGAAGGCCAGGGCGCTGCCCCACTGGCCGGCGCCGGTCTCGGTGGCGATCCTTTTCACCCCCTCTTCCTTGTTGTAATAAGCCTGGGCGACGGCGGTATTGGGCTTGTGGCTGCCGGCGGGGGAAACGCTTTCGTTCTTATAGTAGATGCGGGCCGGGGTCTTTAAGTGTTTCTCCAGGCGGCGGGCGCGGTGAAGGGGAGAGGGGCGCCAGAGCTTGTAGATATCCCGGATCGCGTCGGGAATCTCGATCCAACGCTCCATGCTGACTTCCTGTTCGATCAGTCCCATCGGGAAGATGGGGGCGAGGTCGGCCGGGCCGAGCGGCTCTCCGGTCTTGGGGTTGAGCGGCGGGGCCAGCGGCGCGGGCAGATCGGGCTGGATGTTATACCAGGCCTCCGGCATCTCTTTTTCAGTCAGCGTGATCTTGTAGCTTTCCATTGTTTTCCTCCCTTCAGCCCGGATAAAAAATTTCCGGGAAAAATTTTATACGAACAGATCCACGAAGTCGAAACGGTTGACGTCCACCAGCCCTTTATCGGTCAGTTTCAGCTCCGGGATGACCGGCAGGGCCAGGAAAGATAAAGCCATAAACGGCTCGGCCGGCGTCACTCCGAGCTCCCGGACCGCGGCGGTTATCTCTTCCAGATCCCGCCTGACCTCCGTCATCGGCTTCTCGCTCATCAGGCCGGCGATCGGCAGGGCCAGGCTTCCGACCAATTTTCCGTCAGCCACGACGGTGAACCCGCCCTGAAACTTGCGGATCTTGACCACCGCCTCCATCATATCGGCGTCGTTGGTTCCCGCCACGATGATATTGTGGGAATCGTGGGCCACCGAAGCGGCGAAAGCCCCCCTCTTCAATCCGAAGCCCCTGACCAGGGCCAAGCCCAGGTTCGACGAACCAAGATGGCGTTCGACCACCGCCAGCTTGATCAGGTCACGGGAGACGTCGGCCACCACGTTTCCATCCCGGACGGCGGGCTCGACCGTCGCCGAGCGGGTGATAATCTGGTCCGGCACCAGCTCGATCACCCGGCATTTCGAGCCGCGGGCGGGGATACGGAAATACTCCTCCTTCAGCCACTGAATATTGATCGATCCCCGCAGCACTTCCCGACGGTGCTCGGCCGGCGGCGAATAGACCAGGTCCCCGTCCGCGGCGACCAGTTCCCCGCTCTTGTAAACCCGGCTCACCCGGAAATCTTCAAGATCGTCCAGAACCACGATGTCGGCCTGATAGCCCGGTGCCAGGGCTCCCAGGTCTCTCAGGCCGAAATAGTGGGCGGCGTTGATGGTGGCCATCTTGATCGCATCGATGGGATCAAGGCCCAGACCGACGGCCTTTTTCAGGCAGAAATCGACGTGCCCTTCATCCAGCAGACTGACGGGGTTGCGGTCGTCGGTGCAGAAAACACAGTAGTTCATACCGGAACCGGACGCCGCCGGAAGCAGGTCGGCCAGGTTCTTGGCCGTGGCCCCTTCCCGGATCATAATCGTCATTCCCAGCCGGAGCTTTTCCCGGGCTTCGTCCACGGTGGTGCATTCGTGGTCGGACTTGATGCCCATCGCCACGTATCCGTTGAGGGCGGGGCCGGTCAGCCCCGGGGCGTGGCCGTCGATCCGCTTGTGATGGAAGAGCTTGATCTTGTCCATCACCTCGGGGTCGCAGTTGAGCACGCCGGGATAGTTCATCACCTCGCCCAGCCCCAGAATCCATTCCTGGTCGACATAGGGGAAAAGATCCAGCGCCCGCAGTTCCGAGCCCGAGGTTTCAAGATGGCTGGCGGGGACACAGGAAGAGAGCATCATATACACGTTGAGGGGGAGATACTTGCTGGACTTGAGCATATACTTGATCCCGTCCAGCCCCATCACGTTGGCGATCTCGTGGGGATCGATCACCACCGAAGTGGTGCCCCGCGGAACCACCGCCCGGGCGAACTCGGGGATGGTGACCATCGACGACTCGATATGAACGTGAGAGTCGATAAAGCCGGGGCAGATATACCGCCCTTCCAGGTCAACCTCCTCTTCCCCGCGAAAGGATCCCAACGCCACTATCCGGCCGGCGTCGACGGCGATATCCGATTCATAGACTTCCGAGGAGAGAACGTTGATCACCCGACCGTTCTTCAGCACCAGGGGCGCGGGCCGGACCCCGTTGATTATCGCCATTAACCTGTCGCATTCAGCCATCATCCCCTCCGTCGGCGGTCCCGCTCCCGAGCGCGCCGGCCAGTTGAAGCCAGAATAATAATTTCCGGATCCGAAATTGTCAATCCTCCCGGGATATTATCCTCCAACCCGCCTCTTCCTTCCGCAAGCCCAGAACCCGTCTCTCCCGGAGCCGGTAAGCGAATCCGTCTCCGCCGGCGGCAGGGACCAACTCCCCCGAAACCGTGATCTCCATCGAGAGGCGGGCCCGGGGATAATTGAGGAAAGAATCGACCGCGGCGGTAACGGTCACGGCCCTCTCTCCCCCCTCGCTTGTCGAATCAAGGCGGGAAGCGCCGCCGCGGGCGGGCTTCTCCTCCTCGCCCGGAACCCGGATCACCAGTTCTTCGGATCCATAACCGATCGTCAGCCGGTAGGGGGAGGCGAGGGGCCGGGTCGCCCGGGGTCCGCCGATCCAGTCGAAGGCCTCCTGTCTCAGCCAGGGCAGAAGCCGGTCGAAAGTGAAGTCGATCCGGATCCCCTCGACCGCCGTCTCCAGGGCGCCGAAAACCCGGAATTGCTCCTCCTCCTTCCGAAGCAGCCAGGCGTCCCGGTCCAACCCCCGGCTGGAAAAATCCGGTGAGAGCAGCGGGTAGAGGTCTTCGGCCCCGCCGCTTTCAAGCGCCGCGCGGTAGTCCTCGAGCAGGCAGATGACCCGGATCGACTCCAGGGCGATCGAATCCCAGGGAGGGGACAATTCCCGCCGGAGACGAATAAAGCTTTCCCCGGCCGCAGGCGGCGGCGGCCGGGAGGCGCAGCCGGAAAAGAGCAGAACCAGGACCGGGATAATGCCCGGTCCCCGAAAGATGAACCCGATAATTTGTCTTGCCATAATCGACGCTGATGAATTATCTTGATGGAGAAAAGCCGGATGCGGCGCCCCATAGTAAGACAACCATCAGCCGGGAGGGAAGATGAAAAAAATTATCGCCTGTGTTATCGCGCTGGCCGCGGCCGGAGCGCTGACCTTTTCCGGGGCGGCCCAGGACAGGTCGCCCGTCCCGCTCCTGATCGAACAGCGCATAGTGCAGATCGAACTGGAGCCGGATTTTGCCGACGGGATCGAGTGGGATCTCCTCGAAATCTTCCTGGATGAGCACCGGAGCACGACCGGGCTCTTCCCCCTGGCCGAGAGGGCCCGGCACCGGCTCAGCTTCCGCCCGATGCGGAAGACGGTCCCCCCCGCCCGGGAGAGCAACGTTGACTTCGAAACCGTCGAACAGGTCCGGATTCAACAGTTCAGCTTCGGGGAGATCTGGGAGGATACCCGCCGTCCCCGCGAGGCGGCCGAGGATCTTCGTTTCGGGTCCATTCGCATCTACAAGTTCCAGCCGGTGATGGATTTCCTCCGCCGTTATGGAGAAGCCCGGGTTCTCTTCCACCGCAAATGGGTCACCGATGCCGGCGAGCAGACTATGCTCTCGTCGTTCCCCGAAGTCGCCAACCGCGACCGACGCGGCGCGGCCCCGCAAGAGGTTTCGGAGGGTTCCCGGCTGACGATCCGGCCGGAAGTCGCCCCCAACAACCTGATCAACTTCCACCTCGACTCCAAGGTCTCCACGATTTTCTATGTGGATCCCTACCGCTATCCCCGCCTTCCGCGCGTCAAACGGGGGGAAGAGGAAGTCGCCAAGCGGTGGGAGACCTTCCGGCTCAACACCAAGGGGGTCCTGGAGAGCGGCTCGACCGCCATCTTCGAGGACATCCGGGACGGCCGCGGGATCATCGTCTTCATAACCGCCGACATCCTGGAGACTCACCGCAAGCTTCTGCAACCTTAAATCTTTTCAAGGAGAATCTTGTTATGGCCGAAAGACCGCTGAACTTCTACGCCGGGCCGGCGATTTTGCCCCTGGAAGTACTCCGCCAGGCGCGGGAAGAGCTGCTTGATTTCAACAACAACGGGCTGAGCATTCTGGAGATCAGCCACCGCTCCAAGGATTACGCCGCCGTCAACGCGGCGGCGGAAGCCGATCTCAAGGAGGTCTTCTCCGTTCCCGACAACTATCGCGTCCTCTTCCTCCAGGGCGGAGCCAGCCTCCAGTTCGGTATGGTGCCGATGAACTTTCTTCAAGGCGGAAAAGCCGACTACGTCAATACCGGCGCCTGGGCGAAAAAGGCGATCAAGGAGGCCAAAGTTTTCGGCCAGGTCCACATCGCGGCCAGCGCCGAGGACAAGAATTTCTCTTACGTCCCGGATCCCGCGGGCCTCGACCTGACGCCCGACGCCCGCTACGTTCACATCACCAGCAACGAGACCATCAGCGGAACCCAGTGGAACCGGTATCCGGATACCGGGGATGTTCCCCTGGTGGCGGATATGTCCTCCGATATTCTCTGCCGGAAGATCCCGGTCGAAAAGTTCGCCCTGATCTACGCGGGCGCCCAGAAGAACCTGGGTCCGGCCGGAGTCACCGTGGTCATCATCCGCGACGATATGCTTGAGCTCTGCGCGGAAGGGCTGACGACGATGCTCAGTTACCGGACTCACGCCGAGAAAGATTCACTCTACAACACTCCGCCGGTCTTCTCGGTCTATCTGGTGGGTCTGGTCCTCAAGTGGATCAAGAATCAGGGGGGGCTGGCGGAGATCGAATCCCGCAACCGCGAAAAAGCCGCCCGGCTCTACGAAACCCTCGATGGGAGCGATTTCTTCCGGCCCACCGCCGCCAAGAAGGACCGCTCCCTAATGAACGTCACCTTCCGGCTGCCCTCCGAAGAGCTGGAAGCCAAATTCATCGCCGAAAGTTCCGGGGCCGGGATGGTGGGCCTGAAGGGTCACCGTTCGGTGGGCGGCATCCGCGCCTCGATCTACAACGCCTTTCCCCCGGAGGGAGTGGACAAGCTGATCGAGTTTATGAAGAACTTCGAGAAAGCCAACAGCTAAAATTTTCTCCCGGATATGTGAATAATCCGGGTTAAGGAGGTCACAATATGTCCAAGAAAGTCCTGATCGCCACCGAGAAACCCTTCGCTCCCGCCGCCCGCGACGCCGCGGCAAAGATCTTAAGCGAAGCCGGCTACCAGGCCAAGGTTTTGGAAAAATACCCCGACCGGGAAACTCTGGCCAAGGCGGTCGCCGAGGCCGACGCCCTGATCGTCCGGAGCGACCAGGTGCCCTGCGATCTCCTGGAGTCCTCGCCCAATCTTAAGATCGTGGTCCGGGCCGGCGCCGGTTACGACAATATCGACTGCGGCGGCGCCAAGGAACGGGGAGTGGTGGTGATGAACACACCCGGGCAAAACTCCAACGCGGTGGCCGAACTGGTCTTCGGGTTGATGATTATGATCGGCCGCGGCAAATACAGCGGGAAATCAGGCGTCGAGCTTAGGGGCAAGCGCCTGGGAATCGCGGGGTTGGGCTACGTCGGCCGCCGGGTCGCGGAGATCGCGCGGGGGTTCGAGATGAAAGTCTCCGCCTTCGACCCCTGGGTGCCGAAGGAGAAGATGGAGGAGCTGGGATGCCGGCCCGCCGGAACGCTCGAGCAGCTCTTCTCCGACAACGATTTCGTTTCCCTGCACATCCCCTCCTGCCCGGAAACGGAAAGCTCCATCGACTATTCCCTGATGACGCGGATGGACAAGGGGGCCGCCCTGATCAACACCGCCCGGGCCGATATCATCAATGAGGATGATCTCCTCCGGGTCTTCGAGGAAAGGCCCGATTTCAGATACGCCGCCGACGTCGCTCCCTCGAATCGCGATCTCATCATCGACAAATTCGGCGACCGGGCTTTCTTCACGACCAAGAAGATGGGCGCGCAGACCGCGGAGGCCAACTACAACGCCGCGGTCGCCGCCGCGCGCCAGATCATAGCCTTTTTCGAGGAGGGAAACACCTGCTTCCAGGTCAACCCTTAACCACGGGGAATCTTCTTGCCTCTTTCCCCGCGGTAGCGCCGGTATAGCTGAAGCCGCCGGCCGGAAACCAGTTCCAGCCTCAACCAGGGCAGGGGCTCGCGGGCGGGGCCCCGCACAACCCCGCCTTCCAGATCGAAAAGCGACCGGTGACGAGGGCAGCGCAACAAGCCTTCCCGCGCCACCAAAGAACCGCCGTGATGGGTGCAGATCGAGGAGAGGGCGTAAACCCCCTCCCGGTCGGAGACGATAAAAGCGTCGCGAAACCTGAGGTTTTTCACCGTCCCCGGGGGATAATCCTCCAGCGAGCCGATGTTGAAGACCAGCCGGTCGGTCCGGCCCGACAGGCGGCGGGCGCCCGCGAAATACAGCCCGGCCGCGATTCCGATAATTGTTTTGATAAATTCCCGGCGGCGCACTATTCTGCCTCGTCCCGGACGACGCGTAATCCGGGCTGATCGGTCGGAATACCGGTTTTGCGTTTGTTGTTGTAATATACCATAGACCGATTCAAACCCGCGCTCTCCGGTCAACAGCTTATTATAACCCGGGTAATCGTAATTATGAACAACCACTCCGGCAGAAACAAGGCGGCCGCGGCGAGTCCGGACGGCAAGGCCGTCACCGTTATCATCCCGGTCTTCAACGAGGAAAAATCGCTGACCCGGGTGGTGGAGGAGGTGGAGGCGATCTTGAAAGAAAAGGAGGACTGGCGGTATGAGATCGTCGTGATTGACGACGCCAGCACCGACAATACCGCCAAGATCGCCGCCGATCTTCCGGCAAGAGTGCTCACCCACCCCCGCCAGGCCGGTTACGGAGCTTCCATCAAGCACGGGATCAAGAAATCACGCTACGATTACGTCCTGATCATCGACGGCGACGGGACCTACCCGACCGAAGCCGTAGCCTCCCTCCTGGAGGCCGCCCCGAAATTCGATATGGTGGTCGGGGCCAGGACCGGAGCCAACGTGGCCATCCCCCCGGTGCGCCGGTTCCCCAAGTGGTTGCTGAAAAAACTAGCCGATTACCTGGCCGGAATGAAGATCCCCGACCTCAACTCCGGGCTGCGCGTTTTCAGAAAAGGAATCGCCCTCAAGTATTTCAACCTTTTTTCGCCCGGCTTCTCCTTTACCACCACCATCACCCTGGCCTTCCTGAACAATGATTACAGCGTCGAGTATATCCCCATCGATTACTACAAGCGGGAGGGGAAATCAAAGTTCCGTCCCTTTCAGGACACCTTCAGCCTGATCTCCCTGATCATCCGCACCAGCCTTTACTTCAGCCCGCTGAAGATCTTCGTGCCCGCCGGCCTGTTCCTGATCGGCTGCGGATTGGCGCTGCTGCTGACGAGATTTTTCATCGGGGGCGTGGGGATGGTGACCACCGTCGTCCTGCTCACCGCCGGGTTCCAGGTTCTGGCCCTGGGACTGCTGGCCGACCTGGTGGACAAACGATCGCAGCGATGAAGGTGGTCCTGGTCAATCCTCCCCGCGACCACGAACTGGTCGGGAACAATCCCGCGCTGATCGACGAAGAGCGCGGTTTCAACCCCCCCCTGGGACTGCTCTACCTGGCCTCCTCGCTGCTCGACCTGACTTCACACGAGGTGGAGGTGATCGACGCCCAGGCCGAAGAGCTGGATTACCCGGCCCTGAAATCGCGGCTGGAAGGCGCCCGCCCCGACCTGGTGGGGGTGACCGCGATGACCTTCACCCTGCTCGATGTCCTCGCCGTCCTCCGCCTGGTCAAGGAGATATCCCCCGAAATCGTCACCGTGGCGGGAGGCATCCACGCCTTCCTCTTCCCGGAGGAGACCGCCGCCCTCGAAGGGGTCGACTTCGTGTTGCGGGGAGAGGGTGAAAGGGGCTTCGCGGCGCTGGTGGAGGAGATCGCGCGCGGGCGGAGACCGGAGTCGGCGCCGGGGGTGGTCTTCCGTCGCGAGGGCGGGATCGTCACGGGACCGCCCCCGGCCCTGATCGAAGACCTTGACGCCCTCCCCTTCCCGGCCCGCCGTCTGACCCCCTGGAAGAAATATACCTCGGTCCTTTCCCGGGTCAGCCCGATAACCACTATGTTCACTTCCCGGGGCTGCCCCTACCGCTGCTCCTTCTGCTCCCGGCCGCACCTGGGCAAAACCTTCAGATTCCGGTCGCCCGCCAACGTGGTCGATGAAATGGAAGAATGCCGGGAGATGGGCATCCGGGAGGTCTTTATCTACGACGACACCTTCAGCGTCAGCCGGCCCCGAATGATGGAAATCTGCCGGGAGATCTCCAAACGCGGTCTGGAGATCGGCTGGGATATCCGGGCCCGGGTCGATTCCGTGGATGAAGAGGTTCTGGACAACCTCAAGCGGGCGGGCTGCCAAAGGATCCATTACGGTATCGAGGCGGGCACCGAAAAGATACTTAAGGTTCTGAACAAGGGAATAACGCTTGAACAGGCCCGCCGGGCGGTAAGTCTCACCAAGAAAGCCGGAATCCAGTCCCTGGCGTACTTTATGATCGGCTCGCCGACGGAAAACCGGGAAGACGTTCGGAAGACAATCGATTTCGCGATGGAACTCGACCCCGATTTCATCCACGTTACGATCACCACCCCATTTCCTGCCACCGAGATCTACCGGCGGGGCCTGCGGGAGGGCGTCTTCAGCGAGGATCATTGGCTCCGGTTCGCCCGGGACCCGAAGCCGGGCTTCAATCCTCCCTACTGGAACGAAAACTTTAGCGACCGGGAACTCCAGGAACTGCTGCGATCCGCTTACCGCAGGTTCTACTCCCGTCCCCGTTTCGTCATCCAGGAGCTGGGCCGGATCCGGTCTTTCCGCGCGCTCTTCTCCCGGGTGAGAACGGGATGGAAGATTTTGACGATGGGAAAGGAAAGAAAAGTTGATAAGATGATAAGTTTATAAGTTGATAAGGATTGAAGGTTCAAGGTTCAAAGGCATAACAGCAGCGGTAACGGTTGTTGAGTGAGGTTGTGGGTCTGGCGGTTAAGTATTGGATTATGGTCTTGAACCCAATTACCATCGACTAACTACCAGACCAGCTTCCTGACCCAATACCCATCTTCCATTCTCGTTTGCCGCCCTATGCGCTCTGCGCCATGCGCGAAGCGGCCGCGAAATAAACCGTAATCTGGAATCTCAAATCTCAAATCCGCTTTTATGGGCAAGAAGAAGAAAAAACGGCGGGAGAAGATCCCGGCTGAAACTCCCGCGCCGCCGTCCGCCGGCGGCGGGCTACCCGGCAAGAAGATCCTGGTCGCCTGCTTCCTGGCCGCCGTGGCGCTGGGAACATTCCTGCGCTTCTACGATCTCGAGCGCAAGCCCCTTCACCACGATGAAGGGGTCAACGCCTTCTTCCTCCTCAACCTCAAGCGCGGCTTCCAGGAAGGCACCCCGGTCTCCCAACCCCAGGACATAACCCCCGACTGGCTGGCCTGGGCGACGCCGATCGCCGACAGCCTCGACGAGATCACCGACTGGAGCTGGAACCACGGTTTTCACGGCTGGAAATACGACCCCAGCAACTACCACGGCCCCTTCCTCTTCCTGCTGCACATCATTCCCCTGGCGATAGAGGAAAGCGATTTCACCATCCGGGTGATGATCGCGATCTTCGGCTCCCTGCTGCCGCTGCTGCTCTGGCCGCTGCGGAAGAAGATGGGGAGGCTGGCCGTTGTCGCGGCCGCCTTCATCCTGGCCATCTCCACGATCAACCTCTACTTCGCCCGAACCAATATCCACGAAACCTACCTGGTATTCTTTACCCTGGGAACGGTGGCCGCCGCGGTCCGCTGGCGAGAAACCGGCAGAAAGGGATACCTCCTCTGGACGCTGGCCTGCCTCGGTTTCATCATCACCATCAAGGAGACCTACATCATCACCTTCGCCGCCTGGGTCCTCGCCCTGGCCGCGCTCTGGGCGTGGTTCGAAGTCACCCGGCGGCCGAAGGAGGTCCCGCCGCGGCGGATCAAGGATGAGGTTGTTTCCTGGATCAAGGCCAACCGCGGCGCCTGCTGGCTGGGGCTGGGGTTGTTTGTTTTCATTGTCGTGATCTTTTACAGCTCGGTCTTCACCAACTGGAGAGGCGCCACCGTCGATCAGATCAACACCCTGCTCAAGTGGATCCGGACGGGAACCGAAGGCGAGGGCCACGAGAAGGAGTTCCTCTATTATTACGGCCTCCTGCGGACCTTCGAGCTGCCCGTGCTGCTGATGGGGGCGGCGGGAATCCTTTCGGCTTTCCAGCGCCGGAACCCGCTGATGGTCTTCACCGCCTTTTGGACCCTGTTCATCTTTTTAATCTACTCTTCGGTCCCCTATAAGACCCCCTGGCTCGCCCTCAACTTCATCCTTCCCCTGATTCTTTTGAGCGGATACTTCCTGGAGTCTCTCTACCTGCGGATCGCTCATTCCGTCGGGCTCCGGATTTCCTTGATCGGCCTGACGGCGCTGGCGCTGGCCTCCTGGGGCTACAACACGAGCTGGCTGGTCAACTTCGTGGAATACGACCACGACCGGCACCAGATCG
The DNA here is from genome assembly GCA_003551625.1 of PVC group bacterium. Taxonomy (GTDB): domain Bacteria; phylum Auribacterota; class Erginobacteria; order Erginobacterales; family PUNC01; genus PUNC01. The sequence continues at coordinate 2,943 of PUNC01000172.1, read as the reverse complement.
TCTACGCTCAGACCGTCCGCGATACTATGGACCTGCTGGAGAGGCTGGAAGATTACGCCCACAACCAGGCCCAGGGTTACGATACCCTGATCAATATTATCGCCGACGAGTACTGGCCGCTGAACTGGTATCTGCGCGACTACCGGACCGCCTTCTGGGGACGGGTTATTCCCGAGCCCGACGCTCCCATTATCATCGGCCGGACCACCACCGAACACCGGTTGGACGCCAACCTTCGGGATACCTACGCCAAGGAGTATTACCGTCTGCGGGGGGGAGTGGACCTGGTCCTTTACACCCGAACCGCCCGCGGCCGCGTCGCCGAGGTGGAGACCGAGATCGGGGATCCCCGGGAGCGGCCCGAGAACCTGCGGCCGGGTCTGATGGCCAACTACTACGAGGGAGCCCGCTGGTCGGGCCGGCCGAGAATCACGCGGGCGGAAGAGACCGTTGAATTCGAGTTCCACGGGCCGGACCCCAAACCTCTCGATCCGCCCTTCAGCATTACCTGGGAAGGATGGATCGAGATCCCGGAATCCGGAATCTATGTCTTCGCCACCGCGTCCGATGACGGGTCCTGGATATATATCGACGAACACCTGGTGGTGGACAACGGCGGGGTGCACGCCGTCCGCCACGTCGCCGAAACCGTTGAACTGGAAGCGGGGTTCTACCCCATCCGGGTCCCCTATTTCTGTGCCGGGGGAGGGGCGATTATGCGGCTGCTCTGGACGCGTCCGGGAGGGAGCGAGGAGGTCATTCCCGCCCGCTTTCTGCACCACCAGCCGTAGGGAAGACCGGCCCCGGGAACAAAGACTTCCGCGTTCAAAGGCTCGGGGCCGGAAACCGGATTCCGGATTCCAGCCCGCCTATCGCCGGCGGGTAAAATTTCAGACTCCGGACAACCCCGCCGCACATCCCTGTTCAACCGAAATAACGTTTTAGAGTATGTGTAAGAGTAGGTGTAAGAGTATGTGATAGAGTACGAGATGGACAGGATCTTGAGTGAGAGCCGCTCCTTTGATAGTTGATAAGATGATAAGGATTGAAGGTTCCAGGTTTAAAGGTTCAAGGTTCAGAGGTTCAAAGTTTCTATTCCATCAAAATCGGGATCGAAATCGAGATCGAAATCGTTTTGAGGAAATAAATTCCTGGTCTCCTATCTTCCTAAGTTCAGGGTTCCAGGTTCAAAGGTTAAGCAGTCAGACCGGTCGGACCGGTCAGACGGGTCCGACTTTTTATTTTAACCCAATTATTCGTGTCATTAGCGCATTCGTGTAATTTGTGTTCCCCAATAGAGGGACAGGCCGCGGAGCACATTAGAATTCTCAGCGTCTCTGCGCGAGAATAAGGGGGGGGGAAGTATTGGGCCTTTACCGGATCACTGATAACTGATTACGGACTACCGGCCTTTTGCTACGCCTCTTGCGCCTTTTCGCCGGGCTTAAGGTCGTAGACGCCGCGACGGTCGTCGCGGCGGATCCGCGCGATATCCTTGAACATCCGCAGCGAATCCCTCAATGGATCGACGGTGCTGCGGGGGGAGTCGATCCAGCAGACCGGAACCTCTTCGATTTTGAGCCGGAGTTTCCTGGCCAGATACAGAATCTCGACGTCGAAACTGAAGCCGTCGATTCGGGCCCGGGAAAAGATCATCTCCGCCGCCCGGCGGCTGAAGGCCTTGAAACCGCACTGGGTGTCCCTCACTCCCGGCACCGCCAGCAGGCGGACCAGCAGGTTGAAGACCTTGCCCATAATCCTCCGGTACCAGGGCTGCTTGACCTCGAGGCGGGATTCGGGAAGGTTCCGGGAACCGATCACCACCTCCACCCCGGATTCCAGCCGCGCCAGGAATTTTTCCATCTCCTCGATCGGCGTGGAAAGATCGGCGTCGGAGAAGAATATCCAGTCGCCGCGGGCGCGGTCGACGCCTTCGCGCACCGAGAATCCTTTGCCGCGGTTACGCCCCCGGTCGATGACGAAAAGGGGAGAGTCCGCGGGTTTCCATTCCCGGGCGGCGTCGGCGGTCCGGTCGGTGCTGCCGTCATTGACGACGATCAGCTCATAGGGGCGGCCGGCGGCGCGGCAATGGGCGTCGATCCGTTCCAGGGTCGAGACCAGCCGTTTCTCCTCGTTATAGGCGGGAATGACCACGGATACCAGGGGCGAGGAGGTCATCCCTCCCCCCTTTCTTCCGCCAGGCGGCGGAGCTTGCGGGCGACAAGCTTACGGGCGAGATACCCGGCCCGGTCAGCGATCACCACCCCGTCAAGATGGTCGATCTCGTGCTGGATCACCCGGGCGGAGAGCCCTTCGGTTTGGAGGCTTTTCTTCTCCCAACTCTCGTCCCGGTATTCCAACTCCAACCAGGAAGCCCTTTCCAGTTCCAGGAATATGCCTGGGAGACTTAAGCAACCCTCCTCCAGGAGAGCGCTTCCTTCCTTCCTGACGATCCGGGGATTGATTACGGCCTTAAACTCTCCGCCGGCGTCATAGACAAAGACGCGCTCCCCGTATCCGATCTGGTTGGCGGCCAGGCCCAACCCGCGATGAAAGCGCAGACTCTCCTTGAGGTCAGCTATCACTTCCGCGAGCCGGTCGCTGAAACCTTCCGTCTCCTCGGCTTTCCGGGTCAGAATCGGATCGCCGTATGTTCTCAAGGGTTTTACCGCCATCGTCGTATCGCCTCAAAGCAGATTAATACCACTTAACTCCGGTCCGCGCAATGGATCTCCTGGTTCCTCTCGCCAAAACGCCAAGGCCGTTGAGGCTCCGTCCTAAGGCCGGTAATCCGTGATCAGTGATCCGTAATCCGCCCACCAGAGGTATAACCAAAAGTTGTGGATAGCAAATAAAAAAAGAGCGTATCCTTCCTAACAGGAAAAACCCAAAACATCCGGCGGCTGGCCGGTTGAAAGGAGGATACGCTCTATGAAAAAAGAT
>PUNC01000118.1 GCA_003551625.1 PVC group bacterium | reverse complement strand
CCGCCGTTCCCCGGCCGAGGTCGGTTTTCTTTTCCAGAACCCCGACGATCAGGTCGTGGCCGCTACCGTCGAGGACGATGTCGGCTTCTCCCTGCTCGCCCGCGGAGCGGACGCCGCTTCGGTATCGAAAAAGGTCGGGGAGGTTTTAAAGTTGGTCCGGCTCGAAGACAAGCGCCGCCGCCGCCCGCTGGAGATGAGTTTCGGGGAGAAAAAGCGGGCGGGGCTGGCCGGGGTGCTGATCAGCCGGCCGCGGCTGCTCTGTCTGGACGAGCCCGCGCTCGGCCTCGACCCCCGGGAGGCCGGGCAGCTGCTGAAGATCCTTCTTCCCCTGCGGACGACGATGATATTTTCCAGTATCGATCCGGCTTATTCCGCCGCGCTGGCCGACCGAATGATTATTCTCGACCGGGGAAAAATCGCGGCCCGCGGAATCCCGGGAGAAATCACCCGTGACGATGAACTGCTCCGCCGTTACGGCCTGAAGATGGAATTATGAAAAAATTTTCGCGCTGCGTCTTTCCGGCGGCGCTCGCGTTTTCTGCCGCCCTCCACTTGCTGGCCTACTGCTTTATTTTCGCCTACCTGGGCGGAGACGCGGAGACCGTCGGGCCGGGGGAGTTCGCGGCCGCGGCCGTCGCCATCGAGGTCGGCCTGGTTCCGGGGGCCGGGGCGGAACCGGCCCCTCCCGCCGAACGGGAACCGGTCCCGGATCCCGCCGCCGTCCTTGCTCTGGAGTCCGGGGAGGCGAGCCTTAGCTTACCTCACCCTGAAGAGATGAAGCCGCGGGAGACCTCTCCCCGGCCGGAGCCGGAAGGGGCCGGATCCGTCGAAGGCCGGGCCGGAAGGGAAGCGGAGACCGCCGGACCGGACGCCGACGATTACCTGGGCCGGGTCCGCCGAAAGATCGAGGAGGCGACCTATTACCCCCGCCGGGCCCGGCTGACCCGTCTGGAAGGGAGAGTCCGGCTCGGGTTCTCGATCGAAGACGACGGTTCCCTGCGGGAAGCGCGGCTTCTTTCGCCGTCGGCCCATTCCCTCTTCAACCGGGCGGCGCTGGAGATTCTGGAAAAGGCGGCTCCCTTTCCCCCTCCCGGCCCCGGGATCGAGGGCCGGCCGATCTCGGTCTCGATCTCTTTTGAATCGACCTACTAATCCGGGTTTTCATACCAGGCGAAATCCCCCGGGTAAATTATCCTTGCCGCGGCCGCCGCCCGACGCTACAGTAACACGAAAAATATAATCGTAACACTTATACGGCCCGGCCGGGTGGGAAGGAGTCTGAAATGCGGAGCAAGAGCTTGCTGGCGGCGGCGATCCTGGGGTTGGGGGCGCCGGCGGTTGCTTTTTCCTCGGGAGGGGAGGTGGAACTTGGGGAAGTGGTGGTCTATGACTTCCCCGACTCCTCGGTGGCGGGACGGGAGGCGACCTCCAGTATCACCATCATCGACCGGGAACAGATCGAGGAATCGGGGGCGGTCAACGTTTACGACCTGATCTCGGCCCGTATCCCCGGGGTCTTTATCGACGAGCGGGGGATCTTCAGCTACGGGGTGGGGCCGATGTCGGCGGGGTCGCTGAACATCCGCGGACTGGGAGGGACCCCCAACACCCAGGTCCTGGTCCTCCTCGACGGCCAGCCGACCACGATGGGGCTCTTCGGCCACCCGATCCCCGACGCCTACCCCCTGGAGGGGGTGGAGCGGGTCGAGGTCCTGCGGGGTTCCCACTCCCTCCATTACGGCGACGGGGCCCTGGGCGGGGTGGTCAACATCGTCACCCGCCGGCTGGAGCCGGAAGAGGGTTTCTCCACCCGGGTCACGGCCGGGGGCGGCGAGCATCATTCCTACCGGGGCGGGATCACCCACTCCGGGCGGGTGGACGACTTCTCCTACAGCGCCACGCTGCTGCGTCGGGAGACCGCGGGCCATCGCCCGAACAGCGGTTTCCGGGGCTGGAACTCATTCCTCAAGGCCGGATACCGCTTCTCCGAAACCTGGCAGGCGGTGGTCAACGGCTGGGGGACCGACTTCACGGTCGCCGATCCCGGTCCGGTCACCGCCCCGGTGGACGACGATTCCCGGTCGGTTGTCCGGGGAGGGGCCGGCCTGACCCTTTACAACGAACACGGGGGAAGCCGGGGAGCCCTGACCGTTTACGGGCAGCGGGGGAGGCACCGGTTCACCGGCCCCGAGGACTGGAGGTCGCGCGACTCGACGGCCGGCCTGACCGGCTACCAGTCCTTCGACCTCCGCCGCGACAACCGCCTGGAAGTCGGGGGCGATATCCAGAGAATGGGCGGCCGCGGGGAAAATCCCGAGGCGGGCCGGGATATCGGGAGATACCACCAGACCCGGGGCGGTATTTACCTCGACGACCAGCAGACCTTATTCGACCTCCTGACTCTTCAGGCGGGGCTGAGGCTGGCCGCGGCCGAGCACGACCGGGCTCGTCTTCTGCCCCGGGTCGGGGCCCGGTACCTTCTCACCCCCTCGACCGTTCTCCACGGTCAGGTCGCGCGGGGCTACCGCTCGCCTTCCGTCCGGGAGCTTTATATGTTTCCCCCCTCGACCCTCGACCTGGAACCGGAGGAGACCTGGTCGAGCGACCTCGGGGTCCGGCAGAACTTCGGCGACTTCCTCGCCCTCGACCTGACCGGCTACTACATCGACGCCGACAACCTGATCGTCTTCCTACCCCCGAAGGCGGAGAATACCGGCCGCCTGGTCAACCGGGGGGTGGAGTTGTCGGTGGTCTTCACCCCCTCCGATTGGTTCGAGACGCTGGCCGGTTATACCTACCTTGACCAGAACCGCCGGGTGGCCGGCCTGGCTCCCCACGTTCTGCACTGGGTCAACCGGTTATCCTATAAAAACCTCACTCTCCAGACCACCACCACCGCCGTCCGGGATCTCCGCCTGGCCGGCGACGAGCGGGAAAGATACGCCGTTACCGATCTCCGGTTGAGCTGCCGGCTCGCCCCGGCGGTCTTCAGCGTCAAGGTGGATAATCTTTTTAACCAGGATTACCGAATGGTGGCGGAATATCCACTCCCGGGAAGATGGGTCTGGGGCGAGGTTTCGGTGAGCTTCTGATGTCGGAAGATTCGGCAAGATCCCATATTCGCGATATGGTCTGGGGCAGCGTCTGGGGGGCGCTGGCCCTGCTGCTGCCGATGCTTTTTCATCCCCTGGGGTTGGGCTCGCACCTGATGCCGATGTTCGCTCCCCTGCTGCTGGCCGCCCTGACGCTGCGGCCGCGGACTTCGCTGACGCTGGCCGTCCTGATCCCGCCGCTGTCCGGTTTTCTCACCGGGATGCCCCCGCTTCTTCCTCCCGTGGCCGCGATGATGTCGCTCGAGGGTTTGCTGATGGTCTCCTGGCTGGGCTTCGCCTTCCGCCGTCAGCGCTGGAATATCTACTTCTGCCTGGCGGCCGCCTTCATTCTCCAGCGGGCGGCTCGGGTGCTCTTCATTCTGCTGGCGGGAGCCTGGATGGAACTGCCCGCGGGCTGGCTGGCGTCCGCCGCCCTGGTCTGGGGTCTGCCGGGCGCGGTTTTGCAGACGGGCCTGCTCCCCTGGGCCTGGAGGGAGATGGGCCGAAAAAACCTGTTGTCCGATGATCAAGCCGGATAAGAAAGAATTTTTCGATTTTCTGGCTCCGGATTGGCCGGAGAAAGAACTGACCGGGCGGGAACGGGCGCTCTTCGCGGGCGCGGGCCGGAACGGGAAGGGGTGCGTCATCGACCTGGGGGGAGGAAACGGCCGCCTGGCGCGTTTTCTCGCCCGCCGCCGCCGGGGGAGGGTAATCGTGGTGGATTTCTCTTTGGAGATGCTTAAGGCGGCCGGTGAGGGAGCCGGGAAGATCATCCGGGTGCAGGCGGACGCTCATCGGCTTCCGTTTGCCGATTCCGCCGCGGCGCTGGTAGTCTGCTACAGCGCCTTTCCCCACTTCGACCGGCAGGAGGGGGTTTTGCGGGAATGCCGCCGGGTTCTCCGGGACGGCGGGGAATTGATCGTGGCCCATTCCCGCTCCCGCCGGGAGATCAACCGCTTTCACGCCCGGCAATGCCGCGCGGTCTCCGGTGATTTCCTTCCCCCGCCGGTCCGGTTCCGGGCCTGGGCCGCCGACCTGGGCTGGAAGATCCTCCGGCTGGAAGACGGAGAGGAATCCTTCATCGTCCATTACCGCCGGTAACCCCGCGGTTGGAGAAGCCGCCTTCCGTCCCGGGATTTCTTGCGATCGGGATTGAAAAAAAACGCCGATGCTTTAGAATTGGCCGTTCGGAAACTGAGAAGCGGAAAGGAAGAGTTTATGTTGGGACTGCCGATTTCAACCTTCGTGGTTTTTGCCGCCGTCTCGCTGGCAATCTGTCTCCTGCTGGCCGCCTGGGGAATATTTTACCGGGTCAAGGACGAGTAGGGTGTTATGCCTTTCACCGTAACAGTCGTCGCTCTCTACCTCCTGGGCCTGCTGGTGATCGGCGCCTGGGCCTCGAAGAAGATCAAGACCGTCGAGCATTACATCATCGCCGGCCGCGATCTCGGGTTCTGGGTTTTTGCCATCCTGGTCGTGGCCTCCACTATGAGCGGTATGACCCTGCTCGGGGTGAGCGGACTCGGTTACGTGGCCGGCTGGCCGACGGCCTGGGAGCAGATTTTCGTCCCGCTCACCTGCGCGGTCTGCATCCTGATCTACGGGACCAAGCTTCACCGGGTCTCCCGCCGCCGGGGTTATCTCACCATCCAGGATTACTTCGCCCATCGTTTCTACAGTCCCCGGTTGATGAGGGGAATATCGGCCCTGGCGGTGATCGTTGTCTCCGCCATCTACCTGGTCGGGCAGTATACCGCCATCAGCATCGTTCTGGGATGGGTTCTGGACATCCCCCATATCTGGGCGCTTCTGATCGGAACCGTGGTGGTGATGTCCTACGTCGTGCTCGGGGGAATGTTCGCCATCGCCTGGACGACTCTTATCCAGGGGCTTTTGATCGCTTTCGGAGTGATGGCAGTCTTCCCGTTCATTCTCAGGGCCGCCGGCGGCCTGACCCACGTCAACCAGGTGCTGGGTTCGATCGACCCCAACTTTCTCCGGATGGCTTACCCGCAGGCGCACCCTCCCTACGCGCCCTACGCTTTCGCTACTCCGGCCTTCCTGGTCTCCTTCGCCCTGCTGCTCGGCCTCGGCCTGGGGGCGGCCCCGCATATCGTCAACAACATCCTGACCGCCCGCCGCGTTCATTACTTCAAATGGACTCCGCTGTTGGCCTTCTTCGGCTACCTGGTGATTATGTTTATGATCAAGATCATAGGTTTCGCCGGGCGGGCTATGGTCCACGATAATATCCTCAGCGTATCCCATCCGGATATGACCTTCGTCGCGGCAATCCAGTTCGCGCTTCCCGCCGTGGTCTGGCCTCTCTTCGCCGTCATCGTGCTGGCGGCGGTGATGTCCACGACCGACCGGTTGATGCTGACCATCGGGGCCGCCTTCGGCTGGGATTTCTATAAAAACCTCTTCAATCGCGCCGCTTCCGACCGGCGGATAACCCGCGTCAGCCAGATTATGATCGTCGTCATCGCCGTCGCGACCGCCGCCCTCGCCATCTCGCCCCCCGAGCTGCTGGCCTGGCTGATCTGGATGGGAATCGGCGTGATGCTGGCCACCTTCGTCGCCCCGTTGCTGGCCGGTTTGTACTGGAAGCGGGCCACCCGCGCCGGCGCCGTCTCCGCGATGCTGGCCGGCTTCGCCTCCTCCATTTTCTTCGGCGCCATCCACCGGTTCGGTCCCGCCCTTCCCGCGGCGCCGCACCGCTTTTATCATTATCTGTTTTTCCGCCCCCTGCCGGTTCACTTCAGCCTCTATTCCTTTCTGGTGGCGGTAGGCGTGCTGGTGGCGGTAAGTCTGCTGACGCCTCCGCCGCCCGCGGAGGTGCTTGAGGATACCGAGACCGGTTTCTTCATCGCCGACCGGAGTTATTCGGGCAAGCGATAAGCGGTCGCGCGAATAACGTGGTTGTTCCCGCCCTCTAAAACTGTCATTATTCCCTTTCCGCCGCCGCCGCTGGTTTTTTCCCGCCGTGATATTTTATTCAGGTTGGAAATAATACTGTTAAAATCGGAAAAAAATCGAAAATATTATCTTGCTTAATCGCTTCGTGCGATGATTTAATATAGGAAATATAGCAGTAATAAATACGCAACCCAACCAGGAGGTGGCTATGACAGGTGTTATGAAGGCTCTTAAGGATGAGATGACACGCGTTTCGCGCAAGGAGATGAAGAATATGTCCGCGCCCTACCGGCGGCAGTTGGCGGAGCTGAAAAAAGCGGTGGCCGCCCAGACCGCCGTTCTGGCCCGGATCGAAAAAAGCCTGGCCGGAGCTCCCGCGAAAGCGGCGGCCGGCCGGCCGGCCGCGAAGAAGGCCGGGGCCGCGGCAAAGCAGGTATCCCCGCGCTCCATCAAGGCGGTCCGAAAACGCCTCAAACTCAATCAGCCCGACTTCGCCAAGCTTTTGGGAGTCAGTCTGGCCGCGCTACGTTCCTGGGAGCAGGGAAGGAGCAATCCCCGCGCCGCCGGACAGGCCGCCATCGCTTCCGCCCGGGCGATGACAGCGCCGCAGGCCCGGCAGAAACTGGGCCGCCCGGCGCCGACGCGAGGAAGAAAGAAACGCAAGACCCGTTCCAAGGCCGCCGGAACCAAAAAGACCGCTTCGGCGGGGACCAAGAAGGCTCGTTCCCGCGCCTCGGCCAAGAAGGCCGGGAAGCCGGGCCGTCCGCGTAAGCGGAAACAGTAACGACACGATCGGCAACCGGCGGTCGCGAATTCCGCCGCCTTGAGATATGCTGCATCTGTCGGAGTGGTCGGCTTGGCTGTTATGGGCGGCGGTGGCCGGGGGAACCGCCGTTCTGGTCTTCGGCGCCCGCCACGCGGTAAGTTTTGCCGTCCGGCTGGCCCGGAAGATCGGTATGTCCCGGTTGGCGATCGGAGCCACCATCGTCAGCCTGGGCACCACCGCCCCGGAAGCCTTCACTTCGGTTACCGCCGCTTTTCTGGGAGAGGGCGGTCTTGCCCTGGGCAACGGGGTGGGTTCGGTGATCTGCAACGCCGCCCTGATCTTTGGCCTGACCTGCCTGCTCTCCAGCGTCGTCAAGCGGGGTGTTCACGTCCGTTACGCTTATCTGCAGCTGGCCGCCGGGCTGCTGCTGGCGGCGGCGGTCTTTTTACTCTTCGTTTTCAAGAATATCCCCTCCACGCTTCTGTTTCCGCGCTGGCTGGGAGCCCTGTTCCTGGCCTTTCTGGCGGCCTACCTATACCATCAGGCCGCCGGGCGGACCGAAGTTCCCCCTCCGGAGGAACCCGACGTCGCCGGCCGATCCGGGGAGCGCCTCCCCCCGACGCCGCTGCTGCTGGCCGGGCTGGCCGGCGCCCTGGTCCTGGTGGCGGCGGGTAGCAGATTGCTGGTGGGAGCGGTGGTCGCGCTTAGCGGACGCTACGGAGTTCCCACCGACCTGCTGGCGGTGACAATGGTGGCTCTGGGAACTTCGCTGCCCGAACTCGCGGTCGGGATCGGGGCGATCGTCCAGAAGCAGGCCGATATCGCCGTCGGAAACGTAATGGGGGCCAACGTGCTCAATATTCTCTTCGTGGTCGGCGCGTCGGCGACCGCCTCTCCCTTGGAAGTGGGCCCGCAGTTCCTCTACCTGCACCTTCCGACGATGGTTCTGATCCTGGCGGCGATGGCGGTCTTTATCCGGGACGGGAAAGGCGCGATACCCCGCTGGCAGGGCGGGGCGTTGCTCGGCGTTTACGGAACCTACCTCTTTGTCCTGTTCAAGACCGTTCTGTAGCCCAGCACCCGCTTCGCGCCCGGTGCAGGGAGCGTGGGGCCGGGGGTTAAAAGCGAATATCCAATCTCCAATTCTCAATGTCCAATGTCGAAGGAGCCGCCCCGTTCAAGCTGTCTATCCCGTACTCCAACACGTACTCTTACACGTACTCCTACACATACTCTAAAAAGTTTCCTGATAATGAATGAGGGGGCGGAGCGGGGTGAAGGGGAATTTGGAGTGCGGCGCCAACTCGGGGAAAATTCCAGATTTCAGATTGGAGATTCTGGTTTCCGGTTATGCTCCGCGACCTCAAAAGGCCCGTAATCCGTGATCGGTGTTCCGTGATCAGGTAAAGGCCAGAGCGCCCCCTATTGGAGAACACGAATTACACGAATGCGCTAATGGCACGAATGAAGTATGTGAAAAGGTGAAAAGAACAAGAAGGCTAAAAGACTAAAAAGCTAAAAGGCTTTTTAAACTACGAATCACGCAGATTGTCACAGATGCGAACCGGGTTGTGCTGACAGGTTTGACAAAAGATTTATATCTTAAGTATGCAGGAGACCAGGAATTTTATCTTTTCTCCTGTTTTCCTGCTTTCCTGAGATGAATAAGGGGGCGAGGCGGGGGGTAACTGGAATCTAAAATCTAAAATCCGCAATCTGGTTTCACCTATCAACTTATAAGCTTATCATCTTATCAACTATCGAATCCCCCCGACTAACGGATCAGTCCCTCGAAGGGTATGGCGGTAAGAAGCCGTCCTTTCTTCAGGGGTGACCGGCCGGCCGGCAGGATCAAAAAGGCGTTTGAGCGGGTCAGGGAAAGGAGGTCGGCGGAGCCCTGGCTCCGGTCGAGACGGGCGTGCCAGTTCTCGCCCCTCCGGTGGAGAATCGCCCGGGCAAAGTGGAGCCGGTCGCGCGGAACTTTGTAATCCGCGGCCAGGACCGCTTTCACGGCCGGCGCGCGCCAGCCTTCAACCCCCCGGGCTTGTTTGAGGGCCGGAAGGACGAAATTGACGAAGGAGACGATGGCCGAGACCGGGTTTCCCGGCAGTCCGAAGACGGCCGTCTCCCCGATTCTGCCGAAGACGAGGGGTTTCCCCGGGCGGACGGCCACCCGCATTATTCTCACCCCCCGCCCGTTCTTTTTAATGGTTTTTTTCACCAAATCGGCCCGGCCCACGGAGACCCCGCCGGTGGCCAGGATGAAGTCGCATCCGGCCGCCGCTTTTCGGAAAGCTTTACCCAGGCTCTCCTCGTTATCCGCGGCAATACCGAATGGAAGAGGGATCCCGCCGTGCTTTTCGATCAGGGCGGCCAGCGAGTAGCGGTTGCAGTCGAAGATCTTTCCCGCCCGCGGTCTCGCCCCGCCGGCCGCGAGTTCGTTCCCGGTACTGATAATTCCCACCCTTGGTTGGGGATATACCCGGACTTGTTTTATTCCCAGCGCCGCCAGCAGGGCGATTTCGCCGGCGCCGATCGAGGCCCCCGCCGCCAGCGCCTTCTCTCCCCTTTCGGCGACGCCGCCGGCCGGTCGGATGAACTGTTTCGGGGCGGGAACGGCCGCGATTTCGATCGCGGTGATTCCGCCCCGGGCGGTCTCCCGCGCGTCTTCGACCGGGATGACCGCGTCGGCGCCGGGGGGAAGCGGGGCTCCGGTGGCGATCCGGAAGGTTTCGCCCTTGCCGAGCCGCCGCCCGTTTCGCTGACCGGCACGGATCTCCCCGGCCAGCTTAAGAAAACCGGGAAGCGAGGCCAGGTCGGAGCGCCGGACGGCGAAACCGTCCATCGCGGAGTTGTCGAAAGGAGGCAGGTCGAAGGGAGCGGCAACGTCCCGGGCCAGTACTCCGCCCGCCGCCCGTTCGATCGGCACCGTCCGGGCGGGAAGACGCTTCACTCGCCTCAAAATATAATCAAGCGCTGTCGGGAGCGGGATCATAAATCGTAAACTATTTCAGCGGTCTGGTAGGCTTTTAAATTACGCCAGTTGCCGTGGGGTTTGATTAGCCTGGGCTTCCCGATCGAAGCCATATTCTCCTCCTTTGGCGCCTGGCGGCTTTCTGAGTCCTATGGGTCTTATTGGTCCTATGAGGCCTATGGGTCCTATGGGCCCTATGGGTCTTATGGGTCCTATGAGTCCTATGGGTCTTATGGGTCCTATGGGCCCAATGTGTCCTATGAGTCTCATGGGGCCTATGGGTCCGACACGGGCCCATAGGCCGGCCGCGAAGCCTCACCGCCTAGCGGCATCATACTCCAACTCCGCCGGCTTGGCCGGAAAATTTTTCCCCGATACCATTGAGGACCGGCTTGTGTTATTCTGCGGTCGGCCGTGGGAACTAATTTACACCGATAAGTATCTTCAAGGAGGCGGCGATGGGAATTTTTCATCAAGGCGGACCCCTGATGTATCTGATCCTGCTCGGGTCGGTCATCGCCCTGGGGGTATTCCTGGAAAAGCTTTACCATCTTTACCGCGCCCGGATCGACACCGAAAGCTTTATGGCCCGGATCGTGAAACTGGTTAAAAACGGCAAGGCGGCCGAAGCGTTAACCTTAAGCGACCGGACCCCGGGACCGGTCGCTCACATCGTCAAGGCCGGGATATCGAGATCGAACCGCTCCCGTTCCGAGATCAAGGAAGCGATCGAAGACGCCGGTGTCCGGGAGGTTCCCCGCCTGGAGAAGAACCTGGTGGTGCTGGCCACCATCGCCCACGTCTCCCCGCTGGTCGGGCTGTTGGGGACGGTAATGGGGATGATCCGCGCATTCCGGACGATCGAGCGCATCGAAGGCCTGGTAAATCCTTCCGACCTGGCCGGAGGAATCTGGGAGGCGCTGCTGACCACCGCCTTCGGCCTGGTGGTGGCGATTCTGGCTTACATCGCCTACAACTACCTGGTGAGCCGGGTAGGGGGGATGGTCCAGGAGATGGAGAACAGCGCCACGGAACTGGTCAACCTCCTGAGCGAAGATTCGCCGGCTTTGTCCTCGCGCTAAAGTGTTACGATAACAAAATTTCCGCGAAAAATTTTGTTATGAGATTCAAACGAACAAGCCGGCTGGAAAAAGGCAGGCTGGACATCGCCCCCCTGGTGGACGTGGTCCTGCTGCTGCTGATATTTTTTATGCTCACCTCGAGCTTCATAAACCCCACCGGCCTGGAGATCCGCCTGCCGGAGTCCACCGTGGCCGCGGCGCGGGAAAAACCCGACCCGGTGATCACAATCACGGAAGCGGGCGAGCTTTACTGGAATAACCTGGCGGTCAGCCTTCGCGAGCTGCGAAGCCTGCTGGTGGTCGAGCGGGGGGCCGATCCCGACCGGGCGGTGGTGATCAAGGCCGACCGGGAGGTGAGCCACGGCCGGGTGGTGGAGGTGATGTCGCTGGCCCGCGAGGCCGGTTGGGAGAGGCTGGCGATCTCGGCCCAGCCGGTCGAGATGGAGTGAGACCCGCCCCGGCTCGAAGAACGCGGAGGCATAGAGTTAAGAATACCCCCGCCTCTCCCCTCTTCTTTAACGTACTCTTAACCCTACTCTTACACGTACTCTTACACATACTCTAAAAAGAGATAGGGGCTCAAAGATGGGACCGATCCGCCGGAACGGCCCGAATTTTTAGCTTTTCCGGGACTGTTTTATTGCGTTCCCTCCCCCGGCTGGTTATACTTCCGGCATGAGGCCGGAAATCTTATGAAACCCGCCGATTTCGTCCATCTCCACGTCCACACGCAGTACAGCCTTCTCGACGGGGCTTGCAAGATCGAGGAGCTCGTGGCCCGGGCGGCGCAGTGGAAGATGCCCGCCGTGGCCATCACCGATCACGGCCGGATGCTGGGGGCGGTCAAGTTTTACCGCGCGGCGATGGATGCCGGGGTCAAGCCGATCATCGGGTGCGAGATCTACGTCACTCCCGGCAGCCGTTTCGACAAGACCGCCGGCCTCAAGCAGAACCTGTTTCACCTCACCCTGCTGGCCCGGGACGAAACCGGCTACCGCAACCTTCTTCAGCTGGTCTCCGCCGCCCACCTGGAAGGCTTCTACTACCGGCCCCGAATCGATTTTGAGCTGCTCGAGGAACGCTGCCGGGGGCTGATCGCTCTCAGCGGCTGTCTGAAAGGGGAGGTCTCGCGGCTGCTGGCCGAAGACCGTTTCCCCGAGGCGAGGGAACGGGCGGCTTACTACCGCGACCTCTTCGGAAAAGACAATTTCTATCTGGAAGTCCACGATCACGGTATCCCCGAGCAGAGAACGATCATTCCCCCCCTGATCCGCCTCGGTCAGGAGATCGGGGTGGGCCTGGCGGCGGCCAACGACTGTCACTACCTGGAAAAGGAAGACGCGTATTCGCAGGAAGTCCTGATGTGCATTCAAACCGGTTCCCGCCTGGAAGACGCCAACCGGCTGAAGATGCAGACCGACGAGTTCTACTTCAAGTCCGAGGCCGAGATGGCCTCCCTCTTCCGGGAGATCCCCGCCGCCGTTAAGAACACCCGGGAGATCGCCGATCGCTGTCATTTCGAGCTGGAGTTCGGCGCCTCCCTTCTTCCCGATTTCCAGCCCCCGCCGGGACGGGATCGTCAGGATTACCTGCGGGAACTCTGTCGCGCGGGCATCGGCCGCCGCTACGGCGAGACGACCCCCCGGATCGAACAGCGGCTGGACGAAGAACTCAAGGTTATCGAGCAGAAGGACTTCGCCAGTTATTTCCTGATCATCTGGGATATCATCCGTCACGCCAAAAGCCAGGGTATTCCCACCGGCCCCGGCCGCGGCAGCGCCGCCGGGAGTATGGTCGCCTATTTGCTGGGAATCACCGATATCGACCCTCTTCCCAACGACCTGCTTTTCGAACGATTCCTCAACCCCTCGCGCCAGTCGCTCCCCGATATCGATATGGACTTCTGCGACCGGCGCCGGGGGGAACTGATCCAGTACGTGAGCCGCAAATACGGCCCCGACCGGGTGGCCCAGATCGTCACTTTCAACACGATGAAGGCGCGGGCCGTGATCCGGGACGTGGGGCGGGTGATGGGAATACCGCTGGCGGAGGTCGATCAGATAGCGAAACTGGTGCCCTTCTCGGTGAGGATGACGCTGAAGAAGGCCCTCGAACTCGAACCCCGCCTCAAGCAGAGATACCAACGGGAGCCGAAAATCCGGGAGCTTTTCGACGTGAGCTTCCGCCTGGAGGGGCTCTCCCGCAACATCTCCACCCACGCCGCCGGTTTGGTTATTTCGAAAAAGCCGCTGGTGGAGGTCGTTCCCCTCTGCCGCGGCAGCAACGATGAGGTGGTCACCCAGTTCGATATGAACGACGTGGAGGATATCGGACTGCTCAAGATGGATTTCCTGGGCCTGAAGACGCTGGGGGTCATCCAGGAAACCGTGGAGCTGGCCCGAAAGTCGCTCGGGGAAGAGATCGACCTTACCCGGCTGCCGCTCGACGACGCCCGGACCTTCGAGCTTCTATCGCGGGGGAACACCATCGGCGTCTTCCAGCTGGAAAGCGGGGGAATGCGGGATCTCTCCCTGCGGCTGGGGTTGAAAAATTACGAGGACCTGATCGCCCTGGTCGCGCTTTACCGTCCCGGGCCGATGCATATGCTCGACGACTATATCAAGCGGAAGCACGGAAAGGTCAAAATCGCCTACGACCACCCCTCGATGGAGCCGATCCTGAAATCCACTTACGGGGTTATGCTTTACCAGGAGCAGGTAATGCTGATCGCCAACCAGCTGGCGGGGTTCAGCCTGGCCGAAGCCGATATCCTCCGACACGCGATGGCGAAGAAGAAGATCGGCGAGATGGCCCGGATGGAGACGGCGTTCATCGAGGGCGCGGTAAAGAACGGGATCGCCCGGCCGACCGCCGAAAAGATCTTCCAGTCGATGGCCCGGTTCGCCGAATACGGTTTCAACAAGTCCCACAGCGCCGCCTACGCTCTCCTCTCCTACCATACCGCCTACCTCAAGGCGCATTATCCCCGCCAGTATATGGCCGCGCTGCTGACCAGCGAAGTCAACAATATGGACAAGCTCATCCTCTACTCCGGCGAGTGCCAGGCGATGGGAATCGAGGTGCTCCCGCCCGACGTGAACGAGAGCGACGCCAAGTTCACGGTGGTCGGCGACAACATCCGCTTCGGCCTGGCGGCGGTAAAGAACGTGGGGCTGGGGGCGGTAGAGTCGATTCTGGCCGCCCGGCGGGACGGGGGGCCCTTCTCGGATATGCACGATTTTCTGGAAAGAATAGACCAGTTCCAGGCCAACAAGAAAGTGATCGAGAGTCTGATCAGATGCGGGGCGCTCGACACGCTGGAGGGCAACCGGGCCCAGAAGCTCAAGATCCTCGACCGCGCCCTGGAAAACGCCGTTCGCCGCCGGCAGGACCGGGATCGCGGGCAGCTTTCCCTGCTCGACGCTTTTTCTTCCGGCCGGGACAAGAGCGAGTTCAACGGTCTGCCCGACATCCCCGAGTTCCAGCAGAGCGAACTGCTGGCGATGGAGAAGGAATTGCTGGGAATGTACGTGACCGGACATCCGCTGGCGCGCTTCGAGCCGGACCTCAAGACCTACGCCACCCATACCGTCGTCCAGCTCGGGGAGATCGGGGACCGGTCCCGGGTCCGGGTGGGGGGGATCATATCCCAGCTGGAGGAGAAAGTGGCCCGCCGGACCGGACGCAAGTTCGTTATCCTGCAGCTGGAGGACCTCACCGGTGTCGCCGAGATCACCGTTTACAGCCGGGAGTTCGAGGAATTCCGGCCGTTGCTGGCGGTGGGGGGGAAGGTTTTCGTAGAAGGAGTAGTCTCTTCCCGGGAGACCGGCCGCTCGGTGGTCGCCTCCCGGATCTACCCCCTGGAGAAGGCTTCGGAGACCGTGGCCGAAGCGGTTCATCTCAATATTCAGGCCGGTCTTGCCGAAAGCGCCACCCTGGAGGAGCTGAAGAATATCCTCGCCCGTCACCCCGGCCGCTGTCCGGTCTTCCTCGACTTCGATTTTTCGACCGGCGAGAAGATTCTTCTGCGCGCGGGCGGCGGGACCCGGGTCAATCCTTCCTCCGGGCTGTTAGGGGAACTCGAGCGGCTCCTGGGCAAGGGGCAGGTATTCATCAAGGTCTCTCCCGTGGCCGCCGGGAGGGCGGCGCCCGCCGCCGGCCGCCTCCGGGTTTCGGCCTGACCTTCCGGCTCCGCCGGAGGACCTCGGAAAACGGAGTCCCGGGCGGATTTCTGTTGTCAGTATCCGCGGCATTCGATTAAGATGCCGCCTCGGGAATCGAATACGGGACGGGATCATCGCCAAGCAAGGAGGATTTATGGGCAAGAAGACCAAAAAAGATATGGCCATCGAAATCGCCGAGAAGACCGGTCTGACCCAGATAGCGGTAAGCCAGGTCATCCAGGCCTTTATGGACTCGGTCGTCGATGAACTGCTGGAAGGCAGGAACGTGGAGTTTCGGAATTTCGGCGTCTTCAAGGTGGTCAAGACCAGCCCGCGGATGGGAAGGAACCCCAAGAAGCCCGATCAGCTGGTTCCGATCCCGGCGCAGCTCAAAGTCCGTTTCAAGATGGGCAAGGAACTTAAAAAGAAGCTGGCGCGCCGGTCGGGAGCGTCGGAATAATTTAAGATGAAGGAGAGGCAGGCCGGAAAAGTCAAGTGGTTCGACTCCGAGAAGGGTTACGGTTACATCCTGTCGTCTTCCGGGGAAGAAATTTTTGTTCATTACACCGCCATCAAGGGCGCCGGTTTCCGCGATTTGAAGGAGGAGGAGTCGGTCGTGTTTGACGTGATCGAGAGCCGGCGCGGCAAGCAGGCGGTCAACGTGGACAAGGTTTAACCCCGCTGCCCAAAGTTGGAGTTTGAACAAGCCCGGTTTTGATTTCAGCCCGAGTTATGAATAATCCGGGATGAACCAACCCCAATCGGGTCGATTGGGGTTTATTTTTCCATGAAGAAACCGAAGATTCAGGCGGTCAGGGGGATGGGGGATATTTTTCCCCCCGAGAGCGGCGCCTGGCGGCGGCTGGAGTATCGCGCCGCGGCCGCCGCCGGGAGTTACGGTTTCGAGGAGATCCGGACCCCGCTGCTGGAACCGGTCGAACTTTTCGCCCGCGGCCTCGGTGAAAGCAGCGATATCGTCCAAAAGGAGATGTTCGTTTTCGACGCCGCCGGAGGCAAGCGCCTGGCTCTCCGGCCGGAGGGAACGGCCGGGGTGGTCAGGGCCTGCGTCGAGAAAAAGAACTGCGGAAAAGCCGGTCCGCTTAAATACTACTATCTGGGGCCGATGTTCCGCCGGGAGCGGCCCCAGGCCGGCCGCCGCCGGCAGTTTCACCAGTTCGGCACCGAGACCCTGGGAACCCCGCATCCGGCGGCGGACGCGGAGACGGTCGATCTGCTGACCTTTTTTCTCTCCTCCGCCGGGGTCGCCGAGTATGACCTGGCGCTCAACAGCGTCGGGTGCCGGGAATGCCGTCCGGCTTTCCAGCGCGCTCTTGCTTCCTTCTTCCGGCAGCGTTCCGACGCGCTCTGTCCTCACTGCCGCCGCCGCCTGACCCTGAACGTTTTGAGGATTCTGGACTGCAAGAATCCAAGCTGCCGGAAGGAGGCGTCCGGGGCCCCGCTCATCACCGAACATCTCTGCGCCGGTTGCCAAACGCATTTCTCCCGGGTCCGGAATTTTCTCGATCTGCTCGCGATTCCCTGCCGCCTCGAACCCCGCCTGGTCCGGGGGCTGGACTATTACACCCGAACCGTCTTCGAAGCCTTCAGCCCGGCCCTGGGCGCCCAGGACGCCGTGGCGGCCGGCGGCCGTTACGACAACCTGGTGGAGAGCCTGGGCGGAGAGCCGTCGCCGGCGGTGGGATTCTCCGCCGGACTGGAGCGCGTCCTGCTGGCCGCTTCCCTCCCGCCCGGCTATCTCTCCCCGCCGGAGGGCGGGGTTTACCTGGCCAGCCTGGGAGACGAGGCTTTCCGGCAAAATTTTATTCTGCTTTCGGCCTTGCGGCGCGCGGGGATCCGGGCGGAGATCGATTTCGCCGGGCGTTCCCTGAAGGCCCAGATGCGTTCCGCCGACAGGTTCTCCGCCCGCCGGGTCGTGATCCGGGGAGAAGACGAGATCGGGCGGAAAGCGGTCAGGATCAAGGACCTGGAGACCGGTGACGAAGAAGAGATCCCGGCGGCCGGCGCCCTGTCGGTGTTGACGGGGAAACCAGCGGGAAAATAATTTTCACGGAGCAAAAATCATATGAAGTACAGCCGAAGAACCCACAGTTGCGGCGAGTTGACGAGCGGGGCCCTGGGAGAGAAGGTTGTCCTGGCCGGATGGGCCAGGAGGGTCCGCGACCACGGCGGGGTCATCTTTATCGATCTGGCCGACCGGGACGGCGTTACCCAGGTGGTGATCAATCCCGAGGCCGGCCCCGAAGTCTGCCGGCTGGCGGAGAAGGTCCGCTCCGAGTATGTCATCGAGGTCCGGGGCGAGGTCAGGGGACGGCCGGAAGGAACGGTCAACCCGAGGCTGCCCACCGGCGAGATCGAGGTGGCCTGCGACCAGCTCGAGATCCTCAATCCCAGTCTGACCCCGCCTTTTCCCATCTCCGACGATGAGGATATCCAGGAAGAGACCCGCCTGGCTTACCGTTACCTGGACCTCCGCCGGCCGCGGATGCTCAGAAGTCTCCAGCTTCGCCACCGGGTCTCCCAGGAGGTCCGCCGCTTCCTTTCCGGCGAGGGTTTCTGGGAGGTGGAGACCCCCCTGCTGACCAAGTCCACTCCCGAAGGCGCCCGCGACTATCTGGTTCCCAGCCGGATCCATCCCGGTCGGTTCTACGCGCTTCCCCAATCGCCGCAGCTCTTCAAGCAGATGCTGATGGTTTCGGGCGTGGACAAGTATTTCCAGCTTGCCCGCTGCCTGCGCGACGAGGACCTGCGGGCCGACCGGCAGCCCGAGCACACCCAGATCGACATCGAGATGTCGTTCGTGGAGGCCGACGACATTTTTCTTCTGGTCGAGGGCCTGGTCAAAGAGGTCTTCGGGCGGGTTTTCGGGATTGAGGTCCCGACCCCGTTTTCCCGGATGACCCACCGGGAAGCGATCGGACGCTTCGGCAGCGACAAGCCCGACACCCGTTTCGGCCTTGAACTCAATGACGTCACCGATATCTTCGCCGGCTGCGGGGCCGATTTCATCCGTCAGGCCCTGGAGGGGGGAGAGATCGTCCGCGCCCTGGCGGTTCCCGGCGGATCGGCCCTTTCCCAGTCCCGGCTCGAGGCCCTGGTTGAGTTCTGCAGGGAACACGGAGCGGGGGGATTGATCTGGATCGTCTTCCGCGAGGACGGCACCATAAAATCACCGCTGCGCAAGCAGTTGACCGGCGAGACGCTCGACCGCCTGCGCCGGCAGCTCGGTTGCGGGCCGGGCGACCTGGCGCTCGCCGTGGTCGGGGACGAGGAGACGGCATCGGAGGTGATGGGACGGCTTCGCCTGAAGATCGGCCGCGACCTGGAGATGATCCCCGGGGACGTCTTTAACTTCCTCTGGGTTCACGATTTCCCCCTGCTGGTCTTTGACGAGGAGCTGGGCCGGTACGCGGCGGTCCACCATCCCTTCACCAGCCCGAAACCCGAGGATATCCCCCTGCTCGACAGCGACCCCCTCAAGGCGCGGGCCCGGGCCTACGACCTGGTGCTCAACGGTACCGAGCTGGGAGGCGGGAGCGTTCGTATCCACCGCCGGGAGATCCAGGAGAAGATGTTTTCGCTGCTCGGCATCGGCCCCGAACAGGCTCAGGCTCGCTTCGGCTTCCTGCTCGACGCGCTCCGCTACGGCGCTCCGCCTCACGGCGGGATCGCCCTGGGATTGGACCGCCTCTTGATGCTGGCGGCGGGGCTGGAATCGATCCGGGACGTGATCACCTTTCCCAAGACCCAGAAGGCGGTCTGCCTTACCACCGGCTCCCCCTCCGAGGTATCCGAAGAACAGCTTCGCGAGCTTCATATCCGGCTGCGGGGACGGGAGAAAGAATAAAATCCGAAACCCGAAATCAGAATGACGAAGAATGGTAAGAGGGGTTTGATCGGCGGGGGAGTGGTCATCCTGTTCGCGGTGTTTCTCTTCCCGGTCGGTTCGGTATCCGAACCTTCGGGGGAGGACCGGTTGGTGGTCGGCGATTTCGCCGACGGCCTCGACCGCTCCGGGATCCCCGAAGGGTGGCAGCTGGACCAGCGAAGAAGACCGGTCTCGATCAGCCTGGAAGAAAAGGACGGCCGGAACGTTCTGCGGTTCGTCAGCGAAAACAGCGCTTTCGGCCTGGTCAAACGCCTCAACTTCGACATCCGCGATTATCCCTACCTCAACTGGGAGTGGAAGGCGGTTCGTCTTCCCGAAGGGGGCGATTTCCGCGACCGGAGCACCGACGACCAGGCGGGCCAGGTTTACGTGGTCTTCGGCCGGTTCGCCCTGACCGCGCGGGCGGTTGGATACTACTGGGAGAACTTGACCCCGGTCGGTTACGAGGGCGTCACCCCGACCTGGGGCCGCAGCCGGGCGATCGTCCTGCAAAGCGGGCGGGAGAACCTGGGCCGGTGGATGAAGGAGAGAAGGAACGTTTACGAGGACTATGTTCGCCTCTTCGGCGACGAAGACCCTTCCAATATCCGGGGCCTCCGCCTCTATATCAACACCCAGCAGACCGGGACCTCAGGGGAGATTCTTTACCGCGATATCTATTTTTCCCGCGAGTAGAGGCTCGTCAACTGCGAGATTAAGTTTTTCAAGACCTACGATGAGTATTCCCTTGACTTGGAAATCCGGGTTATTATATGCTGCCATCAGAAAAGGAGGTGTTATATGAAACACCTGTTGATTGTCTGTCTGGCCGGGGCGCTGATCCTCGGCGGCTGCGCCGCGGGAATGACTCCCGTGACCGGCTTTCTGTTTTCCGATGTTTCGGGACCGCTGACCGCCACCGCCTCCACCGCCGGTTTCAACCGGATGGGTCAGTCGGAAGCCACGTCTATCCTGGGGTGGGTTGCCACCGGCGACGCCAGCATCAACGCCGCCGCCCGGGCCGGGGGCATCTCCCGGATTCATCACGTGGACTACCATACCCAGAGTATCCTGGGTGTTTACGCCAAGACCACGGTCACCGTTTACGGCGAATGATTCAGCGGTCTTCTTGACGCCGGTTTTTAGCCCGGCGCGGAAGGGAAGAGCCCCTCCGATCTCAGGGTCGGGGGGGTTCTTGCTTCCGCATTCCGAACTCCCGGGTCAGGAGGGAGAAGAAATCCCGGTCGTCCGTGATCGAGGCCGACAGTCTTTCCCAGCGGCATTGACGCCGGTCATTCCAGGGGCCGCCCCGGGCCCGGATTCCCCTTTCAATAAGATGATTTAACGCCGCGGGGGAGATCGCCCCCGCGGCCACCCGGGAGATGAACCCCGAATACGCGATCAAGCGCGCCGCCGCCATCCCCACCACCCGGTCTTCAAGGAAGGCGTCTTCGACCCGCCCGGAAAATCTGATCACGCACTCGACCAGGGGCTTGATCCCCTTGACCCGGGACCGGTAAACGATCTTCCCCGACTTCCTGAGGACCAGCGAATAAACCTCCTCTCCACCGTTCATCTTCTTCTCCTTTTTTCCCATTGAAGATTCCGGCGGATTATATAACATATACAGTATCCCGGTAGTCTTCAGACCGAGGTGGACGATGAAGAACGAAGACCTCGAATACTGGGAGGAGGAACTCGAGGAAGAACGGGAACGCCCGGTCCGCAGGCGTCCCCGGGCCTCCTCGGAAGAAAGGGTCCCCTCCCGGAAGAAAGACGGCAGAACCGTCCGCTCCGAAAAACACAGTTTTTAAGAATCCTGAAGCGGAACCTCGCTTTTTTCGTTTTCACGCCCGTTTCCAACCAGGATTTGCAACAGGAATAATACGTTCCGAGGAGGCGATTATGGTCCCCAAAAAGATGTTCCTGACCAAGGGAATCGGTGTTCACAAGGAGAAGCTCACCAGTTTCGAGTTGGCCCTGCGCAGCGCCTCCATCGCCCAGCATAACCTGGTCTCGGTCTCCAGTATCCTTCCGCCCGACTGCAAGATCATCAGCCGCAAAAAAGGGCTGGAAAATTTGGAGCCGGGGATGTTGACCTTCGTGGTCCTGGCCAAGAACCAGACCAACGAGCCCAACCGCCTGATGGCCGCCTCGATCGGGGTGGCGGTGCCGGCCGACGGAAGGAGTTACGGTTACCTCTCCGAACACCATTCCTTCGGCGAAACCGACGAGGTGGCGGGCGATTACGCCGAGGATTTGGCCGCCACGATGCTGGCCAGCACGTTGGGAGTCGACTTTGACCCCAACGAGGCCTGGGACGCCAGGAAGAAGGTCTTCAAAATGAGCGAAAAGATCGTCCGCACTTCCAATATCACCCAGTCGGCGATCGGCGACAAGGCCGGCCGCTGGACTACCGTGGTGGCGGCGGCGGTCTTTATCCTCTAACCAAAAATTCCCGGGGGAATTTTTGGTTATGGTTCTCTCCGCTTGTGTTTTACGCGAATCATTTCGGGGATTTAATGCAAGTTTATAGCACCTTGATCGGTGGGTAAGCGGTGTCCGACAGCCTTCCCATTCAGTTTCTCGATGACGGAACCGGCCCGGTTTCGGTCGCGCCCGAAGCCGCCCGGGCGGTGATAATCCCCGTTCCCCTGGAGAAGACCGTCTCCTATCTTACCGGCACCGCTTCCGGCCCGGAAGGGATCCTCCGGGCTTCGGCCCAGGTGGAGCTCTACGATCCCGAGCTGGATCTTTCGCCGTTCCAATACGGATTGTACACCGTGGCCCCGCTTGATTGCTCGGCCCCGCTGGAGGAGATCCTGGAAAGACTCCGTTCCCTGGCGGAGGAAAGGATGCGCGCCGGTCAAAAGGTGGTCTGCCTGGGCGGGGAGCATTCGTTATCCCTGGCGCCGATCCAGGCGGCCCGCCGTCTTTGCCCCGGCTTGAGCGTGCTTCATCTTGACGCTCACGCCGACCTCCGGAACTCCTACGGGGGAAGTCCCCATTCCCACGCCTGCGTGATGCGCCGGGTCCTGGAGACGGGCGCGAAGACCGTGTCGGTGGGAGTGCGCAGCCTCAGCCGGCCGGAGATGGAATTAATCCGGGAAAAGCGCCTCCGCCTTTATCCCGCCTGGCGTTTCCGCTCCGGTTCCTATCCCTGGGATGAGATCGTCTCCGATCTTTCGGAAGAGGTCTACCTGACGGTCGATCTCGACGTTTTCGACCCTTCCGCGGTCCCCGGCGTGGGTACCCCGGAACCGGGCGGCCTCGGCTGGGACGACGCCCTGGAGATGGGCCGGGCCCTGAGAAGCGCCGGGAGAAACGTGGTGGGTTTCGATATCGTCGAACTCTGCCCGCGGCCCGGGTCGATCGTCTCGGAGTTCTTCGCCGCCCGCTTGCTCTACAAGCTGATCGGTTGCTTGTTCAGCGAAAAAAGTTAGTCTCTTTTAAGATATCAGCGGCAGGGCTGAAGCCTTGCGCTACGAAGAACCTCGCAAGCCGCCGCGTGTTAACAAGCCCGGTTTATGAATAATTCGGGCGAAGTATCGCCGGGAAAGAAATGCTGATCGAACTTCACTGCCACACCTCCCGCTATTCCGCCTGCAGCACTCTGGAGCCGGTGGAGATGGTCCGCCGGATCCGGCGCCGCAATCTTCAGGGGGTCGTCGTCACCGAGCATTACCGGCTCTGGACTCAAGAGGAACTGGAGCTTCTCCGGAAAGAGGCGGAGGTGGAGGAGAATTTTCTGCTCTTTGCCGGCGAGGAGGTCGAGACCGATTTCGGTCACGTTGTGGTCCTGGGGGCGCCTTCCACGATCGGCCGGAAGACAAAACTCCAGAGCCTTCGCCGGTCTTTCCCCGAAGCGGCCTTGATCTGGGCGCATCCTTTCCGGAACGGCCGGGAGCCTTCCCCGGAACAGCTGCTTGATCCCCGGATCGACGCGGTCGAGATATTCAACCTCAATCACACCGACAAGGAGAACTTCGCCGCCCTCCGCGCCTGGCACCGGGACCGGTTTACCGCCGTCGGCGGGAGCGACGCCCACGGGCAGCGCGGGGCGGGCCTTCTCCCCACCCTCTTCGATCACCCTTTCCGCCGTCCGGAGGAGCTGATCGAAGAGATCAAGCAGGGCCGTTGCCGCCCGCTGTTCAAGGAAATCCCGATGAGCGGTTCCAACCTGACGGTCACCAAGATCGTGATCGGAAGCAAGGGCGACGACGAATACCGCCGCCGCCTGGTGGTGAAGAAGGTAACCGATCACAAGAAGTGGAGCCGGACGGAAAAGACCCTGGAGGTATTTTATTCGATTCCCGAGGGAGCCTTCCGGGACGGAGAATTCCGCGTTCCGTCCCTGGTCGACGTCAATTACCCCGAGATGACGGTCATCGAGGAGGGACAGCGGGGAAGGCTGCTCTTCGATCTCCTGCCGCTGGTCGCGCCCTCGGTCGGCGGGCAATATTTCGACCTGGCCGCCCGCTGGCTGGCCCGCTGGCACGATCTCTCCCTGAAGGTGGGGACTCCCGAAGAAGCCCGAAAAAAGGAAAGCGACCGACTTTCCGCCTACCGGCGGGCTTTCGTCAAGACCCGCAATCCCCATCGTTTGCGGGCGGAAAGGCTGATCGAAAAGGTCTCCGGCCGTGAAATGGCGATTCTGGCGGGCGAAGGTTCCGGACTGGTCCAGGTCCACGGCGATTATCATCCCAAGAACATAATCATCGGTCAGGATCGGATGCAGGATATCAGCACCCTGTTTATCTCGGTGATAGACTTCGACAGCTCTTTCCTGGCTCCGCCCGCTTTTGACGTCGGCTGCTTTCTGGCCCAGTACCGTTACCAGCTCTCCCGTTTTCCCGGTCTCCTGGAGCGTTACCGGCCGGAACGGTTTGTCGAGGTTTACCGCGAAGCGGCCGAAACCCCGGAAGATTTCGATGAGCAGGTGAGGCTCTTCACGGCCCGGATCGATCTTTCGATCGCTTCTTTCCTGATCAAGATGGGGAAGGGGACCAGCCCCGAACTGACCGCGTTGCTCGGCCACGCCGAGGCCGAGCTGGCCGCCGGCGGACCGTCTCCCGGGGCCGCGGAAAATATCAACGATCGCCGACGATAACCAAATTTCCAAACGGTATGAAGAAAAAGACCATAATCCCTCCGCGGGTCCTGACCATCGCCGGTTCCGACTCCGGCGGCGGGGCGGGCATTCAGGCCGACCTGAAGACCTTCCAGACTCTCGGTGTCTTCGGAACCTCCGCCATCACCGCGATCACCGCCCAGAACACCCGGGGCGTAACGGGAGTCTTCGCGCTTTCCCCGGACCAGGTCTCCGCCCAGATCACGGCGGTCTTTCCCGATCTAAGTCCCGCCGCCGTCAAAACCGGCATGCTCGCCGATGCCGCCATCGTCCTGGCGGTGGCCGAGCAGATACGCCGTTGGAAGGTGAAGAGGCTGGTGGTCGATCCGGTAATGGTATCCACCAGCGGCGACCGCCTGCTGGAGCCGGAGGCGGTGGAGGCGGTGCGCAAAAAACTCCTCCCGCTGGCGCTGGTGGTGACGCCGAACCTGGACGAAGCGGCGGTCCTGGCGGGCGGGAGAGTGTCGAGCTGGCCGGAGATGGTCGCGGCGGCGGAGAGAATCTCCGCCCTGGGCCCGCCCTACGTGGTTGTCAAGGGAGGGCACCGCCGCGCCGACGCCGACGATCTGCTTTTTGACGGAAAGACCTGCGCGCGTCTTCCGGCCCCCCGCCGGACCGGGGTCCGCCTTCACGGCGCCGGTTGCGCTTTCTCGGCCGCCGTCGCCGCCGCCCTGGCCCGGGGGGACGATCCCCCCACGGCGGTTCGAAGGGCGAAAAGATTTATCTCCAGGGCGATCGCGGGCGCCTTCCGGCCCGGCGCCGGCGCCCATACCCTGCGCTGGGGGAAGTAAGCCTTCGGTAAATTCGAGATTTTAGATTCCAGTTACCCCCCGCCTCGCCCCCTTATTTGCCTCGGGAAACGTTTAAGAGTATGTGTAAGAGTAGGTGATAGAGTACGAGATGGACAGGAGCTTGAACGAGGGCGGCTCCTTCAATAGTTGATAAGATGATAAGTTTATAAGTTGATAAGGATTGAAGGTTCCAGGTTTAAAGGTTCAAGGTTCATAGGTTCAAGGTTCATAGGTTCAAGGTTCAGAGGTTCAAAGTTTCTATTCCATCAAAATCGGGATCCAAATCGAGATCGAAATCGTTTTGAGGGTGCGAGGTGGTGGGCGGAGGTATTGTCAAATGTTGTGGATGAGAGCTTGTAAGGAGCTTCCTTCCTAATCCGAAATTACGAGGCTTTTGCCATCACCCCATCGTTGAACCGCACCCCCTGAATAACGAGGGCAATGT
>PUNC01000012.1 GCA_003551625.1 PVC group bacterium | reverse complement strand
GCGGTCAACCTGGCCTGGGCCCTGGAGCGGCTGAAGCGACGGGCGCGCCGGGAGACGGAGGCTTCGGTCGAAGAGCTTAAAGAGGCGCTGGTCGCCGAGGCCCTCTCCATCCTGGAAGAGGACCGGTCGATGTGCCGGGCGATCGGAGAAGCCGGCGCCGGCCTGATCGGGGACGGGGCGGGGGTGTTGACCCACTGCAACGCCGGGGGGCTGGCCACCTCCGGTTACGGGACGGCCCTGGCACCCATCTACACGGCCTGGGAACAGGGGAAGAGATTCCGGGTCTTCGCCGACGAAACCCGCCCCCTGCTGCAGGGAGCGCGGCTGACCGTCTGGGAGTTGATGAAGGCCGGGGTCGACGTGACGCTGCTTTGCGACAACGCCGCGGCGGCCCTGATGAAAAAAGGGTTGATCAGCCTGGTGATCACCGGGGCCGATCGCGTGGCCGCCAACGGCGACGCGGCCAACAAGATCGGGACCTACGGCGTGGCCGTTCTCGCCCGCGAACACGGCATCCCGTTTTATATGGCCTGGCCGGTCTCTACTCTCGATCTCTCTCTCCCCTCGGGGGACCAAATCCCCATCGAGGAGCGGGACGGCGGGGAGGTGGCGGTCATCGCCGGGAACCGGATCTCCCCCGCGGGGGCGAAGTCGGCCAATCCGGCCTTCGACGTCACTCCCCACGAGTTGATATCCGCCTTCATAACCGACCGGGGATTGGTGTATCCTCCTTATCGTGAAAACCTGGAAAAAATCTTCGCGCCCGGCGCCGAAAAAGATTGAAGAACTCGGTGAGTTCGGTTTGATCGACCGCCTGAACCGGGTCTTCCCCCCCCTGGAAAGGACCCTGGTCGGCATCGGCGACGACGCCGCCGTGCTCCAGACGCCGCCGGGCGGGGGCTGCCTGCTGTTTTCAACCGACGCCGTGATCGAGAAGGTGCATTTCACCGCCGCCACGCCGCCGGCCCTGGTCGGCCGCAAGGCGCTGGCGGTCAACATCTCGGATATCGCCGCGATGGGGGGGGTGCCCCTGTGGGCGGTGGTCAATCTCGGCCTGCCCGAATCGACCGCCGTCTCTTATTGCGACCGGCTTTACCGCGGGCTGGCCGAACTGGCGGAAGAGTGGGGGGTGGAGATCGTCGGGGGCGACACCTTTCGTTCCCCCGGTGGAGTGGTGATCGTGGCCCCGACCGTGGTGGGCAAGGTGGAGAAGAACCGCTATATCCTCCGTTCCGGGGCGCGCGCCGGGGACCTGATCCTGGTGACCGGCCGGCTGGGGGAGAACCCGGACCGGAAACACCTGGTCTTTCAGCCCCGGGTCCGGGAAGCGAGGTTCCTGGCCGAGCGCCATCCGCCTTCGGCGATGATCGATTTAAGCGACGGCCTCTTCTCCGACCTGAGGAGGATATGCGCCGCCTCCGGCGTGGGGGCGGAGCTGGACGCGGCCGCCCTGCCGGTCCGCCCCGGCGTTTCGAAAAAGAACCTGCCCGCCGTTTTGAGGGCCGCCGGGCGGGGCGAAGAGTTCGAGCTTCTCTTCACCGCCTCCCCGCGCCGGGCCCGCGCCCTGCTCAAAACCTTTAAATCTTCCGTCGGCACCGAGGTGACGGTGATCGGGAAGATCTTGCCGGAACCGGGCCGGCTGGAGCTGGTGGATTTCTCCGGCCGCCGCCGTTCGCTTCCCGTTTCGGGCTGGGACCACTTCAAAGCGTGACCGGTTCCGAGATGAAGCGCGGGGAGGAAATAATCACCACCGGGGCGGAGCAGACCCATCGCCGGGGGGAGAAGCTGGCCGGGTGGTTGAGGCCGGGATCGGTGGTCGCGCTCACCGGGGACCTGGGGTCGGGCAAGACGACCCTGGTCCAGGGGATCGCGCGGGGTCTGGGGGTCGAGGAACGCTACCTGTTTTCCCCCACCTTCGTGCTGGTGCGCCAGTACCGGGGAAGGGTGCCGTTCTGCCACGTCGATCTTTACCGGGTGGAAAGCGAGGGGGAGGCGGCCGATCTGGGCCTGGAGGAGTTTTTCAGCTCCGGCTGGGTCACGGCGATCGAATGGGCGGAGAAGATCCCCGCGCTGCTGCCCCCGGAGACCATCCGGATCGAACTGGAACTGCTCGATCTCAACCGCCGGAAAATAACCATAATCCCCCCTCCGGGAACGGTTTGAGACCGCCCGGCGCCGATTCCGTTTCGCCGGGAAAAAGAGAAGGCCGAAAATAAGATGGCGGAGAAGCAACCGCAAAGCGACGGGTTGACGCTGGGCATCGAGACCTCGACGGCGCGGGGTGGGGTGGCGCTCCGGGCGGAGGGGACCCCGGCGGCGGAAGGGTTCATCGACACCTTTTTAAATCATTCCTCCCGCCTGATCGTCGTCCTTGATCAAACCCTGAAAAAAGCCGGCGCCGCGCCGGGCGACATCCGCGCGGTGGGCGCGGGAATCGGGCCGGGTTCTTTTACCGGGATCAGGGTCGGACTGGCCGCGGCCCGGGGTATCGCCTACTCCCTGCAAATTCCGCTTTACGGCGTCTCCAGCATCCGCGCTCTCGTCGAAGGGGCCGCCGGACGGCCGACGCCGCTCGCGGCCGTGGTCCGCGCCCGGGCGGGCTGGTATTATTACGCCCTCTTTCGGAGGGAGGGGCGGGAGCTGGTCGAGGAGCGGCCGGTTCAACTCCTGCCGGGGGAAAGAATCCGGGAGATCCCCAAGGACGCCTGGATCGTTTCGCCCGATTTCGAGCGGATCTCGGAAGAGTTTCCGGTCTTCAAGAAACGGGGCGAAGCCCTCTTCCCTTCCGCGGCCGCGGCGGCCCGGTTGGCCGAAGAGAAGGCCGCCCGGGGACTGCCCTCGGAGGCGGAGGGGATAGAGCCGCTCTACCTGGGCGATTACACAAAGAAACCGCCTCCGGTTAAATAGTTAATCTTCAGGACCGATGACTTCGCCGCTTTTTAAAACCTGGGCGGAAGTGGACCTTTCGGCCATCGTCCACAATATCCGCCGGATCAGGGAGCTGGTGGGCCCCGCCGTCAAAATCCTGGTCAGCGTGAAAGCCGACGCTTACGGCCACGGGGTCTACCCGGTCAGCCGCGCCTCCCTGGCCGCGGGCGCGGAGTGGCTGGGCGTTTCTCACGTGAAGGAAGCTCTGGAGTTGAGGGCTTACTTTCCGCGCGCCCCGATTATGATCCTCAGCGCGGGAATGCTGGGCCACAGCCGTCCGATTGTCCGCAACGACCTGGTTCCGGTGATCAGCTCCCTGGAGATCGCCCGCGATCTCGGCCAGGAAGCCCTCTCGATGGGGAGGCGGGCGCCGGTTCACCTGATGGTCGATACCGGGATGGGCCGGATCGGGATCTGGCACGAAAACTTCCTGCCGACGCTGGAGAAGATGACCCGCGTCAAGGGGATCCGGCTCGAGGGGATATGCTCCCACTTTTCCACGGCCGACCGCCCGGACACCTCGTTCGCGACCGAGCAGCTGCGGGCTTTCAACGCCGTGGTGAGCGCGGCGGCCGCCCGGAAGATCTCCTTCGCCTTGAGGCATATCGCCAACAGCGGGGCGCTGCTGGGGATCGCCGAATCGCGGCTGGATATGGTGCGGCCGGGGCTGATGATCTACGGTATTTACCCGGCTCCCCATATGGAGGAGATGATCGACCTTAAACCGGCGCTTTCGCTCAAGACCCAGGTGGCGTTTGTGAAAAGGGTTCACCCCGGGCGGCCGATCAGCTACGGGCGGACTTACATCTGCCCCCGGGAGACCGTGATCGCCACGCTCCCCATCGGTTACGGCGACGGCTACAGCCGGGCCCATTCCAACCGCGGCGAGGTTCTGGTCCGGGGCCGGCGGGCGCCGATCGTGGGATTGGTTACGATGGACCAGCTGATGGTGGACGTGGGGCGAATCCCCGAGGTTCGGGTCGGCGACGAGGTCGTCCTGATCGGCTCCCAGGAAGGGGAGAGCATCACCGCCGAAGAAGCCGCCGGCCGGATCGGCACCATTCCCTACGAGGTTCTCTGCCAGCTGGGCAAGCGGGTCTCCCGGGTCTTTAAAAACGAGCCGGCGGCCGCTCCTCCGCAATAAGTCCTTGGAAGAATCCGGCCGCGGTGTTAACATTTCAAACTAAGCTCTTTTTGGGATTGAATCCCCGAAAACGGTTGAAACAAAGGCGGTGTTTTCGTGAAGGGAAAGAAAAATAAAAACCCGGCCCCCGGGCTCCGCAGCGAGGCGGTGAAGCTCGGACCGGAACGGATCCCCCACCGGGCCCTTCTTTACGGCACCGGACTGGACCCTTCCGACCTGAAAAAGCCCTTTATCGGGGTTGTCTCCAGCTTTACCGACCTCATCCCCGGCCACGTGGGTATGCGCGATCTGGAGCGGGCGATTGAAAACGGCGTTTACGCCGGCGGCGGGCGGCCGTTCATATTCTCGGTCCCCGGCGTCTGCGACGGAATCGCGATGGGCCACGCGGGAATGTACTGCTCACTTCCCACCAGGGAACTGATCGCCGACACGATCGAGATGGTGGTCAGGGGACACGCCCTGGACGGCCTGGTCCTGCTGACCAACTGCGACAAGATCACGCCGGGGATGCTGATGGCCGCCGCCCGCCTCGACCTTCCGGCGGTGGTGGTGACCGCCGGGCCGATGCTTTCCGGCCGCTACCGGAACCGGCGGCTCTCCCTGGTCCGGGACACCTTCGAATGCGTCGGCCAGATCCGGGCGGGGCGGCTCAGCGAAAAAGAGGCCGGCCGCCTGGAGCTGGAAGCCTGTCCGGGAGCGGGTTCCTGCCAGGGGATGTACACCGCCAACACCATGGCCTGCCTGACCGAGGCGATGGGGATGAGTCTGACCGGCTGCGCGACCGCGCCCGCCGTCAGCGCGGCCAAAAAGCGGCTGGCCTACCGCAGCGGCGAGGCCGTGGTTCCCCTGGTGAAGAAAGGCGTCGCCGCCCGGAGTATAATGACCCGGAAGGCGATCGAGAACGCCGTGGCCGTGGATATGGCCTTGGGGGGCAGCACCAATACCGTTCTCCACCTGATGGCCCTGGTCAACGAGCTGGAGCTTGACTTTTCGCTTGAAGAATTCGACCGGATCAGCCGGCGGACCCCCCAGATCGCCAGCCTACGTCCCGCCGGCGAGGATATGATGGAAGATCTCGACCGGGCGGGCGGGGTGGCGGCGGTGATGAAGACCCTGGGGGGCCTGATCAACGACTGCGAAACCGTCAACGGGGCGTCCTGGAAGCGGATTCAGCGCGCCGCCGCCGTCGAGGATCCGGAAGTCGTCCGGCCGCTGGAGCGGGCTTACCGCCCGGAGGGCGGGATCGCGATCCTGTCGGGAAATATCGCCCCCCAGGGGGCCGTGATCAAACAGTCGGGGGTCGCTCTCGGCAGCTTTGAATTCCGCGGCCGCGCCCGGGTCTTCGACTCCGAGGAGTCCGGGATGGCCGCCCTGATGAAGGGCGGGATCAAGCCCGGCACGGTGATGGTCATCCGTTACGAGGGGCCGCGGGGAGGGCCGGGGATGAGGGAGATGCTCTCCCTGACCGCCGCGATCGAGGGGATGGGTATGGGGGAAGAGGTGGCCCTGATCACCGACGGAAGGTTTTCCGGGGGGACCAAGGGCCCCTGCGTGGGCCATATTTCGCCCGAGGCGGCCGCCGGCGGTCCCATCGCCCTGCTTCGTGACGGGGATGAGATCGAATTGAATATTCACCGCCGCCGGCTGAACGTATCCTTGAGCCGGGCCGAGCTGGCCGCCCGCCGGAAGAAATGGAAGCCGCCGGTAAAAAGGCTTACGGGTTACCTGGCCCGGTACTCCCGG
Source organism: PVC group bacterium (assembly GCA_003551625.1). Classification (GTDB taxonomy): domain Bacteria; phylum Auribacterota; class Erginobacteria; order Erginobacterales; family PUNC01; genus PUNC01. The sequence continues at coordinate 1,152 of PUNC01000012.1, read as the reverse complement.
CTGGTCGGCTCGGCGTCCCGGGGAGCGGTCCTGGGGGCGGAATAGTCAATCGGAACTGGTTAGAATCTTAATCGCGGTTAGGAGCGTTTCAGATGAGAGGAGCCAAGTTAATTGTTGATTGCCTGGTTAAGGAAGGCGTCGAGGTCGTTTTCGGTTACCCCGGAGGGGCGGTGCTGGACCTGTTCGACGAACTGGTCAAATCCCCCATCCGTTTCGTTCTGACCCGGCACGAACAGGCGGCCGCTCACGCCGCCGACGGTTACGCCCGGGCTACCGGGAAGACCGGAGTCTGCATGGCCACTTCCGGGCCCGGGGCCACCAACCTGGTGACGGGGATCGCCACCGCCTATATGGATTCGATCCCCATCGTCGCTTTCACCGGCCAGGTCCCGACGTCGATGATCGGCAACGACGCGTTCCAGGAGGCCGACATCGTCGGCATCACCCGGCCGATCACCAAGCACAATTACCTGATCACCCGGGCCGACGACATCACCCGGACGATCAAGGAGGCTTTTTACCTGGCCGCGGCCGGCCGCCGGGGCCCGATCCTGGTCGATCTTCCCAAGGACGTGCAGCAGGCCGAGACCCGGCAGACGACCTATCCCAAACGGGTTGATCTGCGGGGATACCGCCCCAAGCACGAGGGGCATCCCGTTCAGATCAAGAAACTGGCCGCCGCCATCGCCAAGGCCAAGCGGCCGGTCCTCTACGCGGGTGGCGGCGTGATCGCCTCGGGGGCCAGCCGGGAGTTGAAGGCCCTGGCGGAGAAGACCGAGATCCCGGTCGTCTGCACGCTGTTGGCGATGGGCGCTTTTCCCGACACGCACCGCCTTTCGCTGAAGATGCCGGGGATGCACGGGACCCGTTACGCCAACTACGCGGTTATGGACTCCGACCTGATCATATCGGTGGGGGCGCGGTTCGACGACCGGGTCACCGGCAAGCTCTCCGAGTTCGCCCCGCACGCGACGATCGCCCACATCGACATCGATCCTTCCGCCATCAGCAAGAGCGTCCGGACCGACATCCCGGTGGTGGGGGAGGCCAAAGACGTTCTCAAGCAGCTGATCCCGATCGCCAAGCCCGGCAACTACAAGGAATGGCACAAGCAGATCCGGGAGTGGAAGAAATGCCATCCCCTGGAATACG
>PUNC01000226.1 GCA_003551625.1 PVC group bacterium | reverse complement strand
TCCCGGAACGGGCGCAAAAACCGCTCGTGGCGGTTTTCGAGCTTTCGCAGAATCTCCGGGTGTTCTTCCGCGATATTCCGCTCCTCGCCCGGATCATTGACGATATCAAAGAGCCGGTTGTCGTCCCGAAAAAGAATAACCTTGTGACGTTCAGTCCGGATCGACGATTGAGTGTATATCGCCTCCTTCCCCCGGCGCGGGTTTTCAATAAAGGAACGCAGGCTGACACCGTCCATTATTTTCCCCTCCGGAATCCTTAACCCGCCCAGGTCCGCGATCGTCGGCACGATGTCGATCAGCTCGACCAAACCTTCCACCTTGACCCCGGCGGGAATCCGGCCCGGCAAGACCATTATCAAAGGAACGTGCAGGACGCTGTCGAAGTGAGGCCCGCCGTGCTGGAGCCGGTTATGCTGGCCCAGGTTCTCGCCGTGATCGGAGGATAAGACAAATAGCGTGTTGGACGCTAATCCCCATCGCTCAAGACGGGAATACAATTCGCCGATATAGCCGTCGCTGTGGCGCAGGTTGCCGTCGTAGAGCGCCTTGAGAAGCTCGATTTCCCGCGGCGACCAGTCATCGGCGTAATCGTTTGTCCTGCGATTGAACTTCCGGCGGACCGCCTCCAACTCATCCACCTCGTCTTCTTCGATAAAGATCAGGTCGGCGTCCTTGCGGGGAAAAGGGATGTGAGGCGACATTACGTGAAGGTAAACGAAAAAAGGCCCGTCCCGGTTCTCATCGATCCAGGAGAGGGCCGCCTCCACGATCGCTTCATCGGTCGGCTGCGACGCTCGGATATGAAAATGATCGTGAAAACCGGCGACGAAATCGGTCTCCGGAACAAACCACCAATGATCGTGGACGATCGCGGTCCGGTAGCCGTTTCCGGCCAGCAGCTCGGTTAAAAGCATCTGTTCGTCGTCGTAGTCCTGAAAAATTTCCGGCGACGACCCTCTTCTTACTCCCCATCTCCAGTCGTCTTTCTGAAACATCTCACTGGAGAAATAGCGGGAACTCCAGATCAGCGGCATCGCGTCGTAGGTCTCGCTTGCCGGGGAAAACGCTTTGAGGAAAACCGCCCCCTTCTCCGCGATCGCGTCAATGGCGGGAGTGGTCGGCTGATCGTAGCCGTAACCGGAAAAATGATCGGCGCGAGCGGCGTCAAGAACCACAAAGACGATATTCGGCGGCGGCTCGACCACCCGGGAACTCTCGAAAAACGCCAGACCCCCCATCGACCAGAAATGACCGGGTCCCTGGAAACCGTCCCGGACGAGCAGCCGCCAGAAGCGGTAAGGCTCCCGGCCGGGAAAGGAAAAATACTGCCATCGATTCTCCGGTTCCTCCGGAACCTCGATCCGGGCCAAGGTCTTCCACTCATCCCCATCGTGGGACGCCTGCACCTCGGCGTGACGGAAGAACTGGAAACCAAATCCGCGGCGGGGACGGGCGGCCAGCGATCTTACCGCCACCCCCTCCCCCTCGCCGAAGTCGGCTTCCACCCAGGCCGGCGAACCCACCATCTCTTCGTCCACTTGCCAGAAGGTTGAGGGATCGTTGTCCAGCAGCGATTCGACCGGGTGGGCCTCGGCGTGGGAGCCGGCCGTCAGGACGACCCCATCCCGCAAAAGCAGATTCTCGTTCCAGGGAACGCCGGCCAGGGAAGCGTGCGCGACGGGATCCGGGGACCGGCGACAGCCCGCGAAAATAAGCGCAGCCGAACCAAGGAGCAACAACACTATGGCACGCGGTTTATTCATAATGGAAAAGACCTGCTTATTTATGGCAGCGAATTTACTAATAATCCGTCCGGGATGGCGGGTTCGAAAGCAGGCCGCAGAAGTTTTAAGTCGCCCTGCTGTCAAAATAGTCTAATATTAAAAGGCGGATAATTCAATGTTATATTCCTATTCCAAACTGTGAAAGCGCAGACAAGAAGCCATCGCGAAGCCGAAGGCCGAAGCGATTCGATGATAACGCCGATATTGAGAACCATCCGACTCAGCATCCTTCTCGCCTTACTCGTCCTGGCCGCCTGCCGGCCGGCGGAGCGGCCGGCAGACCGGGCGGATGACAGGCCCAACGTCATCCTGATCGTCCTTGACGGGGCACGGGCCGACCGTTTCGGGGTCTACGGCTACGAGAAGAACACCACCCCCCGGATCGACGAGATCGCCCGCCGCGGCGCGGTCTTTCTCAACCATTTCAGCAACGCTTGCCTTACCGCCAAGTCGGTCCCGATGCTGATGTTCTCGACCTACCGGCCGGAAGATATCCAATATGAACTCAAAGGCCCCGAACCCGAATGGGGAATCCGCCGACTGACTCCGGAATCGGTCTTCCAGGGCCGGCCGGAGGGCGTGATCCTTCTGCCGGAGGTTATGGAGAAAGCGGGCTACCAGACGGCGATCTTTCACAATATTCAAGAGGGGTTTGTAGCCTCCTTCGACAACCTGCAGGCATATTTCAATGAAGTCTACCACCTGCCGCTGCCGATACCGAGCCAACCCCGGGACGAAGCCCTGGTCTCGACCCTTCTGCGATGGATCCGGGAGCGGGACGGAAAGCGCCCCTTTTTCGCCTACTACCACATCATATCTCCCCATCCCCCTTTCACCCTCAAGGAGGAAGACGATTTATTCACCGAGGGATTCGATCCCGAATTGATCGAGGCCGTCAGGAAAACCCCGACCGGCGAGATCGGATGGGATGAGGAGAAAACCAAGGCGGCGCGAAAGCTCTACCTGGGCAACCTCAAGCATAGCGACCGGTGGGTCGGCGTTCTATTCGACGAACTCGCCCAGACGAGCCTGGCGGAGAAGACCATCGTCGTCATAACTTCCGATCACGGAGACCTGCTGTGGGAACACGGCCGGACGGAAAAGATCCCCTGGGATCCTTTGATCAAGATTCCCCTGGTGATTCACTACCCGCCGGAACTGGCGGCGGGCACGAGGGTGAAGACTCCGACGGAATCGGTGGACCTTATGCCCACCCTGCTGGCGCTGGCGGGCGTGAAGACGCCCCCGGGGAAGATTAAGGACGGCGCCAACCTGCTCAGACTCATCGACGCCCCCCTCGACGAAGAGAGAACGATATTCGTTCACGAGGGGGCGGTCCGCGATTACCGCTATAAGCTATTCCGGGGAGTTGACGCCGAAGACGCGGTCTTTCAGGAGGACGCACTTTTCGACCTGGCGAAAGACCCGGACGAACTCAGCAATGTTATCGAGATGAAGCCGGAGAAAGCGGAACGGCTGAAATCCCGCTTCGACGCTATTAGAAGCGCCCGGATGCGTCCCTCCCGCCGGCGATCGCCTCCCGAGTTTCCCTTCTATTTCACGATTGATCTTTTCCGGGCCGAACCGCCCGCCCGGGTCAAGACGGTTGAAAACCCCGGCGAAGCCGAAACGCCCCCGAACAAGCCCTGGTTGTTGATCCGCCGCCTTGACCGGGCGGGCGCCGCGCTGGCCCGGCTCGACGGGCCGGATCCGTCGGGATTAAACCTGTCGACAAATCTTCCCGACGGACGATACCGGGTCCGCCTGATGCTGGAGACCGCCGAACATATCTCGTTGAACCCCGTCGAGCTGGGGCTCCGAAGCCGGTTCGGTCCGGAAGAGGAATACCGGGTCCCCGAAAGCGTGGAGTTTTTCGGCAACTCGCCCGAAGGCCGTCCCCGTTACTATATCGACCTGGGCGGGACCGCCGTTACCGGAGAAAGACTTTCTCTCGGGATCGATCATCAACCAGGGGGCGGAGACCTTCATTACTTCCGCCACGTCAAGTTTGTTCCCGATAAGATCCGTGAGCCCATCGTCCATCGCTGGGAGGACGACATCAGCTCGGTGCTGGAAATTATCGGCTATCTTGACGGCGATGAAGCTCCCGCGGCGACGGTGACCGTCGCTCGCGCCGCTATTCCGGCGGAAATCGAATGGGAGGATAACCTCCTCCTTCAAGACAGCGTCACGCTGACGGCCAGTTCTTACAACCACGACTCCCAGAAGGCGGCGGCGTTGCTGGACAACGATCCGGACACTTTCTGGCATATCGACGAGAACGCGCTCGGCGCGCCGGCCTGGGTGAAGGCCGATCTCGGGGAGGGAAACGCCGCGGCCGTCACCGCGGTCGCGGCCCGCCCGCGAGCGGACTTTTCTTTCCAGTTCTTCCGCAACGCCGCCCTGCAGGCCTCACCCGACGGCGTCAACTGGACAACGCTGGCGCAGATCGTCCAGTCGGAAGAGCCGTGGCGCGGCGATTGGAGCTATTTCGGTTTTGAAAACCAGGCGGCTTACCGCTTCTACCGCCTCCTGATCATCGACGGCCACCAGGGGACGGAAAAAAGTTTCTGGTCGATGGGTGACCTGGCGTTCTTTAATGGCAGACAGCAGACGGAGAACAGTCAGCGGTAAGGCGGAAAGGGCCGGGCTTTCGCCCGGCACTCCGGCGGGGAGCGCGAAGCGAAAGCTTAACCTCACGATTATGGCTACGAGATCCCATAAAACGTCGGCGATATTCGCCCGCGCTTTCTATTTTATCTTCTTTTTAGCGCTTTTTGCCTGCGGCCGGAGCAAAAAACCGGCAATCGACAGGCCCAACGTCATCCTGATCGTCCTTGACGGGGCTCCGGCCGATCTTTTCGGCGTTTACGGATATGACCGGAGAACGACTCCCCGAATAGACGAGATCGCCCGCCAAGGGGCGGTCTTTCTCAACCATTTCACCAGCGGTATCCGCACCCGCGACGCCGTTCCGATAATGATGTTCTCCTCCTATCATCCGGTCGATCTTTTTGAAGTCAGGCGTGAAGATCTTGAATGGGGAATTCGCGGACTTGCGCCGGAATCGGTCTTCCAGGGCCGGCCGGAGCAATTAATTTCGCTGCCTGAACTTATGGCGCAATCGGGTTGGTCCACCGCGATCTTCAGCAACATACTTTACCTTGGGGAAATAGAACGTATTAAAGAGCTCTTCGGCGAGGTTTACGATCTGCCTTTTCCAACCTCTGATCAACCGCGGGACGAGGCCCTTGTTTCCGCCTTGCTGAATTGGCTGAGAGAACGGGATGACAATCTCCCATTTTTCGCCTATTACCATATTCTGTCTCCTCACAGGCCATTCCCCGTAAAGGAGGAAGATGACTATTTCCTGGCCGGATTCGAAAAGGAATTCGTGGATACGGTGAGACAGAAACTCTGGGGTGAATGTGTCGGAATAGAAAAGGATATAGCTCGCGGACTCTACAAGGGCAATCTCAAGCACAGCGATCGCTGGGTCGGAGTTCTTTTCGATGAGCTGGACGAAATGAAGCTCCTGGAGAATACCATTATTATCGTAACTTCCGACCACGGGACTCACTATTGGCAGGGGTGGGATTATTGGTATAAGGTACCTATGATAATTCATTACCCGTCGAAAGTTCCGGCAGGAGCCAAGTCGGAAGCGATTACGGATACAACGGACATTATGCCCACCATACTGGCCCTGACGGGCCTGGATGCGCCAGCCGGGAAAAAGCTGATCGGAAATAACCTGCTCGAAATCATCGAAGGAAAAGCCGAAGGAAAAGAAAAAGTATATATTCACGATATCGCGGCCCGGGATCGGCAATATGTTTACTACCGTCGGGATGACGCGAAAGAAGTTTTTAGAAGACGTTCCGGTGAAGAAGCGTTATTCGATCTCACTGTCGATCAGACGAAAAAAACAAACCTGATCACGGAGCAACCGGAGATCGCCGCCCGACTCGCTTCTTTTCTCGAAGAAATCCGTTCTTCACCATTGCCCTACAGCCGCAGGCGGCAACCTCCCAAGTTTCCGTTCTTCTTCTCGTTTAACCATTTTCCGGCCCGCCCGGCCGGCTTGATAAGGCATATCGACGAGACCGTTGAAGAGGGGTTTTCCTGGCAACTCATCGGCCCCGATGGTTCGTTGGTCCGTTCTCCCGGGATTGCCTCGGAACCTCTCGAACTTTCGACCTCCATTCCGAACGGCGCCTACCGGATATCGCTATTGCTGGAGACCGTCGAACATATCTCGTTGAATCCCAGCGAGCTGGGTCTCCGAAGCCGGTTCGGTCCGAAAGAGGAATACCGGGTCCCCGAAAGCGTGGAGTTTTTCGGCAACTCGCCCGAAGGCCGTCCCCGTTACTATATCGACTTGGGCGGGACCGCCGTTACCGGAGAAAGTTTCTCTCTCGGGATCGATCATCAACTAGGGGGCGAAGATCTTCATTACTTCCGCCACGTCAAGTTTGTTCCCGATAAGATCCGTGAGCCCATCGTTCATCGCTGGGAGGACGACATAACGCTGGCTTTGAGAGTGATCGGCTATCTTGATTACGACGATAGAGCGCCTGTAACCGTCTTTAGGCCGACCTCAATACCGGAGATCGATTCCACCGCCAATCTTCTGCTCGATGACGGCGTCACACTGACGGCCAGTTCCTACAACCGCGATTCCCAGACAGCGGCGGCGTTGCTGGACGATGACCCGGACACTTTCTGGCATATCGACGAGAACAAGCTTGGAGAACCCGCCTGGGTAAAGGTCGATCTCGGGGAGGGAAACGCCGCGGCCGTCACCGCGGTCGCGGCCCGACCGCGAACGGACTTTTCTTTCCAGTTCTTCCGCAACGCCGCCCTGCAGGCCTCACCCGACGGCGTCAACTGGACAACGCTGGCGCAGATCGTCCAGGAAGATGAACCGGATGTCGGGTACTGGAGTTATTGCTCCGTGGAGAATGATGACGCTTACCGCTACTACCGTCTATTAATCATCGACGGCCACCAGGGAGAGAGAAGACAGTTCTGGTCGATCGGCGACTTGGCGTTCTTTGAATAGGGGCTTAGTTTAGGCCGTAGGTTATTCGGGTTCCAGATTCAGAGTGACGAACCGTTCTGAAAAACAATCTCGCGCGGAGGCGCAGAGGCGCTGAGATATAGAATATGCTGTTGTCCCCGGGCTTC
>PUNC01000125.1 GCA_003551625.1 PVC group bacterium | reverse complement strand
TCCTTAGATGCTGATCGGACATATCAACTCACCGTTCCGGCCGCTGGCCGATGAGTTCGCCTTCGCCGCCGAAAACGGCTTTGATTTCCTGGAACTCACCGTCGAACCTCCCCACGCTCGGCTGGAATCAATATCTTCCCGGGAGATAAAGCGCCTCTCCCGTCTGCATCGCCTCCCCGTCCCAATCGGCCACGGCATCTGGTATCTCCCCTACGCCCATCCCGTGGAGGTAATTCGCCGGGCCTGCCGCGCTTACTGGGATGAGTATCTTACGCTCTGCTTCGAACTTGGCATCACCGCGGCCAATATCCACACCAACTTCTCCTATCCCCGGGCTCTTTACGCCGAGGTTCTTGAAAACCACTTCGAGTTCCTGGCCGGCCTGGTCGAGGCCGGACGGGAGAAGGGGGTTAAGATAATGCTCGAACCCGTCGGGGATCCCGGCCGAAAGGCGGAGATGACCGATGAACTGCTCAAGGGCGTCGACGGCCTCTACCTGCACCTCGACCTCGGCCACCTCCATATGGCCGAAGACGATGGCGGGATCGGTTTCATCCGGCGCCACCGGGACAAGATCCTGCACGTCCACGTCTCCGACAACAACGGGCTGGAGGATCAGCACCTTCCCATCGGCTGCGGAACGGTGGACTTCCCTACCCTGCTGGGCGAGCTCAAACAGGCCGGCTACGAAGGCGCCTTCACGCTGGAAATATTCGCCGCCGACCGTGAATATCTTGTCGGCAACCGCGAAAAACTCCGCCGACTCTGGGAGCAGACAAGATAAGACACCGCCCGCCCGTCATTTCGAGGACATACACCCCTTACCCGTCATTGCGAGAAGCCTGAGCGAAGCGAAGGGGACGAAGCAATCTCCCCCCGATAAGTCATCGCGGGAAAGCCCCGAAAGTTTCCGGGCCGACGAAGGATAGTAACAAGACGGGATTAATATCATTGCCGACAACAGCCCGCTTCCGGCATAATAGTTAAAACGGAGGGGAAAAGATGAAAAAACTTATTGCCTTTCCGGCATTTCTTATCTTGACCGGACTTCTCGTTCCCCGGGCGATGGCCTACCCCGAGCACCGCTGGTATTTCGCCTTCGGCTTCAACGAAGCCAGACCGCACTTCCGGGGCGAGTTGGGCGAGCCGCGCTGGAAGAGTACCTGGGGAACGAATATTCGAATCGGCCACCTTGTAACCGACTACTTCGCTTTTGAGGCCTCCTATCAGCACTTCGAGCGTTTTAAGGCGTCCGATATCCCCTTCCCCCGCGGTTTTCGCGAAACTATGATCTGCGGCCAGAACGTCACCATCGGCGCCAAGGGCTACCTTAAGCTTGACCGGTTTATCAGCCTCTACGGAACCCTGGGGGGCGGTTTTCTCCGCGCCGAATTCGACTACCTGACCCGCTTTGACGGCCGGCGGGAGATAACCGCCGATATCGAGTCCGATTTTGCGTATCGCGCCGGCGCCGGGGTGAACATCTACCTTAGTCGCCGGCTGGCGCTTGAGGCCGAATACTCCTACAACCAGGGGACCGGCCGGGTCCGGGACCTGCGCTTCTCCGCCGCTTCCATCCAGGCTCTCGTCCGGTTTTAACCCGATCTTACGCGCCCACTTTACTTTGATTGGCCCCGCTCCCGCGAAATAGCCTCTGCTATCGCGGGATAAATTTGCGGGCCGGGTTTCGTCATTCCTCCGTGTTCTCTGCTTGCCTCGCCATAGCCCTAGCGACGGCGGGTGAACTCTGTGGTTAATTTCTTTTTTCCAAACCCGTTAGTTCGGATTTCGTCATTATTATCACCCATCTCTTCAGCCCCTGTTGTCCATCCAGCCCACCAGGCTCACCCCGTCCACATTGGCATTCTAATTTCGCCCTAATATGAAGGAACAGCCTCTCGCAAAAGCCCGTCTCAGCCTTGAAGGGCTCTCGGTCGGCGACGCCTTCGGCGAACTCTTCTTCTCCCTTACCCTTCCCGCCGACGGGCCGGCGCGGCTGCCGGACGGCCCTTGGCCCTGGACCGACGACACCCATATGGCGCTGTCGATTGTTGAAATCCTGAAAGCCCGCGGGGAGATCGACCAGGACGAACTTGCCCGGTCCTTCGCGCGCCGCTGGGAGAAGGAACCCGGGCGCGGCTACGGCGGCGGGGCCGCCCGCCTGCTCGCCCGGATCGGCCGCGGCGAAGACTGGCGCCGGGCCTCCCCGGCCCTCTTCAACGGGGGTTCGTTCGGCAACGGCGCGGCTATGCGGGTCGCGCCCGTTGGCGCATACTTCAGCCCCGTCCTGTCCCGGGCCGCCGAGCAAGCCCGCCTCTCCGCCGAGGTGACCCATTCCCATCCCGAAGGTGCGGCCGGGGCGATGGCGGTGGCCGTGGCCGCGGCGCTGGCGGCCCGCCCGGAACACCCCTCCGGAGCCGGTTTTATCGAGGAAATACTACCCCTGGTCCCGGACGGCGATACAAAGGCGGGCATCCGGCGGGCTCTTGAAATCCCCGGCGGCAGTCTGGAAGAAGCCGCCGAAACTCTCGGGACCGGCCGGAGGGTGAGCGCCCAGGACACCGTTCCCTTCTGCCTCTGGATCGCCGCTCACAATCTTGACGACTACGAGAAGGCCTTGTGGCAAACCGTCCGGGGTCGGGGCGACCGGGACACCACCTGCGCCATCGTCGGGGGAATCGTCGCCCTCGCGGCCGGCACCATTCCCCCGGATTGGCTCAAGCGAAGAGAACCCCTGCCGCCCCTCTGACCGTAAACCAACATTTCTACCCTACAGCATCCCCAGAAGCGGCTCGACCAGTTCAGTGATAATCTTGGCCGCCTCGGGAACCGAGACGCCTTCCTTCTCAAGCTTCTCCTCGAACTTCTCCGCCCAGTGCTCCGCGGAACCGGCCAGCTTGTGCTCGGCGCGGGCGACCTCCTCCTTAAAGAGAAATATCTTTTTAAAGACCCGCTTCTCTTGGTGGGCGGCAAAGAGCGCGATACCCCGCTTCTCGCCGTGAAACAGCGGCCGGGCGTTAAGCCGCCATCCTGCGGCCTTGTTTTTTTCTTCTATCATCGGCCCTCTCCCTGCTGTTCACCATCTGTGTCCATTCGGCTTTCCCGCCGCTCCTGTCTCCAAAACCCCTCTCCCCCCTAGTTCCGGGGGGAGAGGGATAAAGGGTGAGGGGGGCCGGGGCAGAGCATTTGGAGTGCCAAGCGAAAGCTTGATGTTTTTCGCTATGCCCTATGCCCTTTGCTCTATGCGTCCTTTAATATTAGGTGCGGAGCATAGCCGGAATCTCTCATCCCAAATCTGAAATCTGCTTTTATTAGGGTGCGGAGCAACAAACCGGTTAGCATCGGATTTCGTCATTCGGGTTTCGTCATTTCTCCGTGTTCTCTGTGGTTAATTTCTTTTTCCCAAACCGGTTAGCATCGGATTTTGGTTTTACTGACTAACTTCCTTCCTCCCCCGTCCCGACAAACATCCGCAGCACGTATTCCCCCTTTTCCATAACGAAACGGTCGTAAAGGTGCTTCAGTTTCCTCTGCTCGACCTTGAAGCCTGCCTCCCTGAAAAGCCCCAGCCAGGTCTTCAGCGGGAAAAGCCCGGCGGTGAACGAGTCGTGGTGAATCTCGAGCTTGCCCTTCCGCCGGATCAGGTAAACCACGGTGGTCTCGCAGGACCTCCGCCCGGGCCGGACGATATAGTTGTTCTCAAAGATCGTAACTTCGACATCGCCCTTGGCGCCGGTATAGACAAAATTGTTATCCCGGTAATCCTCGCTCACGTAAGTCACGACCAGGAGCGCTCCCCCCGGCTTGAGATGGCCGGAAGCGGCGGCGAAGGTTTTTCTCAGCTCGTCCACCGTGGCCATATGGCAGATGGAATCGGGAATGGCGACCGCGTCGAATTTCCGTCCCAGATTCACTTCCCGCATATCGCCCCGGATATACTCGACCTCGGGGTTGAGTTTCTTCGCCAGCGCCAGCATCTCCCGGCTGATGTCCACTCCCGTTACCTGGAAATGCTTCTTGAAAGCGTAATCATAGACGCCCGCTCCGCAGCCGAGGTGCAAGAGCGTCCCGACCCGGACGCGCGAGCTCTCCTTGATCGCTCTGACGAAGATTTCGGCCTCCTCGACGTAATCCTCCGGAGCGGTGATGATGGGCTCGGTCCAGGCGAGATCGGTGTAGGCCCGCCAATCGGTCTTTTCTTCTCTCCGCTTCATCTCAGCCAATCCCGCCTATATAATACTTTTTCCGGCCGTCAACCCCCCACCGTCAAACCGATCCAAAACACCATAAAGAAACGTCACTGCTTCTCCCAGTTCGCGATTAAGCCGGCCACCCGTCTTGACGACAGCGCCAGCCACAGCCCCAAAAGAATTTGAAGAAGTATTTCGATTAACCTCGAAAAATGAAATTCCCAAAGGCCGGCGCCATACCTGAATACTTCTATAACGCGCTCGGCCAGCTTCGGTATCGCCGTGGCCAGCAAATATACCCCGATCACAATAATGCCGACCCGGAGCAACTCCCCCACCTCCGGCCGCAACTCGCCCTTTTCCGTTTCCCTGATTTTAAACAAATCCGCCAGCCGTTCAGTCCTGAATACCAATATCCATCCGAAACCGATCGTCACCAAAAGTTGCAACGCCATCGCCCCCGGCAACCATCCCGCCGCGATACCATCCGCGACCCAGTCTTCCCTCATACTTACCCAAAACCCAAATTGAGGGATTACGTTTATTGCCCAGTAAAACATCAACAGCCCCAGAAGTTTTCCCCCGGCTATGAATATTGCCCTCATTGCGCCTCCTTATATTCAGTCCCGTCGGTTGCCCGTTTCCCCCTTCAAATACCTCTTCCGCAAGCCTTCCGGGAATTTCTCAATGGCGTAGCGCAACATCGTTCTCGGCATTTCCCGGCAATGCGCCTTCAGAAACTTCTCCTCGACCGGCCGGGCGCGCTTGCCGACTTCCCTCAGCATCCAGCCGACCGCCTTGTGAATCAGGTCTTCAGGGTCCCGCAGGAGCAGCCCGGCGATTTGCAGCGTCTCTCCGAACTCTCCTGATTTAATGAAGTTAAAAGTCGCCATCACGGCGATCCGTCTTTCCCAGAGATTCTTCGAAACCGCAAGCTTGTAAAGAACGGACCGGTCTCGGTCTTTCAGGTGGGCGCCGACGATATGCTCGGCGGAGATGTCAACCAGGTCCCAGTTGTTTATACGGCGGGCATTTTTGAGATACAGCCGGTGAACCCGCTCCCGCGTCGGCTCGTCCCCCCGCTGGTAGGCCCGGACCAGGATGACCAGCGCCAACAGCCTCGCCTCGTGGATGGGCGACTTTAACAGCTTTGCCGTCTCCGTTAACGGAAGCCCCCAATATTCTTTGGCCAGCTTTCTTGTCTCCGGAACGCGCAGCCCGGCGAAAACGTCCCCTTCCCCGTATTGACCCGGCCCGGTCTTGAAGAACTTCTGCAGAAAGCGGGCCTGCTCCTTATCCCCGAGCGCCCGCACTCTTCGCTCGACGGCGGCGGCCGTCAAACCTGTCGTCTTGCCCTCGCCCGTCAACTCCCCACCGCCATACCGAACCAAAATATCATCAGGCTGATCGATCCCACGATACTCACGATGTTTAAAAACCGTTCCATCCCCAGTATCATTCTTTCATTTTTGGCGCTCCCGCTTTTTCTGTTTCTTTCTAAAGTTCTTACCAGCCGGGGCCTCTGAAACCTTAAACCTAAAACTCCATCGGTAAACATCAGCATTGCAAAAAAGACGATGAAATACGACAGCTGGGGAGCGGTCCATCTTTTGTAAATCACGACCAGCAACAAAACGAACCCAACTGGACCAAGAAAGTTGGACAATTTAAAAAAGCGTTTTGCGGCTGCCTCGATCTTCATTACCCCTACCGTCCGTGTAGCCCTTCCCGTCCACCCGTCCACACTGTCCACTCCGTCCACACTGTCCACCCCCGTCCACCAGGTTTACCAGTCCCTCGCGTCCCTACGGCCTTCCGTAATCGTGGACTATCCGCAAAGCCGGCGAGAGGGAGATCCCTCCGGGGTTGATCCCGGGCTCCCCCTCCGGGATTTCAGCGCCGAGCTCAGCGAAATATTCTTCCCATACCGGGAATATCCTGCCGGTATCGGGATCGTCGAATGTCATCGGCTCAAGCTCGAAGAGCGGCCTTCCGTCCCCGGCCTTCAGGAATGAGACGTAGATCAGTTCGGAACAGTAATAGGCGTCGTTGCGGATATCGAACAGACCGTCGTAAGGCCTGCCCTCAAGAGTCCGGGCTTCGGCGATCGCCGGCCGAATCAGGCGCCGATAGCGACGCCTGAGCCTTCCAACCAGCACCCGCGGATTGCCGTCGGAATCGAGGCGGCGGGCCAGAAAGTCGTCCAGCGGCGTGGCCGTCACCCCTTCCTCCGGAATGGCCTCCAGCACCACGATCTTTCCATCTTCATCAAACGCGGCCAGACCGACATGCGACAGGGCCGCCCCGCGCCAGCTCCGCGTGACCTTGACTACCGCTTCGGAGAACGAACAGTCGTCCGCGCCGCTCTGGAAGAGTAGGTCTCCAGGCCGCAAGGCAAACTCTCTCCGGCCCCCGCATCCCGCCAAAAATAAAACCGCCGCCAGAAGCGCGGCGATACCCGTCGCGTAAATTAATCGGAAGTTCTTTCTCATCAACCTTAAGCCGCCGCGGTCAGGCGTCCGGAGTGGAACTTTTATTGCCGATCGCGGTCCTCACCGCCTCCAGCGTCCGGTCGTCGAAAAGAACCATCCTCACCAGCCTGATCTTCTCAAGCTTCTCCATCTCCTTCCGGATCGTCTCCACGGCGATCTCGGCCGCTTCTCTCAGCGGATAGCCGAACGCCCCCGCCGAAATCGCCGGAAAGGCGATACTCTTCACCCCGGCTTCGTCCGCGATCCTCAAGGAGTTGCGGTAGCAGTCGGCCAACAGCCGGTCGGAGGGCTCGTCGATCCCGTATCTCGGACCCAGGCAGTGAACAACGTAGCGGTTGGGCAGGTGGTAGGCGCCGGTGATCACCGCTTGCCCCGGACTGATCGGCGCCAGTTTCCT
>PUNC01000014.1 GCA_003551625.1 PVC group bacterium | reverse complement strand
TTTCTGGGGGGAGAGGGCAGGGTGAGGGGGGCGTTTTGGAGTGCGGCGCCGACGGCGCCGCTTTTAAAGAGGGGGGGTATAATGGGGCCTTTTTTGGAGTGCTGGGCGAGAGCCCGGCCCAGCCAGGGGAGGCTCCGCTTAAATAGCCCCGCGCACCGGCCCGGAGGCTAAAGGCACTCATCCCAAAAACTCCCTCCGGATTACGCGCATTATGAAACAATCGACCGAGCACGGATGGAATATCCCCCCTTCCGCCGCCGTCGAGATTCAGCGGAGACTGGCCGGCCGCCTCAGCTCCCGCCCGCCTTTTGACGCCTTAACCGATGTGAAATCGGTGGCCGGCTGCGACGTCTCCTTCCGTCCCGGCCGGGTCGCGGCGGCGGTGGTGGTGATGTCGTTCCCCGATCTCCGGGTCGAGCGGGAGATGCGGCGGGAGACTTCGGACCGCGATCTTTTCCCCTACATCCCTTCTCTGTTCGCCTTCCGGGAAGGTCCTCTCCTCTCCGAGCTTCTCCGTTCGCTGGAGCCCTCCCCGGAGGTGGTGATCTTCGACGGCCAGGGGATCGCCCATCCCCGGCGGCTGGGGCTGGCCGCCCACCTGGGGATGCTCTTCGACTGTCCCGCCATCGGTTGCGCCAAGAGCCGGCTCTTCGGTCGATACCGTTCCCCCGGGAAGCGGAAGGGGGCACGCGCTCCCTTGTGGGACAAAGAAGGGGAAGAGATCGGTGTGGTGTTGAGGACCCGGACGGGGGTGAAACCGGTCTTCGTCTCTCCCGGCCACCGGATGGACTCCGCCACCGCGGCGGAGATCGTTCTTCGCTGTTGCAGGAAGTTTCGCCTGCCGGAGCCGCTCCGGGCCGCCCACGCTCTCTGCTCCGGAGACAAAAAGAAAGACGCCGGATAACATCCGGCGTCTTTCTTTTATGGCGAGGCCCAGAATCGAACTGGGGACACAGGGCTTTTCAGGCCCCTGCTCTACCGACTGAGCTACCTCGCCCGGAAAAACCCTTCCTTTCAGAGGCGGGCGGAATTATAGTAAGGCAGCCTTGCCCGGCGGGCAAGACTGAAATTAAAATTTACCAGAAAAGCCAGATCAATGCGAGCTGTGATACTCGGTTCCGGAGGCGCCTTTCCCACTTCCCGGCGGATGCTGCCGGCGACCGCCCTGCTGCGGGAAGGCGAGATGTTCATCTTCGACTGCGGCGAGGGCACCCAGCTTCAACTGGCCAAATCGCGGCTGGGCTGGGCCCGCCTGCGGGCGGTCTTTATCAGCCATCTTCACGGCGACCACGTGATCGGACTGGCCGGCCTGTTGATGACGATGAGTATGGGGGAGCGGACCGAGCCCCTGGAGATCTGGGGGCCGCCGGGGATTAAGGGTTACGTGGCGGAGAACCGGCGGTATCTCAACTTCGGGGTCTCCTATCCCCTGGAGGTCAAAGAGACCGGCGGGGGAGTTCTGCGGGACGCTCCCGATTACCGGATCGAGGCGATTCCGGTGAAACACCGGGTTTTCACGCTGGGCTTCCGCCTGGTCGAGAAACCGCGCCCGGGAAGGTTCGACCTGGGAAAAGCGCGCGCTTTGAAGATCCCCGCCGGGCCTCTCTTCAAACGGCTGCAGTCCGGTAAACCGGTCACCCTTGAGTCGGGGGCGAGAATCCTTCCCGAAGACGTCCTGGGGCCTCCCCGCCCGGGGCGGAAAGTGGTTTACCTGGTCGATACCCGGCCCTTCCCGGAAGCGGTTGAATTCGCGCGGGAGGCCGATCTCCTGATCTACGACGGTATGTTTGACGACGAGATGACCGCAGACGCCGCCCGCCGCGGCCATTCGTCTTCCCGCCAGGCGGCCCAGCTGGCCCGGGACGCGGGCGTGAAGAAACTGGTCCTGGTCCACGTCAGTCCCCGCTATCAGCGGGTCTCCGGACTGGTCGCCCAGGCCCGCGAGGTCTTTCCCACCGCCCGGGTGGCCCGCGATCTCGACGTTTTCGAAGTCCCCTTCCGGGACGAAGAAGGCCGGGGCGGGCGGGAGTGAAGACTTACCAGGGACGGAAACGATGCACGAGACGGCGATAGCGGAGAGCCTGGCCGGCCGGGTGGAAGCGATCGCCCGGGAGAGGGGATTGAAACGGGTGACTGCCGTGGGAGTCCGGGTCGGTATGCTCCGGGCGGTGGTCGATTCCACCCTGACGGCGATCTACGCCGAACTGGTCAGGGGGACCGACCTGGAAGATTCCCGCCTGGAGATCCTGCCGGGGCGGGTCCGTTCCCGCTGCCCCGAATGCGGATGGGAGACCCGGTCTTCCCGGCCCGTTCTCTCCTGCGCCCGTTGCGGGAGCGGGAAGATGGTGGTCTCCGGGGGGCGGGAACTTCTCATCGAGTTTTTGGAGACGGAGGAATGATCAAAAACGCCGTCAGGATCAAAATGAAAGAGGAAGTGCTCCGGTCCGAGAAGAAGATCGCGGCGGCCAATCGCCGCCGCCTCCGCCGCGCGGCCGTCGCCGGTCTCAATATCATCGGCTCGCCGGGAGCGGGGAAGACCTCCCTGATCGAGGCCGTCGCCGGACGGATCGGGAAAGGCGTCGGGCTGGGAGTGATCGAAGGGGACCTGGCTTCCGATCTCGACCTCCGGCGGCTGAACGCCATCGGCGTCCGCGCCCTGCAGATCAATACCGGCCGCGGCTGCCACTTGAGCCCCGCGATGGTCGCCTCGGCGCTCGAGGAGATGCCGCTGGAGGAGATCGACCTGCTCCTGATCGAGAACGTGGGAAACCTGGTCTGCCCCGCCAACTTCGATCTCGGGGAAGACGCCAAGGTGGCCGTCTGCAGCGTGCCCGAGGGCGATGACAAGCCGGCCAAGTATCCGCTGCTCTTTCTGGAAGCGGCCGTCGCCGTCTTGAACAAGACCGATCTTATCGCGGCCTGCGGTTTCAGCCGGCGGCGCTTCTACCGCGAGCTCAAGTCCGTCAACCCGGAACTGCCGGTGATCGAGGTCTCCTGCCGGAGCGGTAAGGGGGCGGTCTCCTGGGCCCGCTGGCTGAGAAACCGCGTCAAGGAGAAGAGAATATGAAAAAACTATCGATCCGGACCTCCCAACGCTGTGAGCTGGTGGACGTAACCGGCCCGGTCGCCCGGGAACTGGCGGCCGACAATTTTTCCGGCCTTTGCCTGGTTTATGTTCCCCACACCACCGCCGGCGTCGTGATCAACGAGAACGCCGACCCTTCGGTTCCGCTCGACATCAGCGGCTTCCTGGAAGAGCTGGTGCCTCACCGCCGGAGCTGGCGCCATCTGGAAGGCAACGCCGACAGCCACGTCAAGGCGTCGTTGGTGGGCAATTCCGTGCTGATCGCCGTCGAGGGGGGGAAGCCGCAGCTCGGCACCTGGCAGGGGATCTTTTTCTGCGAGTTCGACGGTCCCCGAAGCCGCCAGATCTGGCTGCGAACGGTTTCGGCGGATTGAGAACAGACCTCAAGATCGAAAAATAATGTAGTCCACGGCTTCAGCCGTGGCTTTGATAATGTGGGCCACGGCTTCAGCCCTGACCAGACCATCGTAGCGCAGGGCTTTAGCCCTGCCTTTGATAATGTAGTCCACGGCTTTAGCCGTGGCTTTGGTAAAGACGAAGCAATCTCCGAACGAAAAATGAGATCGAGCGCCTTAAAAGCCGCCATATTCTGCCTGTCCGCGACACTGTGGGCGGTAAACGTCCGGGCGGCCGCGGTTGAGGGACCCGCCAATTTCCCCCTGGTTGACGGAATGACCTGGAAATACGAATCCACCCTCGGCCCGGCGACCGCCGTGACCGAACGCGTCGGGGACGAATGGGTGCTGCGTTCTTCAGCCCCCCGAATCACCACCGAGCAGGACCTGGCGCTGGGGGAGGAGGGGGTGATGCTGTCGCGGGCGCGCAGCCGGATATTCTTCGTCCGGACCGAGAGGGTCTATGACCCCCCCCTGGTCCGTTTTCCCGTCCCGGCGGAGGTGGGAACAAGATGGGAGTGGGAGGGGACCGAGATCGTGGACGGCAAGCATAAGGTCCAGAGCCGGATCGTCGGCGTGATCGAGTCGAGCGAGACCGTCGAGGTTCCGGCCGGAACCTTCGAATGCCTCAAGGTGGTGGTGACCACCGTCTCCGACGACGGGACCGAGACCGAATCGGTGCAATGGGTGGCCGACGGAATCGGGCCGGTCCGGATCAAGGTCGCCATCGACGCCGGGGGGCTGACCGGCTTCCTGGTCAGGCTGCTCGGCTACCGGAGGATGGAGTTCAAACTGGCCGAGCTTCCCGTCCGCCCCGATCCGCCCCCGCCTTCGGAATGAGCCTATATTGAATGATTATGAATAGCAATCGCAGTAAATGGGTATTCGCTCAAGTCCCTTGGGGCATCAAGGAATGCGCTATATCCCTCGGTATACTCGCGACATACTATTGGGTATCATTGTTTATTGCTTACGGGTTGTTTGAGAGTTGGACTAACTACATTGTTGTGCCTGCAATGAGAGTGGGTATGTCCGCTATTATGCTAATTATGGTGTTTTATCATTCGGGAAAGAAATTATATATTTTCGGAACACGCATATCAAGTATACGAGCCGATGTGTCATGGGTTATTATGCTTGCTATAATTATATTTAATTTCATAATGCCCTCTGAGATGTACTTGTCGTCCAATACGTATCGAAATCTATGGTATATTGGAGCGCCCAATTATGTATATATTCCAAACTATGTATTAGCTGTAATAATTGTTCCAATCGCAGAAGAAATATTTTTCAGAGGCTATATCTATCGGGCATTAAGGAATAAGTATAGTTATAAGCTGAGTATAATAATATGCGCTGTCATATTTGCTATTATGCATTTCAGGTATCGAGAGTTTATACCATTGTTTGTAATCGGAGTTATCTTTACATATATGTATGAAAAATCAAGGAACATATATGTGCCGATAGTTGCTCATACGTTGCTCCAAATAGCCGCCTCAACGGCATCACTATCTGCTCAATTTGGAATATAATATCAAAGGAAGAGCGACTACGACGGCGACAAGCGCAGGGTGGGGGCGGTCAACTCGGCGCTGGAGACCAAATGGTTCCGCCACGACGGTCTCAACGTCGTCGCCGAGTTCGGCGGTCAGACGCAGGCGACGGCCACCTACCTCCACGGCATCGGCATCGACAAACTTATCAGTAGAACCTCGGGCGGGACCAGGTTATACTATCATACCGACGCCATCGGCTCGGTCCGTTCTTTGACAGACCAGTGGCAGAACCAGACGGCCGCCTACTCCTACGACGCCTGGGGGAGGACTCTCACGGCAAGCGGAGACGACGGCGGCAGCCCTTACCGGTTCACTTCCCGCGAGTGGGAAGACGAGATCGGGCTCCAGTTTAACCGGGCGAGGTTCTACTGCCCCGAGATCGGCCGGTTCATCTCACCCGATCCCCTGACCGGCGGGCCCGATGATCCCACGATCTCGTATTTCAGCGGGGTCTACTCCCAGTTTCACCGCTTTTTAAGGGAACACATCGACGGTCTCCAGCCCCACAAGCTCAACCGGTATGTCTACTGCTACAACAACCCGGTAAACCTGATCGATCCCCTGGGGTTGAGTCCGGGTGATGAGTTAGCCAATGATCTCGCGCAGACACCTGAGCCGGACCCCACGCCGGACAATGATCAATCTCCGACTGACAATACAAATGATGAAGACGGAGTTAGAAGACGCGAGGGGGTAGAAGGTAATGATGAGGGGAAAACGCAATCGGAGATTTTAGAGGACCGTCGTAGAGAGGAAATCGAAAGAAGACATGAAGGGATTAGAGAAAGAAGAGATGGAGGCATAAGGTTTACAGTTACACGGGACTGGCAAGACTATGATGAAATACGTACTACAACCACAACTACTACAAGAACGGACGGAGACGCTTCTTCACTTCCTTGGTGGAGACCAGATCCGGGTTTTGGGCAAAGATTTGCAAATCAGTTTTATGAAGATAGATTACCTCTTGCCGAATTTCTGAGCCCACTGCCAATACCTTTAAGAGAAGGGCCTCCGGTTACATCACTTATTGGTCCTACTATCGCCGGTACAACCGAAATAATATCACGAGGAGCCCAATCTTGGTGCAATTGGAAAGCTACAAAAGATTTTTACTCTTTCCGCATTTCGCACAGTGCCATCTATCTTAGAGGATTGGACATGGGAAAGTGGACGCTCAGAACAAAAATACAGACGTATTTGCTTGCTCCTACGGCATTTTACTTAGGTGCGGATATTGGAACAGCAGTTCAAGCTATACCCTACGCCTGGAAAGAATAATCTCATTAAGCACAAGATGGGACATTATTCCAAAATGCTTATTATCGGTATTGTTGCTGGTGTATTATCAATCGGTATTAGGTTGGCGATAGCTTACTTGATAGTAAATATAGTGACATTAAGCGCTGATGTTACAATAGGGGTCAGGGACATGGTGGTTACTTTTATTATCGGTGCAGCGTTAGGTATTATTGCGATGTTCGGAGCGCATAAGATTCATAAATAAAGTCTGAATAATTACGAAAACAGCAAGTAATTAAAGAAAAGCGTTGTCTGTACGGAGTTTATCGTATAGTCGATGAATTGATTCATCTGTTCCGATATTGGAATTGTCGGGGTAGGGATCTGCAGAGGAGTTGAGAGTCGGTGTAGCTGGAACTAATTCTGCCTCGGCCAAGGTCGTGGGGAACTTATGCAACAAAATCTATCCGGAAGAATTTGTTGCATAAGGAAGAAATCGCCGCCGGCCAGACCGCCACCGACCAGGTCGAGGTCTTCTATCAGCCGGACCTTGCCCACGCCGCCCTCTTTAAATACGACAAGAACGGCTGCCTGATCAGCAAAACGACGGTATTTAACGGCCAGACAGAGATCACTCAGTATCAGTGGGACTTCGAGCACAGGCTCATCGGCGTCACCCTGCCCGATCAGACCACCAACCAGTTCATCTACGACGGGGACAAGCGCAGGGTAGGGGCGGTCAACTCCGCTCTGGAGACCAAATGGTTCCGCCACGACGGTCTCAACGTCGTCGCCGAGTTCGGCGGTCAGACGCAGGCGACGGCCACCTACCTCCA
>PUNC01000038.1 GCA_003551625.1 PVC group bacterium | reverse complement strand
GGGTTCCAATGGTCTTTCGGGTCACATAATCAACGATCCCGAATTTCCGCTCATCATGGATCATCGAGAGGTTTGTGGCAAGGTACTTCCGGGCACGGCCGGATCTGACCAGGGTTGACTCATCCCGCCGGATCAGGCGGTGCTCTTCCATACGGGCAATACACTCATCAAGCAAACCCCTGCACCTTGAAACCGGCCATGCCCGTGCAAGAATGGCCCGGATCGATTCAATCTCGCATTCACCGCGTTCAACTGCTATCGCGGCTACCTGGTTTGCAATCACATCTGCCGGGCAGAGCGGCGGGATTACCGGCTCGGTCATATTTGACACCGCCCGCCGTGCGATGACGAGTGATTCGAGCAGGTCGTCAAACCCGGTAGCAAGGATCGTCCCCCGCGAGATCTGGTCGAGACGATGGCCCGCCCTTCCCACCCGCTGGATCAGGCGGGCAACATCCCGGGGAGATCCGAACTGGACGACATGCTCGATATGGCCAATATCGATCCCAAGCTCCATCGAACTCGTACAGACAAGGCCACGGATCGCACCTTGTGAGAAGCGCTCCTCGGCATCAATCCTGACGTCCCGTGAAAGCGATCCATGATGGACCTCGACATCCCCCCGCGGGATGAGATGATGGCCGATTGCTTCGGCAACTGATCGTGTATTTACGAAGATCAGGGTTGACTGGTTCTTATCTATCGCCTGTTCGATCCCGCGCACCTGCTCCTCGAAACGAGAACCGCAAAAGGCCACCTTCAGGGAGAGCCTGGATGCAACCGGCACTTCAATGATTCCAAAAGGCCGCTCTCCACAGAGGAAGGAGCCGACGGTATCTGGATTTCCAACCGTTGCCGAGATCCCGATCCGCTGGAACTCACCTGCATATTCCCGGATCCTCTCAAGGGCAATGGAGAGCTGGACACCACGCTTGCTGCCGGCAAGCTCGTGGATCTCGTCAACGATCACATGGCGGACTCCTGCGAGATGGCGCCTGAGCCGGTGGCCCATCATCATTGACTGAACGGTCTCAGGCGTTGTAATGAGGAGATCAGGGGGTTTTAATGCCTGTTTGCGGCGCTCAGCTGTACCGGTATCTCCGTGCCGCACCCCGACGCTCAGGCCAAGTTCATTGCACCACCAGGTGAGCCGTGACAGCATATCACGGTTTAACGAGCGGAGCGGGGTGATATAGAGCGCAGAAAACCCTTCCCTCTCTCTCTGGGAGATCATCGAGTGAAATACCGGGAGCATCGCGCTCTCTGTCTTGCCTGTGCCGGTCGGGGCGATCAGTATCTGGTGGTGTCCTGAGAGAAGTGGTGGAATTGCCCGTACCTGGATCTCGGAGAGATCGGTAAACCCCCGTTTCACAAGGGCAGATCTGATCTGCTCATGCAGAAGGCTGACTATTGCGTTCGGATCGGAGGGATTGGAGGGTATCGATATAGGTTCCATCCGCGAGAAACACCTCTGCAGTTTCTATTCTGATGCTCTTTGCAAGGGGGGATAAACCGCTTTCCGGGATTGTCCTGATATCAATCCCTCCTGCATATTCATAAAAGGCTGGAACGAAGAGAAGGCGGGTGGGAGCAGCTGCAGGGCTCATCCTGAGCAATGATTCATCCACCTCGGCGAGGAGGTATGCCGGAGTGCCCCGGAGAGAGCAGCCCACTTCGTCATAGAGATGAAGGACCGGGTGGTGGTGGCCAGCAACGATCAGATGGCCGGCAAGATCAGGTGATGGATAGGTATGGCCATGGAGATAACCGGTGCCGTCGATGACAACCCCGTTCCTTTCAAGCATCTCGCCCTCCTGCATGTACCGTTTGATCCCGACATCATGGTTTCCCGGAAGCAGCCGGAGCTCGACCCTCTGCCGGATCTCTCCAAGCACCCGCGGAAGCTCGGTATGCTCCTGCCAGCTCACCCGCGGCACCGAATGCTTCAGGTCTCCAAGGATGATCAGGAGGTCAGGATCTGTCTCTTCGATACAGGAGATGATCCGGCCAAGGCGCTCCTGTGTGCTGCTCTGTATATGCCAGCCTGCCCGGTCAAGTGCACTCTCAACACCGAGGTGGAGATCGGCGATGACAAGCACCGAACAGGTTCGCGTGATCAGAAGACCAGGGCCTTCCGGGAGAAACCGGGGTCTCATACCAGCTTGATTGTGCCGTTTGTCGGCATATAGCAGTCCCCCTCTTCGAGAAGCCGGGTGAGAACGGCTCTGGTTATCTCCTCTCCCAGTCCCGCTCCCCGGGCAGCTGCGATCACCGCATCGAGGGCGGCGCCTTTTGTCCCGGCTAACCCTTCGATGATGGTAACAACGGTATCGATCTGATCATCAGCATCGCCGGTATCTGCCTGCATTCCTGTAACATAGAGCGCATGTGTCACCATTTCACTGATCTGCATGTATTCGCGGGAGCCATCATCTATCACGGAAAGCCGCCGGATCGTATCTTCGGCACAGAGGCAGATGAAGCGGTCACGGTCTTCCCGTGATACCAGCTGGCAGGCATCGGCAATGACCCTGATCTCTTCTCTGCCTTTCTGTGCAAGTTCACCGGCGAGCGCAATGAATGCAGGAGGTTCTGCTGCGGCAAGGAGATCGGCAACCAGCGGATACGAATGGTTTACTGATACCGAGAACCCGCCGGTCGGGTCACTCACCCGCGCCTCGACCGCCCGGCTGTTCTGCACATGCACTTCTGTCAGGACACCGATCAAAAAGAGCCGTCGGAGAACAGCCCCTGTCGGGGTAACAAATCCATCCTGTCTCCGCGTTGCACGGTGGCACTCATCTGCGAAGACCCAGGAGACCGGTTCGGTTGCATATGCCATTCTACTGTTATGTATAACCGGGTGCGTCATGAGCATATCGATGAAACGTATCCATTTTCATCAGGTGCGATCTAATGATGATGTATGGAGGACATCCACGGGATCTGG
Source organism: PVC group bacterium (assembly GCA_003551625.1). Classification (GTDB taxonomy): domain Bacteria; phylum Auribacterota; class Erginobacteria; order Erginobacterales; family PUNC01; genus PUNC01. The sequence continues at coordinate 4,189 of PUNC01000038.1, read as the reverse complement.
ATCGAGAAGTACCGTCCGTTGAGCCTCTCGGATATCGTCGGCCACAGGGAAATTATCGAACGCCTGCGAAGCTATGTGAACATGAAAAGCCTGCCGCACCTCCTCTTCACGGGGGCGCCCGGTGTTGGAAAGACAACAGCTGCTGTTGCCCTTGCACGCGAGCTCTTTGGAGAGGACTGGCAGATGAATTTCCGTGAGCTGAATGCCTCTGATGAACGGGGGATAGATGTTGTCAGAAACCAGATCAAGCAGTTTGCACGGACATCACCGATCGGATCTGCCACATTCAAGATCCTCTTTCTTGATGAAGCAGATGCCCTGACCGCTGATGCACAGGCAGCGTTACGAAGGACCATGGAGAACTATGCGGAAAGCTGCAGGTTTATTCTTTCATGCAATTATTCTTCAAAGATCATCGATCCCATCCAGAGCCGGTGTGCGCTCTACCGGTTCAGATCGCTGGCTCCTGAAGATATCAAAGAAGAGATTCGCAGGATAGCAGCACAGGAAGGGCTCAGCGTCTCGCCTGAAGCAGAGGATGCTATCGTCTATATTGCAGAGGGCGATATGAGAAAGGCGATCAATGCACTCCAGGGAGCAGCGGTTATCACAAACGATATCACAGAAGCGGCAATCTATGCGATCACTGCGAGCGCACGGCCCGAAGAGATCGCCTCCCTCATCGACCTCTCGCTTGCCGGAGATTTCGAGAGCGCGGAGCGGCACCTCTCATCACTCACCCGGGACCGCGGCATCGCACCAAACGAACTCCTTTCACAGTCATACCGGCATATCATTGGAATGGAGATCGACCGGATGCTGAAGGTGGAGCTGATTGACCATATTGGAGAAGCTGATTTTCGTATCTCCGAGGGTGCGCAGAGCGATCTCCAGATGGAGGCGATGATCGCACGGTTTGTACTCTCCTCAATGAAGCAACAAAGGGATTGATGATCGTTGAGCTTTGATGAAGAGATCGATCTTGAAGTCGTGGACAAGTCGAAGGAATGGGCGGAATTCCTCTCAAAAAAGTATAAGGCAGAGATCAGGACTATCGGCCGCGAGTTCCCGTATAAGCGTTCACTCATCATTAATTACGAGACCCTCCAGAAGTTCGGCAGGAGTGGTGTGCGGCTCGCAGATGAACTGATCAACTACCCAAACAAGGTCTTTGCCGAGGTCAGGGATGCCATCAGGGCACACAATCTCCTTGCACGGACAGATGCGCATGATATTATCCAGAAGATGAATATCCGGTTTATCAACCTCCCGCGCAGGACCCTTGTCCGTGATATCAGATCTGATCAGATGAATACGTTCGTCTCGGTCGAGGGGATTGTCCGAAAGATAACCGAGGTCAGACCACGGATCATCCAGGCAATCTTCAGGTGTCCCGATGGTCATATGACCCTCCGTGAACAGGGCTATGGCAGATTTATTGAACCGGAACGGTGTGGTGTGGCAGACTGCACGCAGAAGAGACTTGAACTCATCGTGCTCAGGTCAACATTTGTGGATGCCCAGAAGATCCGCATCCAGGAGACTCCTGAAGGACTCCGGGGGGGTGAACAGCCCCAGATCCTTGATATTGATGTTGTTGATGACTTAACCGGCCTTGCCGCACCCGGTGACCGTGTTGTTATAAATGGTGTCCTGCACTCAATCCAGCGGGTAACCGGCGGCACAAAGAGCACCACCTTTGATATTTACCTGGAATGCAATTCCATCGAGTTTGGGGAAAAAGAGTTTGAGGAGGTCAATATCACCGAGGAGGACGAACAGGAGATCCTCGCACTCTCTCAGGATCCAAATCTCTACCGAAAGATTGCACATTCAATTGCCCCGACCATTTATGGCAATGAGGATGTTAAAGAGGCCATATCCCTTCAGCTCTTCAGCGGTATCGCAAAAGAGATGCCAGACGGCAGCACGCTCCGTGGTGATATCCATATCCTTCTCGTCGGAGATCCCGGGATAGCTAAATCCCAGCTCCTGCGGTATGTGGTGAAACTTTCACCACGGGGGATATATACCTCTGGCAAATCTGCAACATCCGCCGGTCTGACGGCTGCTGCAGTAAAAGACGAGTTTGGAGACGGGAGATGGACCCTTGAGGCCGGCGCGCTTGTGCTTGCCGATATGGGAGTTGCCTGTGTTGATGAGATGGACAAGATGCAGAAGGAGGACCGCTCTTCTCTCCATGAAGCAATGGAGCAGCAGACAATCTCGATCGCCAAGGCCGGGATCACATCAACCCTGAAGTCGCGGTGTGCACTCCTTGGTGCAGCAAATCCAAAACTTGGACGGTTTGATGAGTATGTCGGAATTTCCGAGCAGATCAATATGCCCCCGTCCCTCCTCTCACGTTTTGACCTGATCTTTATTATGGCTGATGTCCCGGAGAGTCGCAGGGACGAGGCGATTGCACAGCATATCCTAAAAGCACATGCTGTTGGGGAGCTGATTATGCAGCATAAAAGGAACCCTATTGAAGGTGTGAATGAGGAGTATATCCAGCGGGAACTGGCCCCGGTAACACCTGAGATCGACCCGGTGATGTTTCGAAAGTACATTGCCTATGCAAAGCGGAACGCATTTCCCATCATTACCCAGGAGGCAAAAGATGCCCTGGTTGCATACTATACAAAACTCCGCGACCTTGCCTCCCCTGAAAAGCCCGTTCCTGTGACTGCACGCCAGCTCGAGGCGATCGTCAGGCTTGCAGAGGCGAGCGCCCGGATCCGGCTGTCAAAGACGATCGACCGGGATGATGCCGTTCGGGTGATCAGGATTGTGGATAATTGCCTGCGGAAGGTTGCATATGATCCAAAGACCGGAACATTTGACATCGACAAGATAACAACAGGCTTCTCCAAGCACAGCAGGGACTTAATCCGGAGCATCAAAGAAACCGTACGTATCCTGGGCGATGAACACGGGACCGCACGCGTTGACGAGGTCATTAATCTCCTCGCCGATAAAGGTTTTTCGCGTGATACAATCGAAAAACAGATAGATGCCCTTCTCAGGGGGGGTGAAGCACTCTCACCCAGAAACGGTCTTATAAAGTTGATCTGACAAAGAGTGAGTATACCATGCCTACCGAGAGAGAAATAGCAATCTTTGAAGCGGCGATAAAACTTGGCGCCCTCTACCACCAGTTTGTCGGCACCCCGGTCTCCCCTGATACTGCGCCTGCCATGGAGGCAGCCATTGAGTCAGCGGTCAGGCTCCAGCCATATGTAACCGACGTTAACGTGCGGCTTGATCGCTCCGTAATGCTCGAAAACCCGTTTGGATATTCTGAGATATCGGGAAGGATGTTTGATGTCACCGTAAAAACAAAGGTCGGCGATGCTACCTGCACGGCACGGCTGGCATATGAAAACGGCTACCCGATGATGTCGATTCAGGATTGATATGCAGGAACCAGCGTTTCCGATCACAGATGATCATATGCACCTGGATCCGGTCAACGGGATCGGATTGAAGGCAGCACGGGAGTTTTCCAGGTCTGGCGGGACCCATATCTTCCTGGTCACAAAACCTTCCTGGTCTTATGGCATAACACCGGTATCACCAGAAGATTTCCGGGTCCCGTTTGAGAAGACAATTGCTCTTGCCAGGGAGTGCCGCAGGGAGACCGGAGTTGTTGCCTACCCGATCCTTGGCGTGCATCCTGCCGAGATCTCCCGCCTCACCGAACGGATGAGCCTTGATCAGGCTGAATCGCTGATGATCGGCGCACTTGAGGTGGCAGCGGGCTTTGTTGCCGAGGGTTCAGCAGTTGCCCTCAAAAGCGGGAGGCCGCACTATGATGTTTCAGACCAGGTGTGGGATGCCTCAAACCGGGTGCTGTATGCGGCGCTTGAGCTTGCCGCAGATTGCGGGTGTGCCATCCAGCTGCATGCAGAAAGCGGCCCCTGTTCCGATGTGGTGCCGATGGCAGAGAAGGCTGGCATTCCGGTTTCCAGGGTGGTAAAACATTTTGCTACTCCCGATACGCCGCTCCATCCCTCGTTCATAGCCAGCCATGACGGAATCGCTGCTGCAGCGCGAAAGAGACAGCCCTGTACCATGGAAAGTGACTTTATTGACGAGCTAAAACGGCCCGGATCGGTTCTTGGGCCTCGATCGGTTCCCCGGTTTACCCTGCGGTATCTGCAGGAGGGGGCGCTTTCAGAAGAGG
>PUNC01000234.1 GCA_003551625.1 PVC group bacterium | reverse complement strand
GGGGCAAATCTTGGGGAACGGCCAAAACCTTGAAAATGAGGCCCTGGAAGCTCCCCTGGGAGGCGAGGAATTTCGAGTCAACTCCTCGGCAGTTTTGTGTCAAAATCGCTGATTGACTCCGAAGGACTCATAGCGCAAATCCCATAGGGCATTATTAAGTTGATAAGGTGATAAGTCGATAAGGAACTAAAAGCGGCGCCGATGGCGCCGCACTCCATAACCCGCTTAAATCCGTAGTTGATCGTCGATCGTTCATCGATGACCGTCAAGTGATTCGCGGAGCAACTTGTTGCTCCGCACCCGAGCCCCTTATTCAACTGAAGATGGACCGAAGGGCATTCTTATGCTATATTTCCCGGACCTTACCGAACCCGTAGAGAGTCGAACAGCTATGTCCGGATTGAACTACCTGAAATTCGCGCCGCGAATCCTGCGGCCGCGAAGGGCGTTTCCGCTTTACCTGGTCTTTTTCCTGACCGAGCGCTGCAACGCCGACTGCAAGCACTGCCTGCTCGGCGGTATCAAACCCGGCAAGGACGAGTTGAGCCTGGAAGAGATCGAGAAGATCTCGTCCAAGATGGATGACTTTCTCTTCCTGTTGCCGACCGGGGGGGAACCGTTTCTCCGCCGGGATCTGGCCGAGATCGTGCGGATCTTCCACCGCAACAACAACGTCTGCAACGTGGGCATTCCCACCAACGGCGGTCTGACCAAGCGAGTGGTGGAGACGGTCACGGATATCCTCGACACCTGTCCCGGTCTCGACCTGATGGTCGACGTCTCGGTGGACGGCATCGGAAAAGATCACGACGAGATCCGGCGAGTGCCGGGGCTGTTTGAGAAAGCGATGACCACCTTCCGGGAATTGAAAAAAATCGAAGCGAAGTATCCCCGATTCACCGCCGCGATCGAGACCACCGTTTCCTCTTATAACGACAGTAAACTGCGGGAGATGTACGAGTATTTCACGGAAAACACCGAAGCCGACACCATCTTCACCCTGCTCTGCCGGGGCAAACCGTTGGAACCGGCGGCGAAGTTCTTCAACATCGACAACTATGAAAAATACGCCCGGGCGATGGAGAAAGGAATCAAAGAACGAATGCTCGCGGGCTACCGGCGTTTTCCCTTCTCCGACGTGATAAACGCCAAAAGAATAATCCGTCACCAGGTAATCGCGCGCGTTATCCGGGAAAACCGGATGATCCTGCCCTGTTTAGGGGGATCGCTGGGGGGAGCGATCTTCGCCGACGGGGAAGTTCTACCCTGCGAACTGCACGGCGATCTTAAGCTGGGTAATCTTCGCGACCACGATTATGATTTCAAGAAAATCTGGTTCAGCGAAAAGGCCGACCGGGCCAGGGATGTCATCCGGGATACGAAATGCTTCTGCACCTACGAATGCTTCCTGACCCTTAACATTCTTTTTAACCCTCGAGTTTATCCCCGAATTCTCAAAGAATACCTGGCCATCAAGCTGGCCAAACTGAAAAGACGGAAAGCTGCTAAGTAGTCAGTTGTTGCAACCCTGGTCCCGAGAAATAAGGAGATTTCGATGTATAAGGATCAAAAAATTTCTTTAGTCCTTCCCTGCTACAACGAGGAAGAAGGTCTGCAATGCGTCCTCCCCGATATACCGCCGGTGATCGACGAGGTGGTGGTGGTGGATAATAATTGCACGGACGATACCGTGCAGGTAGCTACGAAATTGGGTGCCCGGGTGGTCCCGGAATCCAGGCCGGGCTACGGCGCCGCCTATAAAGCCGGGTTTCGGTCCGCTCAAGGAGACATCATCGTAACTATGGACGCCGATGGAATGTATCTTATCGAACCGATATATCGGTTGCTTAAGCTTTTGGATGAAGAAAATTACGACTTTATCACCTGCAGAAGAATCCCCGATCGGCGACGGACATTTTCCAGTATGTTGCGCTATACCGGGGACGTGGTCATCAATCACGCGATGTGGCTCACCCTGGGAATCAATCTCTTTGATTCCCAGTCCGGGATGTGGGTTTTTCGGAAAAATATCCTGGAAAAAATCCAGCCGACAAGCGACGGAATGGCCTTATCCGAAGAATTGAAAATCCTGGCTTTTCTCCACCCGGAAATCAAGGCCGCGGAGATTCCGGTTCTCTACCGGGATGTCCGGGTGGGAGAAAGCAAGCTCAACGTCTGGGGTGACGGAATCAATAACCTGATATTCGTTTTCAAGAATTACCGCGGCTGGCGAAAAATGTTCAAGAAATATTGATTCTTCCCGGTTAAGCCCTCGTCTTGAAAATCTCCATAGTTATACCGGTACGAAACGCCGCCGCGACGCTGGCGGAATGTCTGCAGGCGATTGATTCCTCGTTCCATTCCGATCGGGAAGTTATAGTCGTTGACGATGATTCAAGCGATGATACTCCGGAAATCGCCCGGCGGCACGGTTGCCGGACCCTGACGCAAAAACCCGGACGGGGGCCGGCGGCCGCCCGCAACCGGGGGGCGCGGGAAGCGAACGGCGAAATCGTTTTATTCATCGACGCGGACATCCGGCTTCGCCCGGATTCGCTCTCCCAGCTGGCATTGGCGTTCCAGGATCCGGAAGTAGTCGCGGTTACCGGCCTGCTCTCCGAATATAATCGTTTCCCCAACTTCAGCAGCCAGTATAAAAACCTCTGGATGCGTTTTACTTACATCCTGCTCCCCGACAATATTTCGCTCTTCTACACGAGCATCGCCGCCATCCGCAAAGAGGCCTTCCTCGCCTTGGGGGGATTCGACGAGCAATACCGTTCACCCTGTGTCGAAGACACCGCCTTCGGCAACAAGTTGTGGGATGAAGGATACAAAGTAAAACTGCGCAGAGACCTGGAAGTCGAACACCTCAAACGCTACTCCTTGACCGAGGTTCTGTGCCTGGATTTTCGGCGCTCCGCCGATCTTACCAGGCTGGGATTGAGAACCCGCTTAACGAAATGGCGTTCCGGAAACCGGACGTCGGTTCCCGATTCTTTTATCTTAAGTATCCTGTTCAGCTCGTCCGCGCTGGCCGCCCTCGCCGTGTTTCTCGTCACCGGCGCCGCTTTCTGGGGCTGGGCGGCGCCCATCGGTCTCGGATTGGCCGTGTTCGCAAACTTTGATTTTATTAATTGGTTAGGCAAAGTAAAAGACCGCGCTTTCGCCATCAAGTCGTGCTTTATGATCCTGCTTGATTTTATCGCGGTGGCGGCCGGAATCGCCTGGGGCCTGGCAACCTACCTCTCCGGGAAAAAATATTAGGGGAGACGCCCGCTTTATGGTTTTTAATTTTGTGAAAGACCTGCTCGCGAGCTCTCTCGGAATGCGGTTGGGACGGGATAAATGGCTCCGCCCGGTCATTCTTCACCTGACCGTCACCAACCGCTGCAACCTTAAGTGCGTGATGTGCAATATCTGGAAAAGCCGGCCCAAAGAAGAGGTCGGATCCGCCGCGCTCGCCCGAATAAAGAACTCGCCTTTATCCAAGCATCTCAGAATTCTGGATATAACCGGCGGAGAACCGTTTTTATCGGATCTCATTCGGGTTATCGATCAACTGGGAGGGAAAAACTTCCGCATCGTACTAATCACCACCAACGGTCTGCTTACCGATAAGATCGTAGAAACCGCGCGGGAAATGTTGAAGCGTTACTCATTCACGCTGGTAATAAATGTTTCCATCGACGGCCTCGGCGAAATTCACGACCGGATAAGAGGCGGAGAGGGAACTTTCCGGCGGGCGGAACAAACACTTCAGCGGCTTTTATCCCTGGAAAGGGACTTTCCGCGGTTGAGACCGACGGTTAAATTCACCATTCTGCCCGATAACCATCGGCAGCTTTTAAGCGTCTATCGTTGGGCGCGCGGACTGGGGGCGACTTTCACCGTCAAGCCGGGAGCGGAGTTCGGTTTTCTCGACAACGTCGGCGGCAACTATGATTTCTCCCCCGAACAGACTCGCGAGATTCTCGAACAGCTCGACGAGATGGTGCGAGCGGAACAAAAATCGTCCGCCGGATTAGACTTCTGGGGGAGGATCTACAAGACGGCAAATGTAATATTTCACCGGGAACTGATGCGCTATCTGCGGGAAACTTTCATCGAAAAGAAGCTTTGCGTCATCGGCAGATGCTATTCTTCTTCCATATCAATCCTGCTCCATAACGACGGCAAGATTTATAATTGCCCTACTCTGATGAAACCGATTGGCGATCTGTACAAACAAAGCCTGGAGGAAATTTGGTGGGGGAAAGAGATGAGCGACAACCGTCGCTTTATAGCTTCGGGCAGATGCGCCTGTTACTCTCAATGCGATCAGATGCCCGCGTTGGCGATCGACCATAAACTGGAACTCTTTAAAGGCCTGCTCTTCGGTTAGCCCGAATTATTCATAGCGGCGGCCCCCTTCTCCTCTAACCTCAACGCGCTCGCTTGGCGGCGCCGCACTTCCTCCCCCTCTTACACAAGAGTCTTCAGATAGTCCGCGCCCCGCTTCAATTCCTCGGCGGCGGCCGACGGGTGGGCTTCGATAACCTTGATCGGGCCTTCGGCGGCCAGCAGTTCCCGGAAGCGGCTGAAATCGATCTTCCCGGCCAGGGGCGCCCGGTGGTCGCGAAGCCCGTCGACGTCGTGAATGTGGAGCCCCACCAGGCGGTCTCCGTAGCGTCCCAGGTAATCCTCCTGCTTCTCCATCCCCAGGTTCTCCCTTATCTGGGCGTGACCGATATCGTGCCAGTAACCGAGCCAGGGGGAGTCGATGGCGGAAAGAAGGATTTCGAATTCTTCCAGGGAAGGGATCTCCTCGAGGTAATACCGGGTCTCTACTCCTACTTTTACCCGGTGAACGGCGGCGTGGTCGGCGATCTCCTTGAGGCTTTTCAGCGCCTGTTCGAAGTAGGGCCGCTTGCGCTTCTCGCGGCGCTTGACCACCCGTTCCAGCCTCCGGGCCAGGCCCGGGCCGGAGATGCCTCCCCCCAACTCCATCAGGCCGAAGACCTTCCGGCTGGAGTTCCAGAGGGGTACCAGGCCGGCGTGAACCACGACCGCGGACGCCCCGACCTCTTGGGCCGCCTGGATGGTCCGCAGAACGGCGCTGACCCGCGACCGCCGGCTCTCCTCGTTGCGGCTGGAGATAAAAAAATCGCCCCGGCCGGCGCGCGGGGACGCGCCGGAGCCGAGGCGGGGACAGTAATCGTGGAGGCTCACTACCCTGACCCGGCCCCGTTCCACTTCGCCTTTAATCCCCTCGAAAAGATGAAGGGGAAGCTGGGAGCCGAGTTCGAGAGCCGAGAAGCCGAGCCCGGCAACTTCGTTAACCAGGGTCTCGGCGGAGGGATGACGCCAGGCGTTCCAGGATGTGGAAAGGGCGAACATCAGGAGAGGGTACCAGCGGCGGCGTTATCGCCGGCCTTTTCTGACCCTTCTCCTCTTTTCACTCGGCTTTTCGTAATGCCGGTGAGCCTTCAACTGCTTGATGATCCCTTCCTTGTCCATCTTCTTTTTAAGACGACGAAGGGCCTTGTCCACGGACTCGTTGCTTTTCAGAACCACTTTGGGCACGAACAAACACCTCCTTCCATCCGGAATTGATCGGTTGACGCGGCCGAAGCCGACTTCCTGGAATAATACACCCGACGCGGCCGCTGTCAACACAGCAAATCTCGATCAGCGCAGTGTGAAGGTCACCGGCAGGCGGAAGGTCATCTTCTCCGCTTCCGAGAATTCCTCGGGGAAGGGTTGAAACCGGGCGGCGGCCTGGCGGACGGCGCGGACGGCTTCGCGGTTGAAGAGCGGATAAACCGACGCCCCGGCGGCGGGAACGGAGATCGAGATCAGCCTGCCCCTCCGGTCCAGCAGGAAGACCACCTCCACTTCTCCTTCCCGGTTAAGGCGGAGGTAATCGTCGGGGTACCTGATCGAGGAATCGATCGCGACCCGGAGACGGGTAATGTAATCGTCAAGAGCTTCCCGGCGGGTCCTGGCCTCCTCCGGCGCTTCCTCCGGCGGAGCGAGGGTTTCGTCCGGCGCCGGCACCGGTTCCGGGAAGGGGTCGAGAGCGAGCGCCTCCGGCTCCGGCGGGGGAACCGGAATCTCGGAGACGATCTCTTCCTCGATCAGTTCCTCTTCGGCAACCGGCTTTTCAAGCTCGGGCGGGATCGGATCGAAGACCTCTTCTCGCCACTCGACCTCGATCTTTTCCGGCGGGGCCGGCGAGCGGCCGGATCGCCGGAGATAAACCGGAGCCATAACCGCGAGATGCAGCCCCGCGGAGATGGTCAAAAAACAGGTCAGGGGTCGCTTTTTTACCAGGCCGAACACGCTTCAGATAAACCCGGTCTGTTTTAGAAGTTCGGAAGTGATGGCCGTCTTTTTACCCGATGTCGAAGCAGCGGCGTGTTTTCCCAGGATATCGGTCTCGATATTGAGTTCCGCTCCCGGGGACTTCGCGCCGAGGCTGGTCTTCTCCCAGGTATGAGGCACGATGTGGACGCTTATCCCGTTCCCGCGGATGGCGGCCACGGTCAGGCTTACTCCTTCCACCGCGATCGAGCCCTTTTCGACCACGTTGGAAAGCAGCGCCGCAGGAAGGGCGACCGTCAACTCCCAGTCCCGGCCTCTCCTCGCCCGCGATACGAGCCTTCCCCGACCGTCGATATGGCCGGTAATCAGGTGGCCGCCAATCTCTTCCCCGACCCGGAGCGCCCGCTCCAGATTCACGACTTCTCCGGGTCGCGCTCTTCCCAGGTTGCTCCGGCGAAGAGTCTCGTCCAGCACGTCCATCTCCAGCTTACCGGCCTGGATTCCGACCAGAGTAAGGCAGACCCCGTTGACCGCCAGGCTGTCGCCGATTTTAAGCTCCGCGACGATCTCCGGCGCCGAGACCGCCAAACGCTTCCCGCCGCGGGAGGTTCTCAGGGAGATTACTTTGCCGGTATGCCTAATGATTCCGGTGAACATTAGAGAGATTCAAGGTTCAGGGGTTCCGGGTTCAAGGTTAAACTCAGAATCCAGAATACAGAAGTTAGAATCCAGAATTCCTCCTGTGGGGTCAGGACATGGGTAACACTTGAGGTTCAGGACATGGGTAACACTTTTTAGTTTGAGTTGCCTGTTTTATCAGGGTTATCAGAACAGATAAATGCCTCTGCGGTCAGGTCGATTT
>PUNC01000100.1 GCA_003551625.1 PVC group bacterium | reverse complement strand
GCTTACTAAGTCCTTGTTTTCCATGGTTTTTCCTCCCTCTCTATTTTACCACTCCTCCAAGGGGGAGGATTTCAACACAACTCCTCAGCCCATTTTATGACAGTATCGCAGATTTTCTAGGCCTTTCTTACGGAACTGAGGCGGGTACTTCGAAGTTGGAAATTGGAGATTGGTTATTCTCTTTAATCGCGGTCTTTAACGGAACACCGATCGCGGGTTACTGATTACGGTCTTTTCGAGGGGCTTGCAAGTGAGACCGCGATGTAATAAATTAAGCGCGTGGATCGTTAAGTTATGAGACTCTCGACCCCAACCCGTCAAAGTCGTTTTCCCCGGGTCTCGTTCTGGCTGCTCCTGATTCTGGCCGCCTCGCTGGTCTTGAATCTCTGGGGAGTCGGATACGGGCTGCCCGACCGGTTATATCCGGACGAGGGTCGTATCATCAACATAGCGCTGGCGTTCGGGATGGGCGATCTCAATCCCCATTATTTCAATTACCCGGCGCTGACTATGTACCTCCTGTTTTTTATTTACGCCGCTTATTTCCTGGTCGGCCGTATGATGGGGATCTTCTCCTCGGCCGCCGATTTCCAGCGGCTTTTCTTTACCGACCCGAGCAGCTTTTATCTTTTGGGGAGGATATGGGTCGCGGTCACCGGAACCGCGGTGGTGGCTATGGTTTACCGGGTCGCCGCGTCAGCCTACCGGGAAAATAAAGCGGGGCTGATCGCGGCGTTGATCTTCGCTCCCCTGCCTTACTTTGTTTACTATTCCCACTTTGTCGTGACCGATATTTTGCTTTTGTTTTTTATCCTGCTGGCCTATCTGTTTATTATTGGGATCTACCGCACGGGAGAGCTTCGATATTACCTGTTGGCCGCCGCCGCCATCGGGCTGGGCGCGGCCGTCAAGTATTCTCCGGGGATGTTGGTCGTGACCCTGGTTTTGGCCCATCTCTTTCGCGAACTCGATTCCGGCCGCCGGGTATGGCGTCTTTCCTTTCTGCGTTTGCCCGTCCTGGCGGGCGCGGTTTCAGTGCTTTTCTTCTTTATCGGCTCCCCTTATTGTTTTCTCGATTACCAGGGTTTTCTGGCCTCGCTTGAACTCAGGGAGCATATCGGGAGGTGGCACATATTCGGAACCGGGGAAGGCAGCGCCTGGCTGGACTATCCGCGGTTGTTGTTCTTTCATAGTTTTTCAATGCTGAATCGCTTCGACCCGATGGGAGTCATTCTGGCGGGCGGGTTGGTCTGGGCGCTCCGGCACCGGACTAAAATCGATCTTCTGTTCCTGTCCTTTCCGTTGATGTTGTATCTTTTGATGGGCCGGTGGACAAGCGGGTCGATCCGGTACGCCCTGCCGATAATAGTCGTCTTGGCCCTCCTGGCCGGAAGGGCGATCGTCGAAGCCTTTTCTGCGATCTCCCGTCTTAAGTCTGAGCCCGTTCGCCGCCTGGCGCGGGGGTCTCTCTCCGGTGTGTTGGTTCTGAGCGTCAGTCTGTCGCTGCTCAACACCGGTTTGATCAACTTCCGGTTAACGCGGCCGGACACCAGGACCCTGGCCAGGGAATGGATAGAAGACAACATCGCGCCCGGAACCGCGCTCGCCGTGGAGTGGGACACCGAAGCCACCGTCCAGCTCTGGGAGTCTCCGGAAGACATCGCGTCCAAGATCGAGGCCTATGAGACGGGAGCGGCCTCGACCATCCACCATTCGTCGGCTGAGATGGCGGCCGTGCACCGAATGAGGCTGGAGGCGGTCCCGGAGGCCAGCTACCGAATAATCCGTCTCGGCGGTATGGACGGGGTGACCGTTCTGGACGATAACTATTCGCTGGAGGAGCTTCGGGCGCGGGGAGTGGAGTATCTGGTGACCAGCGCGGATGTTTCCCGCATCTTTGCCTCCCCGCGCGGTCGCGAGGTCTATCCGGAACAGGCCGCGTTCTATGATCGGGTCGAAAGGGAATTGATCCCGGCGAGGGAGTTTCTTCCCAACCCGCTTTCCGGGCCGGGACCGGCGATAAGAATCTACCGCCTGGATTGATTCCGTCTCCCTCGACCTTTCCCGCCGGCGCGGCGTCCCCCGCGGTCGATTCGCCCGGTATGAAGCGGACCGCCTTTCAGCGGCTCAGCGCCGGTTCCCCCGGTCGATATTTCCGCGAAGAATCTCCAGGTAGGTTTCCCGGTAGGACTCGATCATCGGTTCAATGGCGTATTCGGCCCGGATTTTTCTCGCCGCCGCCTTCCCGAGTTCGGTCGCCCGGCCGGGGTTTTCCAAAAGGCTCTCAACGGCTTCGGCCAGCGCCGCGGGTTCGGCCGGGGGGACCAGCAGTCCGGTCACGCCGTCGTCGATCAGGCCGGCGGAGCCTCCCACTGCGGTGGCGACCACCGCTTTTTTTAGAGCCATCGCCTCCAGCAGGGCGATCGGCAACCCTTCCCGGGTCGAGCTGAGCGTGAAGACGTCGGCGATCGATATAATCTCCAGGGCGTCGGCCCGGGAACCCAGCAGTCGGACGTTTTCCGCCATCCCCCTGCGGGCGATCTCCCGGGTCAACTCGTCCCGCAGTTCTCCCTCTCCCAGCAGCAAAAAAATGACGCGCCGTCTCTTCCCGAGTATCGTCGCGGCGGCCTCCAGCAGGTAGCGGTGGCCTTTCTTAGGGGTGAGAGCGGCGGCGGTGGCGACGACTTGGACCTCCGGGGGGATCTTTAATTCCGCCAGTTTCTCCCTCCGGCCGACCTGCGTTGTCAGCCGTTCGGGGTTCAGACCGTTCGGGATCACCCTGATCCGGTCCGGTTCGACGCCGACGACCGACGCCAGCGAATCCCCGACCGCTTCCGAAACCGCGACTACCCCGTCGGCGAGAGAGAGGACAAGCCGGTCGAGCGCCCTCCGCGGCCGGCTCTTCCATTCCGAAAGATTGTGTTCGGTGCGGAGAAGTCTGGTCCGGCACCACCGGGCGGCCAGCGCCCCCCAGATATGACTGGAGAAGAGGTGAGTGTGGACGATATCGACCCGTCGGGACTTGATCGTTTTGAGCAGGCGGAGAAAAGCCCGGACGTCAAGCCGGGACCTCCTTTCCAGCAGGATCACCGGGATGCCGGCCTCGACGAGCATATCGGCCACCCCGCCTCCCCGGGTAAGGGAACAGACGATATGATCGAATCCGGCCCGGTCGCCCCGTTGGACCAGGTCATAGACCACCATCTCGGCGCCCTCCCGGGGGAGACTGTCGATCAGGTGGAGGACGGTTATCTTTTTCTCCGGACAATTTTTCATCCATAAAGCTCGCAGCGCAAGGCTCGTAGTGCAGGGCTTCAGCCCTGCCTAACCAAGCGGTAGAGGGACTGGAGTTCGGAACACATCTTATCGACGCTGAAATGCCGGGCGATCATTTCGCGGCCCCGTTGCCCGAATTCGCTCGCGAGCCCGCGATTTTCGGCGAAGAATCTCAATTTTCCCGTCAGCGCCACCGGGTCGCCGGGAGGGACGATAAAGCCGGTTTCCCCCTCTTTCACCGCCTCGCGGTTTCCGCCGGTATCGGTCGCCACCGCCGGCCGCCCCGCCGCCATCGCTTCCAGCAGCGCGTTGGAGAAACCTTCGGAGAGGGAGGGGAGGACGAAGACGTCGATTTTCGCCAGAAAAGCGCCGGCATCGGCGACTTCCCCGAGGAAAGCTATTCGATCCTCAAGGCGGTGGCTTTTGACCATCCCGGTGAGCATTCGATTGTAATCGGGGTCGAGAACCCGTCCGGCGATTAGGGCTTTAAACGGAGTGTTCTTCGCTTTCAATTCGGACAGGGCCGCCAGCAGGTATTCGTATCCTTTTACCGGCCGGATATTCCCCAGGCAGCCGAAGACGATCGCGTCTCGCGGTCTTTCGGCGGTCTCCGGCGGTTTCGCGGGGACGGCGATGCCGTTCCGGATCAGGGCGACCTTGTTTCGGGGAGCTTTTTCCCGGTCGAGGAGATATCCGACCACCGCCGGCGAGTTGGCGGTGATCCGGTCGGTCAGGGCGTTGCCGACCCGGTGGGCGAGAAGATGGCGGCCTTTTTTCCAGAAACCGGTATCTCTCCGGCTGGTGATCACCGGGACGCGGCTGAGAAAGCCCGCGAAGGGGGATACGATATTGGCCGCGAAAAGGTAGGAGTGGACCAGGGCGATCCGGCGGCGCCGGATGACGCTTCTCAGCCCATACACCGCCCGGGTGAAACGGACGCCCATAATATTCTTCAATTCCAGGGTTTCGACCGCGACCCCGCGCTCTTCCAGCTCCCCGGCCAGGGGGCCCCGCTCGAGCAGGCAGCAGACCGTCGGCCGGAATTGCCGGCGGTCGAGGCCGGAGACGACCTGGAGGAGATGGCGCTGGGCACCGGCCCGCGCCATCTTGTCGATCACAAACAGGAGATTTTCCGTCATCAGGGCAGCCGTATCGTTATCCGGGTCCGGGCGTGTTTAATTCCGAACAAAAAACTCCCATCCCGCGGACCGGGATGGGAGAGTGAAAAATGCGACAATGCAAGGACTGACCCCTCAAGAATCAGCGGCCGGCCCAGAAGGCGGCGCCGACGAAGAAGACGCCGATGATGAAGACGACGAAAGTCGCCTCGCTGGCAAAGTCTCTGAATTCCCGCGATTCGCGCATTTCTCCCCCGGTCAGAAGGGGGAAGCCGATGATTTCCGGGTCGGCCGCGATCCGCCAAGAACCGCTTCCCGGCTCCGCCGCCTGAGATTCCAGCGGTGCGGCCGGAGCGAAGGCCGGCGAAACGGCCAGTGCCGCCGAAAGCATTCCGGCCAGGAGAAGAACGAGGGGCGATCTTTTCGGTTTCATTATTTTCACCGTTCAAGCTCGACTATCCGCCCGCAATATTAGTTTTTCCCCGGCCGTTTTGCAACTCATTTGTGGGAGGAGAATACAGGCTGTAGGGGTTTAGGCTGTAGGCTACCAGGAAAATATTCCAATTCCCAGCGTCTCAGCGTCTCTGCCTGCCCGCCGCTACCTTAAATTCCCTCTCCACCCAGCGGGGGGAGAGGGCAAGGGTGAGGGGGGGGTGTTTTTCGCTATGCCCTATGCCCTTTGCACTATGCGTCCTTTCATAAGGTGCGGAGCAATTCTATCCTGTAAATCCTGTTAATCCCGTCAAAAAAATGGGGGGGGAGGAACTGGGCCTTTACCGGATCACTGATTATCGAAGCGCAGCGAAGATCCCGACAGTCTTAGGTCGGGACCGATCACCGATCACGAGATCAGTCGATCTCCCGCCAGACCGGAATGCCGATCGTGGCGTGGCCGGAACCCCATTCCACTCCATCCGGATCGTCCGGCGGAGTTCTCCAATACATCGCGCGCTCGGCGATGATTTCCTTCGGTTCCTCGCTGATCTCCGTCACCCGGGTCGAGACCTGATCCCATTCCACCACGTCGTTTACCTTGATCGTGTAGCGCGACATCGGGGGGATGTCCGCGTATCGCTTGACCTGGTTTCCGTATTTGTCCATAAATATGATCTCCACGCTGGCGGTGTGTTGATTATTGGGGTTGGAGATCAGGATATACTCGTCGAAGATGTGCGTCGCCCCTTCCGGGAGGATCCACTTCGGCGCCGCCCGGACCGCGCCGATACTGGCGTGCCCGCCGCCCCAGTGGATTCCCCCGGGGTCCTCCGGCGGGGCGGTCCAGTACATCGCCCGCTCGGCGAAGATGTCGGCTCCGGAGAGCGAGCGCACCACCGTGGAGACGTGGGGCTGCCAACCCACTACGTCGTTAACCTTGACGGTATAGCGGGTGATCGGCGGGATGGTGTGATAGCGGTGCGCCAGCGCTCCCTCCGGCCCCATAAACGTCACCCGGATATCCGAGGACTGGATCAGGGAAGGATTGTTGACCAGGACATACTGGTCGAACCGGTGGGTGGCGCCTTCGGCCAGGTGCCAGACCGGCGACATCTCGCCGGCGTGAATCCCGCGGCTGGAATGGCCGTCAACCCACTTGATCCCCGCCGAGTCCCAATACATCGTCCGGTCGGCCGCCACCGGGACGCCGTTGAGGGACTCGACGACGGCCGAGAGCTGGTCCTGGCTGCCGGCGACCTTGTTGGCGTTGACGGTCCAGTTGGACTCCGGGCCGATCATTTTCCGGCTCGTCCAGGTCTGGCCTAAACGGTTCATAAAGGTAACCTCGACATCGGCGGAATAAACCGGGTCGGGGTTGACCACGTGAACAAACATATCGAAGATGTGGGTCGCGCCTTCCGGCAGAACCCACCGCGCGCTTCTTTCGTTGCTTCCAATACTGTTGTGTCCGCCGCCCCAGCGGACTCCGCCCGGGTTCCAGTAGCTCGACCTCTCCGCCATAATGATCCGGTCGGCCTCGTCGTAGACCAGCATCGAGATCGACTCGCGCTGCTCGCATCCCGGCAGGTTGTTGACCTTGACCGTGTACCGGGTTTCGGGACCGACCTCGGTGGTGTATTCGTAGATTACCCCTTCCTCGCCGACAGCCTTCACGATGATGTTGGTGGGCTCGCTGCTGGGATTGGTGACCGAGACGTATTGCTCGAAGTTCATTCCGTTGATGTGGGTCCCCCCGGCGGCGATATACCAGAAGGCGTATGACGGCGTGGGGGAGGCGCTCGGCGTGGCCGTGGGGGCGATGGTCGGGGTGGCCGAGGGGGTCGGCGACCGGTAGCCCACCGGCGTGGGCGAGGAGGTCGGCGACGGGGTAGGGGTTACCGGCCAGTCCGGTTCCAGGTACTGGGTGGCGGTTCCGTGGTAGAACCAATCCCCCTGGAGGGAACGCAGGTCTTCCGTGGTCCAGCGCGGCGCGTACCACCGGTTATTCGGCAGATCGTAGATCGGTCGCCAATCGTCGCCGGCCCATCCGATCAAGTAGTAGGTATCGAAGTTGTCGATGTAGAGCTGGAGGTAGCTGTTATGAACCGGGTCGCGGTAGAAAAAGTTGGGCACCGGGGTCGGCGTCTGGTAACCGACCGGGGTCGGCGTTGGGGTCTCCCAGTTCGGTTCCAGGAACTGGGTGGCGGTTTCGTGATAGGTCCACTCGCTCCATTGCGCCTGGCCGGGTTCCGGCCCATAGGCCCAGAGGGCGGAATACCAGCGTCTCTGGGGTTTGCCGTAGATCGGCTGCCAATCGTCGCTCGCCCACCCGATCGAGTAGTAGGTGTCGTAATCGTCGATAAAGAGCCGCAGGTAACTGTGGTGAATGTGATCGCGGTAGTAGAAATTGATCGGGGTCGGGCTGGGAGTCGGCGTCTGGTAGCCGATCGGGGTCGGAGTGGGGGTGAACTCCGGCGTCGCGGTCGGTTCCGGGGTCGGCGACGGGGTCGGGAAGATCGGCGTCGTCGGCGGG
>PUNC01000198.1 GCA_003551625.1 PVC group bacterium | reverse complement strand
CGTCATTGCGAGGAGCGGAGCGACGAAGCAATCTCAACCTGCTGTCTAGAAAGAGATTGCTTCGCTACGCTCGCAATGACTCTGTTCGGAGATGCAACCTATATAATGCCCTTGTTAATAAGTATTGTTTCGAAGCCGTCAAGGCGGTCCATTACCTTCAATTAAAGCTCTCCCATCAGGAGCAAGCCGGCGGAGGGATTCTCCGTCGCCCTTCCCCGGGCGCCGGATGCGTCGCCCCGATCTCATCGGGGCGACGCAGAACCCCCGTCAATAAAGTCTCCTCTTCGGGAAAAGTCTGTCAACCAGGAACAAGCCGGCGGAGGGATTCGAACCCCCGACAGGCTGATTACAAATCAGCTACTCTTCCACTGAGTTACGCCGGCATTCAAGGCTAAATTAACACGCCCGTGGCGGAAGAGGCAATTCTCCAGCTGAAAAAGCCGGTGTCAATAAGAAGTTTGAACGGGTATTCCCGATCGACGGCGAGCGAGCCGGGTTAACGGCAGTTCCAGGGAAAGATGGAGCTCAAGGCCGGCCCCACCTCCCTCAGCAGGTCGCCGGCGATCAGCGAAAGCCTTCCCCTCCGGGCGGCGGCCAGGTCGCCCGCCAGACCGTGAGCATAGGCGCCCAGCTTTGCGGCTTCCAGCGGGGATATCCCCTGGGCCATAAATCCCGCGATCATCCCGGTCAAAACGTCGCCGGCGCCCGCGGTCGCCATACCGGGATTGCCGGTGGGGTTGACCCACAGTTCGCCGTCGGGTCCGGCAACCAGCGAGGCCGCGCCTTTGAGCACCAGGATCACGCCCCATTTCCTGGCGAAATCCGCCGCGATCTCCTCTCGGCGGGCCCGGAGTTCATCGGGAGGAACTTTAACCAGGCGAACCATCTCACCGGGATGAGGAGTAAGAACCCGGGGGGCCTTCGCCCGGACAACCGCTTCCGGATCTCCGGCCAGGATATTGAGGCCGTCGGCGTCGATGACCATCGGCAGCGGCGACTTTTCCACCACCGCTTTGACCACCGCGGCGGTGCCCTGCCCTCTGCCCAGACCCGGGCCGAGGGCGATCAGCGAAGCCCGCTCGAAACCCAGAATCTCCCCCGCGGCCGTCGGCGACAGGTCGCCGCCGGGCCGGGCCGGCAGCGGCAACCAGACCGCTTCGGCCACCTGGCCTTTCAGGAAGGCCTGGACCGCCTCCGGGGCCGCCACGGTCGCCAGTCCCGCCCCGGCGCGCAGGCAGCTCCGGACGCAGAGGGCGGCGGCACCCGGCATCCTCGGCGACCCGGCCACGACCAGGACGTGACCCCAGTTTCCCTTATGCGAAAGGGAGGGCCGGTCGGGCAAAAGTTTCTCCAGCCCCTCCCGGGTCAAAAGACCGACGCCGGAAGAGGCGGCGTTCAACAGGGCGGAGGGGAAACCGATATCCGCCACCCTTACCCTTCCCGAGTGGTCGATCCCGGCGCCCCGGAAAAGGCCGGTCTTCGGCAGGCCGATGGTGACGGTCACGTCGGCCCGAACCGCCTCCCCTTCCACTCGGCCCCATTCGCCGTCCAGGCCGGACGGAACGTCGATCGCCAATACCGGGACCGGGAAACGATTGGCCAGGCCGATGACCGCGGCCGGAAGACCGCGGGCCGGCCCCCGAAAACCGGTCCCGAAAATTCCATCGATGACCAGCCCCGCCCGGGAAAGCTCTTCCTCCAGACCGGCGAGTTTGGAGCCGGTCAGCAGCACCGGGCGGCAACCGGCCGCCAGCAGACGGCGGTAATTCAAGGCGGAATCCGGCGACAGGCGGGCGAACGGAGCCGTCAGGAAAACTCGGACCCCGACGCCCCGGCGGACGAGCAGCCGGGCCGCCACCAGAGCGTCCCCTCCGTTGTTGCCCGGCCCCGCCAGCGCCACGACCCGGAAACCGGCGGGGCGACGGGAGAGAAGCCCGGCGGCCTCTTCCGCCACGGCCCACCCCGCCCGCTCCATCAACACTTTCGACGGGACGCCGAACTCAACGATGGTCCGACGGTCGATCTCCTTCATCTGCTCGGGCGTTACCAGCTTCATCTCTTCGTCCCGCGGGATGAGACCGAGTTGATCACCACCGCGGCGGCGACCGCGAATCCGCGGCTGTGGGAAAGGCTGACCAGTATTCTCTCCACTCCCTTCAGCCTTCCAAAACTCTCGCCCTTGCCGACCAGCTTCACGCCGGGCCGGCCCTTGCTCCCCCGCAACACCGCGATATCCTTCCAGCCGATCCTTTCCGACCAGCCCTCGCCCAGCGCCTTGAAGACCGACTCCTTGATCGCCAGCCGCGCGGCGTAATGCTGGGGGGGATAGGGCTTGGAACGGCAGTAGGCGATCTCGGAGGGAAGGAAGACTTTCTCCAGAAACCGTTCTCCCCATCGCGACGCCATCATATCGACCCTTTCAATCTCCACCAGGTCGATCCCCAGGCCGCCGATTACGCTCTGGCGGGAAACGGCCACGGCTAAATTCCGGCGGCGGCGCGCATCTCCCGCACCGCCTTTTCCAGTCCCGTGAAGACCGCCCGGGAAACGATACTATGGCCGATATGCAGCTCCTCAAGGGCGGGAAGGGTCACGATCCGGCGGACATTGCGGTAGTTCAGTCCGTGCCCGGCGTTTATCCTCAATCCCGATCCGGCGCCCAAACGGGCGGCTTCCTCGAGCTTGTGGAACTCCGCCTCGCGCTCCTCGTCGCCGGCCGCGCCCGAGTAGGCCCCGGTGTGCAGCTCGACAAAATCGGCGGCGGCGGCGGCGGCGGCTTCCACCTGGCGGCGGTCGGGATCGATAAAGAAACTCACCAGCATCCCCCGATCGCGAAAACTTTTTACGGATTCCTTCAGCCTGGAGACATCATCGGCGGCGTTCAGCCCCCCCTCGGTGGTCACCTCCTCGCGACGCTCCGGGACCAGGGTCACCTGGTCCGGCTTGATTTTCAGCGCCAGGGATACGATATCGTCGGACAGGGCCATCTCCAGGTTCAACTTCACGCCCACGGTCTGTCGGAGAAGTTCCAGATCGCGATCGATAATATGCCGGCGGTCTTCGCGCAGGTGGATGGTTATGATGTCGGCGCCGGCCAGCTCGCAGACGGCCGCGGCCCAGACCGGGTCCGGCTCGCGGCCGCGGCGGGCCTGGCGAACGGTGGCTACGTGATCGATGTTTACTCCCAGCTTGATCATATTCACCCCTCAGCCTGGATTTTATATCCGGGCTTGATTTTATTGCCGGCAGCCCTCTAAAAGCTTGTCATTGCGGGGAATGAAGTGACGAAGCAATCTCTATACATCAGCCCCTAAGTACACCGGTTCATAAATATTATGATATTCCGTCTTCGCCAAGGCTGCGCCGGATAGGTCGGTTGCCGATACATCCCGGGCTGCGGCGTTGCTCGTCGGTCAAATACCGTTAAGGTATTCTCCCTCCTCGCGCCTTGCATCCCGGGCGCCTCGACACCCCCGATATGACACCATATTTATGAACAGGCGTACTAAGCTTTCGCCAAACCCGGTAACAACCTCCGCTACTCCACCCCGGTGGGGGGGACCCTTCCCAGGGAAACCCGGACCGTGGGGGGATCGTACTCGGCCACCGAGACCCCGGACGGCAGGCGGGAACGCAGGGGAAGCTCGTAACTTCCGGGGGCGAGACCGGCGACATCGGCGAAGACCTTCACGTCTGCCGGGGCCAGTCCGCCTACCAGGTCCTCCCTACCCCGCACCACCACCCGCACCTCGCGGGGGGTGACGGTGATCTCGTCCCTCTGGTTTAAATGCTTTAACACCCCGACCGGCACCGGATCGAACTCTCTCGATTTCAGGGCGGGCGCGATCTCGACCCGGACCAGGACGTCTTCAAGCTCCGCCGGGGGCGACGGCAGGGGCGGACGAAGAGCGGTTTCAACTTCGAAAACATATTCGCCGCCGCGGCCGGTCAGCGAAACCGGATCGGTCTCGATCTCGGTCATCGTCCGGATTAAGTTTTCCGGTCCCGGGACCCGCACTTCGGGCGGTTCCACGCTGTGACCGGCCAAGCGGTAGCCGGGGCGGGGCGAACCGTCGAAAACCACCCGGACCGGCAGCACCCGGTGGACCTGCCGGTCCAGCAAAACCTCCACCTGGCCGGGCTCGATGCCCACCACGCGGGCGCGGGGCGAGATCGAGATATCGGCCGCGGTCAGGCTGAAAACCACCTGCCCGGGACTGGAGATGTGGCTGAGATCGCGCCGGATCGCGGGTTTCACGGCCAGCCCCGCCGGGGCTTCGACCACCACGGTAACGAATGACGGGCTGACCGCTACCGCCGTCATCCCTTCGGCCAGCTGCAGCTCCACCGCCACCTCGTGGCGGCCGGTCAGATAGACCACCTGCGAGGCCAGGTACCAGGAAACCAGGGCCGCGGCCAGCGCGGCCAGCTTGGTCCAGGGGTTATGCTTGAACCAGGTCCCCAGCTTGTTGATTACCCTCATTTCGACTCACCGGCGGGAGTTGGAAAATGAACGTTCCGCGAAAGCATTCGGCGCAACCCTTCCTCTTCCAGGTTGCGGAAGAGGCGGCCGCGAAAGGCCACCGAGACGGTGCCGGTCTCCTCCGAGATCACCACCACCACCGCGTCGGACTCGTCGGCCAGCCCCAGGGCCGCCTTGTGGCGCATCCCCATCCCGGTGCTGCTGTGGCGGCGGCGGGAGAGTGGAAAGGCGCAGGCGGCCGCCCGGACCGAGTTGCCCTCGATAACCACGCCGCCGTCGTGAAGAGGACCGTTGGGCATAAAGATGCTGACCAGCAACGCGCGGTTGACCCGGCTGTTCAACTCAACTCCGGAGGAGATCCAATCACCCAACCCGATGTTTCGCTGGATCGCGATCAACCCCCCGATCTTCTTCCGGGCCAGGGTCATCGCCGCCGAGACTACCTCGTCGATGACCTCCTTCTCGGTGGAGGTGGCGGCGAAAAGCCTCCGCCGCCCCAGTTCCGCCAGCACCCGGCGCAACTCGTTGTGAAATATCACCACAAAAGCCAGGAAGAGAAAAGGCAGGGATCGGGCGAAGATCGAGAACAGAACCTCGAGTTGGAGCACCCGGGAGAGGGCGAAAACCACCCCCAGGACCACCATTCCCCGCAGCGCCTGGACCGCGCCGGTCCCCCGGAGAAAGAGGATCAGGTAGTAGATAACCACGCTTAGGACCGTGATCTCGACCGCCGCTGTCAGCAGCCTCAGCATTCGCGTATTTCCCGGTTTGGTTTTTTCGCGGCCCGGGCGAGCATCTCGTCGATCATCCTGACCGCGTCCCGGACCGGGCGCGGATCGTGAACCCGGAGCAGATGGGCCCCGGCCGTCACGGCGGCGACCGAGACTCCGACCGTCCCCCAGAGCCGTTCTTCCGGTTCGGCGCCCAGGACCTTTCCGATAAACGATTTCCGGGACGGCCCCAGCAGCAACGGGCGGCCCAGGGATCCCAGGCGGCTCAATCCCGCGACGATCTCCAGGTTGTGTGCGGCGCTCTTGCCGAATCCCAGGCCGGGGTCGATTATCAACCGGCCGCGATCGATCCCCCGGGTGCCAAGCTCCGCCAGCCGCCGTTCAAAGAACTCTCCGATCTCCCCTACCACGTCCCGGTAACGGGGTCGCGCCGGCATCCGCCCCAGTCTTCCCCTCATATGCATTATCACCACCGGTCCCGGCGCCGACGCCGCCGCTTCGACCATTTCCGGGTCGAAACGGAATGCGCTGATATCGTTCAATATTTCCGCCCCCGCCTTCACCGCCGCCCGCGCCACCTCGGCGGAGGTGGTGTCGACCGAAATCGGGATCCGCAGCCGGCCGGCCAGCTTTTCGATTACCGGAACTATTCTCCGGATCTGCTCCCGCGCCGGCACCGGCGAGGCGCCGGGCCGGGAGGATTCCCCGCCGATATCGATGATATCCGCACCCCCCGCTTCCAGCTCCAGCGCCCGGGCGACCGCCCGGCGCGTCCCGGCATACCTGCCGCCGTCGTAAAAGGAGTCCGGCGTGATGTTCAGCACGCCCATCAGGCACGTCCGGCGGCCCAACTCCAGAATCCTTCGCGCCCCCCCGGGCGGCCTCCAGGAAAGAAGATGCCTCCGGCGCGTGATCCACCCGTTCATCCCGTCGGTTCCGCGGAAGTCTCCCCGGGGACCTCTTTCTCCCCGGTCTTCTCCCGGTCCGGTTCGGTCCCGGCCGAACCCGCCGCCGGATTGGCCGAGGCCTCTTTTTGTTCCGCCTCGGGCCGGGGTCGGGACAATTTTCCGGTCTCAACTATCTCCTTCACCTCTTCGCCGTCGAGCGCCTCGTATTCCAGCAGGGTCTTGGCCAGAATCCCCAGCTTGTCCCGGTCCTTCTCCAGTATCTCCCGGGCACGGCGGTAAGAGGAACGGATTATCCCGGCCACCTCCTGGTCGATCTCCCGGGCGGTCTGCTCGCTGTAATCGACCGACCGCGTTACCTCGCGGCCCAGGAAGAGATGCTCCTCCCGCTCCCCGAAGGTCATCGGCCCGAGCTTCTCGCTCATCCCCCATTCGCAGACCATCTGCCGCGCCAGCCGGGTGGCGTACTTGAGATCGCTGCGGGCCCCGGCGGTGATATCGTCGAAAAAAAGCTCCTCGGCGACCCTTCCCCCGAAAAGGCCGGCCAGCTGGGCCATGATCTTTTTCTTGAACTGATGATAGGTGTCCTTTTCCGGCAGGACCATCGTCGCCCCCAGGTAGGCGATGCCCCGGGGAATGATCGTCACCTTATGGAGCGGCTCGGTCTCGGGAAGCCGGAGCAGAACCAGGGCGTGGCCGGCCTCGTGGTAGGCGGTCACCTTCTTGTCTTCCTCGTCGATCACCCGGCTGCGCCTTTCCCGGCCCCAGCGGACTTTGTCCCGGGCCTCCTCCAGCTCGTCCATCGTCACCGACGACTTGTTCTTCCTGGCCGCCAGCAGCGCGGCCTCGTTGATCAGGTTGGCCAGGTCGGCGCCGGAGAAACCGGGCGTTCCGCGGGCGATCTTCAGCATCTCGACCGATTTGTCGATGACGATGTTCTTGGCGTGAACCTTGAGAATCTCCTCCCGGCCCTTGAGGTCGGGAAGATCGATGACGATCTGGCGGTCGAAACGCCCCGGCCGCAGCAGGGCCGGATCGAGAACGTCGGGGCGGTTGGTGGCCGCGACCAGGATCACCCCTTCGCGGGTATCGAAGCCGTCCATCTCCACCAGGAGCTGATTGAGGGTCTGCTCCCTCTCGTCGTGACCCCCGCCCAAACCCGATCCGCGGTGGCGGCCGACGGCGTCGATCTCGTCGAGAAAGATGATGCAGGGCGCGTTGCGCCGGCCCTGCTCGAACATATCCCGCATCCGGGAGGCCCCCACCCCCACGAACATCTCCACGAAATCCGAGCCCGAGATCGAGAAGAACGGCACTCCCGCCTCTCCCGCCACGGCCTTGGCCAGCAGGGTCTT
>PUNC01000151.1 GCA_003551625.1 PVC group bacterium | reverse complement strand
TGCAAATCCGCGCCGAAACCTGGACCGGGATCTCCGCCCTGATCTCGAGAAACCTGAGTTATCTCGCACTCAACACGCTCGATATCTTCACCTACACTTTCGGCTCGCCGCCGCCCCGTTCCGGTCTCCAGATCGTTCTCGCGGCCGCCGCTGGTGTGGTCCTGTTGCTCAACGTTTTGTTGCGGCGGGCCTGGAAGGGGAACGTCCGGCCGATAGTTTTCTGGCTGGCGCTGGCGGTGCTGGCCGGCGGGGTTCTGCTCCCCGAGGGAACGGATATTCTCCACCAGCACACCTACTACAATCGTCCCCTGGTGGCGGCGCTGATGATATTGCTGGGCCTGTTCTCCGCCCGCGTTCTGAATTCCGCCCGCCCGGCGGTCTCCTGGTCGTGGTTGGGGGCGCTGGCGCTGTGCGCCGTTCTCAACTTCGCGACCCTCTCCGACGCGGTCCGCTACGACCCGGAGGAAGCTTACCTGACCCGGCGGGGACTGGAAAACATCCTGCACCTACACGGACGTCTTCGTTCCGGCGAGTTGGAACCGCCTATATTCCTCTCTTATCCCCGTCACCGGGATGTGACCGACGGGGTTTATCACGAGCTGGAGGCGGCGCGGCCGTTCACGATGGAGGACGGATTCCCCTGGTCGCTTTACCGCGCTCTGGTCCCCCGCCTGTATCTGCGTCATTTCGAGAAAGGGGAACTGCGGGCCGATCCGCGCCAGTTCACGGTTTGGGCGGTGGCGGACGAGCATCATTACCGTTCGGAGGCGGGATATTTTTACGATATGCCGGAGGGGACGGTCTGGGACCTGGAAAGCGTTCGAAGACACGCCCGGGCGGAGCCCGTCGATCTGGAATGGCGCTCGGAGGCGGCCGGCGTCCAGCCCGCCGGGCGAAAAGACGACCTGCTGGGGGATTCGTATTTCACGCGCCTGCCCGCCGGGCGGTGGGAGGCGAGCCTGCCGGTGCCGGCGGCGGACGGCGATTGGGTCGTCGTGCTGGGGCTGCGCCACGACGGCCCGGCGCGGCTCAAGATCGGGACCGGCGGCCGGGAAGTTGAATTCGACCGCGACTACCGGTGGTCCTGGCGCCTGTTCGAGGCGGAGGCCGGGAAGGGGGAGGATCGGGTCGGAATCAGCCTGGAAGTCGGGAGAGAGGCGGAGGTCGTCGGGCCGGTCTTTGTCCCTTCCCGCGCGGTCGCCCCGATCCCGGGTCATCTTCGTGAAGCAATACCCCCCGCGGGCGTGTCTCCCGTTCGGTTGCGCGGTTACCTGCCGGAGGGCTGATAACCGTTTTGCTTCCTGGCCGGTAACGCGAGCGCAGTCCTCAAGCGGCGCCTGGGAACTTACGGATACTCCAGCCCTCCGTCGGGAACGATCCGATCCGGTTCAAACACGCCGTCCGCGTGTTTTCCGGTTTCGAACAGGCCGAAGTTGAGAAGCGATACCGCTTCGGCGGGCTGCCCGTTAACTTCAAAGAATTCAAGCCGGTAGTAACGGTAAGGCCGGTCTCCGGGAAGATTCCACTGATACAGCAGGAAAGGCCGCCGGGTAACTTTGTCTCCCCGGATCCGCCCCAGTTTCTCCCAGTCTTCACCGTCCGTTCCCGCCGAAATTATGGCTTCCCGAATGAACAGGTCCGGTCGCGCGGAAATGCCGTCATAATGAGGTTCGGCCGCGAGGAACCTCGGTATTCGCCGGTTGTCGGGACCAAAATCGAAGATCACCCAGGGCGCTTCCCCTTTTCGCGCCGGCCGGATCTCCAAATCGAAAAAGGGATCGTCCGCGAAAGGGCGAGGCTCCAAGTTCGGTCCGCCGGAAAGCAGGACGCGTGGCTTCTTCCAGGCGATCAGGTTGGGCGACACCGAAGGCGGCGGCAGGAAGGTCAAGGCTTTAAAGTCGGTTTTGGGAATCCTGGAGATGGAGACAGTCTCCGGAAAGCGCTCGAGCGCCCAATCCGCCCCGGGAGGATAGTCGGAACTTGAGGAGCGATGGAAGACGGCCGTGAACGAATCGTGAAACACCAGCGCCTCGCGAAGATAGCCCAGGAAGAGGGCTCCTCCGATACGATGATTTTCAGCCAACCGGTTAACGAGGAATCTATTCCCGAGAAGGTAGGGATGCTCTTTGCCGGGAAATATTATACGGTGGTTTTCCTCCGCCCGTTCCAGGACCAAGTCCGAGATCGCGGACAGCTGTTCGGACGATACGGAATATTGCGGCCGGGAAAGTTCAAGGAAATGCCGGGTTTCAATGGTTCCGATTGCGATGAAGAAGACTCCGAAGGCGGCTGGAATCCCCCTTCGCAGGGGGCGATCGGCCAGGGCGCGACTGAGACTGGAATATACGCCCTCCATCCCCAGCCCGACCAGGAAAGCGATCGGATATTGAATGGTCATCAACCGGCGGGGAAGCAGGTCGGCTATCGGGAGTTTGACCAGGACAAAAAAGAACAGCATCAGCAGGACCATTATGTTCCCCGGCCTCCTTCGTATAACAGTGACGGCCAGGCCGATGATCCAGAAGGGAATATAAGCGGAGTGAAAAAGACGGGAAGTGACCGCGCCGGTGGAAAAAGCCGTTCTCCGCAGGTTCAGCAAGTAACCGAGCAGGACGGCGGCGTTCCGACTCGTGTTTCGCGTTAATCTGGCGAATGATACCAGAGCGGCCTCGCCGCCCGCGTGTTCTCCCACGTGCTGGAACTGGAAAGCGGTCAGGATCGCGCTGGTTTCTCCTGTCCGCTGGAAAGCGCTGATTGCGGCGAAAAGCCCCGCGAAGACGACGCAGAACAGAAAAACCTTTTTCCAACGGTTATCCCCGCCGATCAAGAACCAGACCAGGATCAAAGGTATCGCTTCAAGCCGGATCGGCGAGTAGAGATACAGGAGCAGGTAGCTTGTCAGCGCGGAAAGAGAGACCCAGGGCCACCACCGCCGTCGCCGATGGGAAATAACTGTCAGAAGGATGGCCAGCAGGGCGGCCAAATGCGACAGGGAGAGATAGCCAAAGGCCCGGGCGGTCTCCAGAAAGGCGGGGTTGGTTACCAGGAAGAAAAGCGCGATCACCGCCACGCGGCGTGACCATAACGAAGCGCCGATAAGATAAAGGCAGACGAGGATTCCCACGGCGGCGGAGACAGATACCAGCCTCATTGAGAACAGGCGGTCGGGAACGAGAGCGTGAACTCCCTTGAGAAGGAGCAGGTAAGGCAGAGATACGTGCTGGTCGTCCACACCGCAGACCTGCAAGGGGAGCCGGAAGTCCGGATCTTCCAGGTGGAAAAAAGTCTCCAGCAGGTTTCTTTCCGTAGTAAAGTAAAATTTCTTCGCGGGGGCGAGATCGGCCGCCAGGGCCAAGATTATGAACAGCCCCACCAGCAGGCCGGGGAGTAATCGCTTGAAAACGGCGAAAGGAGATACGACGGGCTTGCTCCCGGCCATATCTTGTTTCGGCGGCAACGCTTGGCTCATTTGGCGTTTTGCGATTGTAAAAAATGGCTTAAAGGATATTATTCTTATTGCCGATCGTTAACCCGGACGACCGAGCATACCGAGTTTGTCCGGTTCGCCCATCAACCGAGTTCCCGAAAAATACTCCGGGCTTAGTTCGGAAGGTTCGCGGCGGCTGGACTCTTTCCGGCGGATTAAGATCTGATTGAAATTTACCTATGTTGAAGCTACTTATCAAGCGTATCGGAATATTGAACCTCCCCGTCGGCGCCGTTCTTATGCTTCTTTTCCTGGCGCCCCTTCTGCTGGGCTTGGAAAAGATGTTTTTCGACGATGCGGCCTTCTTTTACTATCCGCAGCAGGTGTTTATTTCCCGGTGCCTGGCCCGGGGAGCCTTCCCCTGGTGGGATCAGCATATCTTTTCCGGGGCCGTTCCCTTTTTCGCCCGGATGTTTCAAGCCGCCTATCACCCGGTCAACTGGCTTTTTATCATTATTGATAATATCGTCGGCGGCGGAAGCTATTTCTGGCTTTTCAAGGCGCCGGTGGCGGCGCATCTCCTGCTCGCGTTTATCTTCAGTTGGTTATTCGCCCGGAGGGGCTTGAAGCTGAACGAGGCCGGATCATTTGTTTTTTCGCTGGCCTACAGCCTGAGCCCCACCCTGACTTATACGGCGACCAATCTTCCCGAAGCTTATATGCAGGCGTGGCTGCCCCTGTTCTGCCTTTTTGTTCTCCAATTCGCCCGGGAAGGCCATATTCGCCATCTGATCGGCGGGTCGCTGGTTTTCGCGCTCGGTTCCACCGCCGGCGACGTGGCCTTCGTGGCGTTTCTCGGCTTGATCACCGGACTGTTCGGCGCGGGCTTGCTGGCGGCGTTTCTTGTCCGAAGGGACCGTCGGGCGGCGATAAGGGTCGTTACCGGTGGGGTGATAATCTTCGGACTGGGCTTTCTCCTGGCCGGCGTTTACTGGGCGAATATGCTTGAGGGACTGCGAAAGCTCGGCCCGGAAGCCGCTGAAAGCGTCATAAGATTCTCCGGGCCGGAACAGAGCCTTCATCCGGTCTATCTCCTGGCCACGCTGCCGATTCCGGATTTCTTCGGGGGAGTGACCAGCCGGCACGCCTGGGGCGCGGCCTACAGGATGGACCTCACGCTCAACGACGTGAATCTCCTGGGCGGGCTGGTGGCGGTTTTTATCGTTATTCTGGGCTTTATGGCGTTTAACCTTCGTCGCCGGGAAAAACCGGCTCCGCCCGCCGGGCTCTCGCCGCGGGCGTTTTTCAATATCTTTTTGGCGATTCTGGCGTTGAGCGTCTTGATCGTTCTGGGCGCCTACACGCCGGTTCTGGGTTTCCTGCGCCTCTTCATCCTGCCGCTCAATATGCCATATCCGGCGCGTTTTCGTATCATCCAGTGTTTCGCGATGGCCGGTCTTCTGGGCTGCTCGGTCTCGAAATTGTGGGAGGACCGGACGGAGATAAAAGGACGGTGGCTGCGTTATTACCTCGGCGCGGTCGCGGCGGTAGGCCTGGGGGCGGCGCTGTGGCCCTGGAGGATCGACGGAGAGTTGTTTATGCCGGGCCTGTCCCACCTTTTCGCCCTGGGAGACGGATTCTGGTTTCTCCGGGGACCGGTCTTATACGCGGTCGCCGCCGGGGTCCTGCTTTTATTGATCCGCCGCCGCCTAAAGCCGGGAATGGTCGTTCCCGCCCTGGTCTTCCTGTGGACGGTCGAGATGCTCTTCTTCGCGTATCCGGCCTTTTACCGCAACCGGGTATTGAACCGCCGGATCGAGGATATCTCGGCGGTTCGGTACCGGGGACCGGCGGATCATCCGGTTTATCGGTTGTTTGGAGAATTGAACGAAGCCGTCGGGGGGGAGGGGAGGAAGTATCGCCGGGTTTATCCGCGTTCCGGTTTCGACAATCTGGCCTGGTATGACGGCTCCTTGAGCGCGTTCGGATTCGATCTCAACCCGATCGCCGACGAGCACCGGGCGCTCATCGATGAATTGACGACCGGCTTTCCCTATGAACTCTGGCCGAGAAGACTGGAGAGGTGGTTCTGGCGGAACTCGAGCGTCCGCTACGCCCTTGTGGACCGGAGGCCGCGGCTTCCCCGGACGCGGGTCGTCACCGTCGTAGAACCGTTCTACCTGGTGGAATTTCAAGACGCTTTTCCCCGCCTATATTTCCAGGACCGCTGGGTGACGGCCGATAAGCCGGGACAGGTCAAGGCCCTGCTCGATTACGATCTCCGGGCCGCGGGTTACGTCCCGGACCGGGACTGGAGCATCCGCCGTGACTTCCGCCAGATCCCGGACCCGGTTCAGCTGGAGGAAGGGGAATGGATCGAGCATTTCGACCATCTGCAGGAGATGAACCGGGTGGTCAGCGCCGATTTCTCCCACCCCAACCGGGTTTCGCTTAAGGTCCGCGTGGAGACGCCGGCGATGCTGGTGATGACCGACGCCTGGCACCGGGACTGGAGGGTGCTGGTGGACGGCGCCGGGGAGAAGCTCAACCGGGTGAACTACGTTCAGCGGGGGGTCTGGTGCCCGGAAGGGGAATACGAGATCGTGATGGAGTTTTTGCCGTCCTCGCTTCGTCTTGGACTGGCATTGACCGCCTTCGGCGTGGTGGGAGTGATCGCCCTGGCGGCGGTGGGCTTCAGAAAGCGTTCCCTGGAGTCCTGAATCACGCTCCCTGCCGGCTTGCTGGCAGGGGCGGAAAATTGAGCAAGAGAGCGGAGGGAAAAATATATAGTATTTTTATTGGGAGCGGCTCTCTTGCTTAATCTCTTCCTCCCGCGGGGCAAGCCCGCGGGGGGGACTCAGCCGCAAGCTCGCGGGGGGGGGACACGCTCCCTGCCGGCTTGCTGGCAGGGGCGGAAAATTAAGGCCGTGAACAGCACGGACGACATTAAGAAAAAATACTCGTTTCTCTTCACCACCCCGCCAAGGCAACAATACACCGGTCGCAACATCAATCCCGCTTATTATCTCCACTACGATTGGACCGGCTGGCCGTCCGAAGGCACAGTGTTGCCTCCCCAGACCGCGGAGACGGCCAGACAAACCGCGAAATTGTGGGAGGGCGATGGTTTTCGCCTCTTGGAAGTAAAGGCGGAAACCGATAAGGTTCAGATCCTTTTCGGAGTTGTCCCGCGGATCAACCCGCTCGTTTTTTGCGCGCGAGTTAAGGGACGTCTGCAGTATTCGTTGAAAAAGAGCGGTTTCCCGGTAAAGTTCAGCCGCAAGGTTTCATTTCGCGGCATCGGCAAGAATACCGCGGCCACCGTAAGGGAATACATTCGCAAGCAGGTAGGCAAGGAAGGCTTTCTCGATCCGCGTTACGTCGAGATAATGCGCCGGTTCACGATTATCAACAACCGCAACTTGCTTTCCGAGCCTTCGGAGACTCTAAGCGGCCGGTATTGGTATAATATCCATTTAGTGTTGGTGGTGGCCGAACGTTACCGAATTACCGATCCCGTCCGGCTGGAACGGATCCGCGACGAGGCGTTATCGTTGGCCGGAAAAAATGGGCACCGTATCGCCGCCCTGTCGGTAATGCCGGATCATCTTCATATGGCCTTGCGGGGGAAGGTGGATTCTTCCCCGGAAGAGATCGCCCTTGAGTTCCAGAATGGTCTGGCCCGGGCGGTGGGCTGCCCGGTCTGGCAGGATGAGTATTACACGGGAACATTCAGCGAGTATGATTTGAGGGCGATCAATCCCGCTTTGAGATAATCTCTTCCTCCCGCGAGGCAAGCTCGCGGGGGAGACTCAACGGCAAGCTCGCGGGGGGGACTCAACGGCAAGCTCGCGGGGGGGCTCAGCCGCAAGCTCGCGGGGGGGGACACGCTCCCTGCCGGCTTGCCGGCAGGAGCGGAAAATTGAGCAAGAGAGCGGAGGGAAAAATATATAGTATTTTTATTGGGAGCGGCTCTCTTGCTTAATCTCTTCCTCCCGCGGGGCAAGCCCGCGGGGGATAGAAAGAAAATGACTGAAAAATACAACCAAACCTCCGGATCGCATCCTCGGAAGTTCTCCGCTTCTCCGGCGCCGAACAGACTGCTCCGCCGCCGCGCGGTGGCGCCGGCCTTGATCGGCCTTTTCCTTGTTCTCGCCGTCGGCGCCGACCTGATCTGGCCGAGCCGGAAAAGCTACTTCGCCACCTACACCTACCACTTCAAAGGCTTCACCATCCTTCACCCGGTTCCCACCGTTTCCTTCTTCACCCCCGGCGGCGGCGGCCAGGAGATCTATTCCCCGGTGTATATGGGACTGCTCCGGGCCGTTTACGCGGCGATTCCGAACCGCCTGGCGGCGATGAGGGCGCTCTCGGTCGCCTGCGCGCTCCTCGCCCTCTATTTTTCTTATAAAATCGCCTCCCGCCTCTTCTCTCCCTCCCTGGCCGCGGTTTTTTTATTTCTCCTGGTCACTTCGCCCATTTATGTCGAATCGATGCGCGCCTTCGGTTACCAGTCTCTCAGCCAGCTCGCCGTCGTCCTGGTTATTTATTTCACCGCGCGGGCCAAAGCCCGAACCGTCGCCGCGGTCCCGGCCGCCTGCTTCAGCTTTCTCACCCTGTCCCTCTACGTGACCTCCCGGACGGTGGTCGCGATCCCCCTTGCTTTCTGGGCCCTGGACTTTCGCCGCTCCTGGAAGAAGATAGCCGTCTTCCTGGCTCTCTTCGCGGTCCTGGGCGCCGCCGCCGGGACGCTGTCCGGCCATTCGCCCCTGGGTTTCTGGCGGTTTTTCGTTTTCCCGGAAGAACAGGCCGGTCTCTGGCCGGTGTCCCCGGTCGAGGAAAGGGTCGTCTGGCGGGACCTGGGTGAGCACCTCTCCCGGAACGCCGAGCTGGCGGTTGGGTATCTGCTCAACATCGGACGGGTTCCTTTCACCGGCCGCGACAGCGCTTCGCGTCTGTTCAATCTCGTCTATACGCCGTTTCTCTTTCTCGGCCTGCTGGAATTGCGCCGGTGGGGTCGCCGGGCGGTATTGATCTTGTCGCTGATGTTTCTCTTTTTCTTCATTTTCCCACTGGCTTCCCGGGAGATCCAGCCCCGGCGGATTCTGCTGGGGATCTATCCGGTCTATCTTCTGATCGCCTTGGGAATGAGTTTCGCGTACCGGATCTTTCTTCAGAGGTTCGGATTATTCCGCCGCCGGGCCTGGCCGGCGCTGATTCCGCTGCTGGTCGCGGGTTCGTGGGACGCGGGCGAGTTTCTCTTCCGGGTGGCCCGGCCCAGCCTGGGCTATTCCCGCCCCCAGCTTCGGGCCGTGGCCGATTTCGTCGAGGCGAACCGGAAAGAAGTCGCCCACATCCGTTATTTCCGGGAAGTGGACGAGCTGGTTATGGGCAATCCTTATTTCGCGCCCCGGCCGGTAGCGGATTACGAGGTGGCCATCATCTTCGCGGAACAGGAGCCGAACCTGATGAGGCGGCTGACCCTTTCCGCCGTGCGGGACGGAGAGGATCTTCTCTACCTGTTTACCGACCCTCCGATGAGGATAGGAAGAGATCACCTGGAGTGGGTCGAGGAAAACCTTGGAGAGATCGTCCGCCGCGGGGAGGTTCCCGGGGCCCCCAACCTTCGTTACCTGCTGGTCCGGTTCAGCGAAATCGCCCCCAATCTTCTTTTCAAGGCGGGAGAGGAGATGAGGATCAGAATCAGGGAGGCGGCCGAGCCGGACCGCGATGCCGACTGGCGGGACATCCGGTCCTACCGGGAGGTTTTTGACGGCGACGGCTCCACTTTTCGCCCGGTCGGTCCCCCGTCTCCCCGCGCGCCGGTTCTGGTGGAGATCGATTTCGGCGCGGAGGCCTTTGCCGTGAGGTCCGTCTCCCTCCGCGCCGGGGCGGTGAGGGAGGAATACTTCTTCCGGAGAGCGGAGTTCTACGGCGGCCCCGACGGAATCGAGTGGGAGCGGCTGACCTCCATCGAGGTTCCGCGCCGGCCTGAGGGGGGGGAGTGGCTGAACTTCGAGTTTGAAAACCCCTTTCCGCGGCGGTTTTACCGCCTGGAGATCGACCCCGCGAACTGGGCGGGCGGGGAGGGTCCCATTGTCCTGTCCGGCATCTGGATCTTCGACGCCGCCGAAAGAAGGATAAAGGTGGAGGAAGTATTCACCCGGGCCGTCTATTACCCGGTTCGCTGAGCGGTTACCAGTCGTCCCGAAGGTAGCCCAGAGCTTCCAGCTGCCGGCGCAGCTCGTCGTCGGGGGCGCGGGGAGGCGCCGGGAGCGAACCGACTATCTCCCGGAAGGCGCGGTTGGACTCGAGCAGCTCATCGGCCTTCTCGCGCATCCGCGCGGCCAGTTCCGGTTTTTCGTCTATCAGGTTGACCTGTTCCCGGGGGTCGGCTTCAAGGTTGAAGAGCCATTCCGGCTGCCCCTTCTCCAGGCTGTCTCTCCACAAGCCGGCGCTCAACTGGTTCGAGTAGGAATAGCCGTCTTTCAGGAATCTTATCGACTCCCGGAATTGAACATCGTCCGGAGAATGGACATCGAGCGCCTGGCTGGCGATCAGGGGGGCGTATTCCCCCTTGCCGGTCAACAGGGGTAGAAAGGATACCCCTTGAACGGGATAATAGATCGGGATTCCCAAATATTCGAAGAGGGTCGGCAGCAGGTCCAGGGTCCGAACGTGCGGCTCGATGGTCTTCCCCGCGAACTCTTCGCCCGGGAACTTGACGATCAGGGGGACATTCAGCGTCTCGACAAAAAGTTTCCAGTGGCGGTATCCGCCGTGCTCGTTGAACTCCTCGCCGTGGTCGGAGAGCAGGATGATCAGCGAATCGTCGTAAATCCCCTCGGCCTGGAGTATGGTAACGACCTGCTGAAAGATATAATCCGAGTAGAGAATCTCCCCGTCGTAGAGATCGATCATATGGCGGAGATGCCGGGGATTGTCGTAATCCACGCCGTCCCAGAAGCTCTCTTCGTCGTAGCCGCCGTCGGGCCGGCGCCTGAAGTCGTCCCGGCTCAAAGGCAGCCCGGGGGCGGGATCTTCCAGGAAACGATGAAGAAATCTCGGCGGCGAGGCCAGGTAGGGGTCGTGGGGGATCTTGTGATGCAGGAAGAGGAATAGCGGCTGTTCGTTTTCGCGACTCTCGCGGACAAGTTCTTGAATCGTCTCCAGTTCCCGCCGCGGTTGGTAATAAGGGGTTTGATAATTGAAGAAAAAGTCGTCCCGGTAGAGATCGAAGCCCCGGCTGAAGCCGAAGGCCGGCGAGAGCGGTCCGCCCCCGTGAAGGCCGGCCGTGCGCCACCCTTTGTCGCGCAGTTCGCCGGCGAGGGTGGGAATGTTGTCCGCCAGCTCGGTCAAAGTCCCGTCAAAGGGGTTGGGGTTGTGGATTTGGTGGACTACCGGCATCAGCGAGGTGAAGATCGACATATGGGAGGGAGTGGTCACCGCCGATTGGCTTACCGCGTTTTGAAAGAATGTCGCCCGGGAGGCGAAACGATCGATGAAGGGGGATGTGGGCCGGTGATAGCCGTAACAGCCCAGGTGATCGGCCCGCACCGTATCGATGGAGAAAAGGAGAATCAGGGGCGGCGCCGGAACGTGGTCGCTTTTCCTTTCTCCCGAACACCCGGCCGGAAGAATCGCCGGGATCGCCGCCAGCAGCACAAGAAACCATCTATGAGGTAACAAAACGGGTCTTTCTCCGGTGAGTAATCGGTTTGAAGGTTTTCCGGATAACTTTTCCCGGCTATTCCAACCGGCTATAAGCTATCACAATATATGCCCGCGCGCCATCGGTCAAAGAAGGGCCTGGGGGATGAATCTTCTCGTATCCTGGTTACCTATATTGCGGTTGGGAATCCCGCGATGGCGATATATAATCGGCGGAGATTCGATTATTTTGCGGATCGGCGCATCTTGAATGATAGGCGATAGCCGTTGATCGGCCCACTTATGAACGATAAAGCCGCTCAGACAGTAATTGTCGGTGCCGGACCGGCGGGACTGGCGGCCGCCCGGGAGCTGTTGCTTGCCGGCCGGCCCGTGGTTGTGATCGAAAAGCACCGGCACATCGGCGGATTGGCCCGCACGGTGGTTCGGGAAGGCTGCCGATTCGACATCGGTCCTCACCGGTTCTTCAGCAAGTCGGAAGAGATCAACCGGTTATGGCGTGATGAATTGGGGGACGATTTTATACGAGTCGAAAGATTGACCCGAATATTATACCACGGTCGCTACTTCCATTACCCACTGAAGGTTTTCAGCACCTTGCGCGGCCTTGGCGCCTGGGGATCGTTGCGGGCTCTCGGCAGCTATTTTTTCCGGCCGCGCCGCGTTGGAGTTTCCTACGAGGACTACATCCGCTCCGCTTTCGGCAACGTGCTCTACGAGACATTCTTCAAGTCTTATTCCGAGAAAATTTGGGGGATACCCTGCGGCAGGATTTCCCCCGATTTCGCCTCTCAGCGGATTCACGGTCTCTCCTTCTGGTCCGCGTTCCGGAACGCCCTTGTGGCCGAGAGGCGCGGCCTTCCATCCCGGGTCAAATCTCTGGTCTCTTCATTCCATTATCCGCGTTTGGGCAGCGGCTCTTTTTACGAAGGGTTGGCCGCGGGGATAAAGAAGTCCGGTGGAGAGATCCTGACGGGTTGGCGCGTGGAAAGCTGGAACCTCTCCCCGGAGAATGGCCGCCTGGCTTCGGTGACGGCATCCCGGAATGGAGAGAAGAGGACATTCGAAGGCCGCTACTTCATCTCCACGGTTCCGATCAACGAACTGGCCTTTTCGTTTTCTCCCCGCTGCCCTAATACGGTGATGGAAGCCGCGCGGGCATTGCGTTTCCGCCATCACGTTTCGGTAAACCTGACGATTCGAGCTCGCCGGCTCTTTCCCGACCAGTGGATCTACATTCACGATCCCGGTCTCGCCGCCGCCCGCGTCGCCAACTACCGCAACTTCAGCCGGGAGATGAGCGAGCAAGAAGATATTTTTCCCGTCACCCTGGAGTATTTTTGTTCCCAGGATGAGCCTTTGTGGTTGGAGGCCGACGACCGGTTGGTGGAGACGGCGATAAGGGAACTGCGTCACGGAATAATCGGCCGGGATTGCGAGGTAACCGGCGCTTTCGTGATCCGGGAAGCCGACGCCTATCCGGTCTATTTCCTTCATTATCAGCCTTTTTTAAGGACTATCCGGGAGTATTTGGCCGGCATCGCCAATCTTCAGGTGGCGGGACGGTCCGGTCTTTACCGTTACAACAATATGGACCATTCCCTGCTTACGGGCATTTTCGCCGCCCGCAATATTCTCGGCCAGCGGTTCGATGTCTGGAGCGTAAACGCCGACGCGGAATACCTGGAACAGGTCCGCGAGCAGGATAGCTACTGATGAGTACCGCTGGTGAAAAAAGGAAGAAAGTGTTGCTGGTATGTCCGGCGTCCGCTATTGAGGTTTTCGCGGAATCCAAGATCAGGGTGGCGATTCCTCTCGTCCCATACATTTCCCTGGCCTCCCTGGCCGGGGCGGCGCTTGCCGACGGCCATCAGGTACGGATTCTCGATTTAAGTGTCAGCCGCAATCCGGCCGATGAACTGGCGCAAAATTTAACCGTTTTCCGGCCGAATTTCGTTGGTGTCACTTTCACGTCCTTCTTGTACCGGGAAGCAAAGGATATCGCCGCCGCGACCAAGAAAAACAACCGGGCCGTGGTGACTATAGCCGGAGGTGTTCACAGTTCCGTCTTGCCCCGGGAAACGCTGGAAGACAGCGAATTCGATATGGCTGTTTACGGGGAAGGAGAGCTGACCCTGAAGGAAATAATTAACGGTGTTCCTCGGGAGGAGATCGCCGGCCTGGCCTTCAAGCAAGGCTCGAAGATAGTAGTCAACCGGCCTCGGGCCTTGATGGATGATTTGGATCGTTTGCCCTTTCCCGCTTGGCATCTTTACGATCTCGGCCGTTACCGGGTGCCGCGTATTAACGCCCGCAGAAACCCCGTGGGAGCGATTGAGACCAGCCGGGGATGCCCTTTTCAGTGTATATTCTGTAACAAGAGCGTATTCGGCAGCCGGTTCCGCGTAAAGTCGCCGCCCCGCGTAGTTGACGAGATGGCGGCTATGCTGCGGGCGGGATTTCGAGAAATTCACATCTGGGAAGACGGTTTTGCCACCAATCCCGATCACGCCAAGGCCGTCTGCGACGAGATTGTCCGCCGCGGGCTGAAATTCCCCTGGAATGTCTATAACGGAATCCGGATCGGCCGGCTGGACGAAGAACTGTTCCGGAAGCTGAAACAAGCCGGATGTTACCGGGTCAGCCTGGGCATAGAATCGGGTTCCCAAGAGATTCTTGATCGCGTGAATAAGGGGATCACCCTGGATCAGGTCCGGAATACGGTCTCCCTGGCCCGGTCCGCCGGGGTAGAGACCTTGAGCTTTTTCCTGGTCGGGCTTCCCGGGGAGACCGAGGAGACGATGCGCCGCACGATAGATTTTGCCCGGGAATTGGGTTGCGATTTGAATAAGGTGGGGATCGCCACCCCCATCCCCGGAACTCCGATGTTCGAAGAATACGAACGAAAAGGTTTGATAGAAACCCGTGATTGGGCCCGCTATTCGTTTCATTCCCGGGAAGGGGTGGCCCGTCACGAGAACCTGGATTATAAGACAATTCGAAAATATTACGATCTTTTCTATAAAGAGCTCTATCTCTCCCCCTCATTCATCTGGAAAAGGTTTCGGCGGGGACTAAAAACCGGCGATATCTTTTACGATTTGGCATCTTTTCTCAAAACCCTTAAATACCGCTGGTAGCTCCCAATCGGGAGTGGGGTTCCGATTCCTTTTGTTATCCGGCTTAAAATCGATTTGATGGAGCAGATCACTCAAATTAACTTTTTGTTCGGGATAATCGCGGCGGTATGTTTTCCCGCCGCCGCGTTGATCTGGTGCTGGTTGAGCCGTCCGAACCGCGCTTCGGATTGGGTGATCTACCCATTTGTCTATCTGACCGCGGAGATCGTCCTGGTTGGTTTTATTCTTTCCGCCTTCAATAGGATTGCCTCGGAATTGTGGTGGGGATTGACCGGGTTGGCGCTTTTCTTGCTCGCCGTCGGGGTAAGCTTTCTCCGTCGCCCCCTGCGAAGACCTTCTTTAATCGGGTGGAGTTCATCAATAGGAGACTGGTGGAGGGCTGTTCCCCGCTGGGAAAAAAGGATTCTGAAGGTTATTCTGGCGACGGTGGCGTTGACCGGTCTGTTGAACGCCGGGATTGTCCTCTTTTCCGCCCCCCATACCTGGGACAACCTGGCCTATCGCCTGGCCAGGGTGGCTTATTACCTTCAGCACGGAAACCTCGGGTATTACGACGCGAATTACGTGCAGCAGATTGCCGTGCAGAAGAACTGCTCGATTCTGATGCTTTTTTCTATGATTGTTTCCGGACGTAACGAGAACCTGACCCAAATCTGGCAATTCCTGGCTTACTGGACCGCGGCGGCCTGCGTTTTCGGGATTGCCCGGGAGATCGGACTGAAGCGTTCGGCCTCCCTGTTGGCCGCGGGTGTCTTCGCGCTGCTCACGGTCTCCCTGATGCAGTCGACCACCACTCAGAGCGATATGCTCCTGGCCGCCTTTGCCGGTTGTGTTTCTTATTCGCTGCTCGCCTATCGCCGCCGTCCGCGGTTTGTCCATCTCGCCGTATCGGCCATTGCTTTCGGCCTGGGATTGGGCGTGAAAGCGTCCTTCTCCCTTTTCATCCCCTCATTCCTGTTGATCGCCGCCTTTGTATTCCTCCGGCGGAAGCTCCGCTTCGACGCTGCCGGTTTATCCCGTTTCGGTCTGCTGGTTATCATCGCGGTAATGGTTCTGGCGCTCCCCGCCGCTTACCGGGATAATTACCGTCTTTTCAACCATCCGCTGGGTCCGGAGGAATTTCGCCGGAAGAATTCTTACGAGGGCGAACCTCTGTCTTTTATCCTTTCGGCCGGCGCCCAGCACCTGGTGAGACACGGGTTCGATTTCATTTCCCTTGACGGGTTACCCGCTCTTCCGGCCGTCTGGAATCTTCAAAACGCGTTGCGTTATCCTTTCCGGCGGTTGACCGGGATTGCGGGCCTGGAACTTGACCGTGATCTGCGTATCCCCTGGTTTTATTTTCCTCCGCCGCACAGTCACGAGGACTACTCCTCTTGGGGAGTTCTCGGCTGGGCGGTGGTCTGGCCGGTTTTATTATTAGCTTTGGGGGGGATTAAACGCCGTCGTCCCGCCGGGATGATCGCCCTGGCCGCCCTGGTCTTCATCGTGGTTCACGCGTTCAGCGGTGTTTATGATTTCGGCGGCCGGGCGAGATACCTTTTGCCGGCGACCGTCCTGGCACTTCCGGCGGCGGGTTTATGGTTTTATTCGCGTTCGAAGGCGTTAAAGGCGTATCTTGGATGTTTCATCGTGTTGGGCTGCGTCTCGGCGGTGACGGCCGTTCTTTTCCGTTACCGCACCCCGGTAATAGTTGATCAATATGTGTTTTTCCGGGGGAGATTGACGATGGAAGAGGAAAAGGCGTGGCCGCCGCCGGTCCGGACAAAATCGGTTTTCAGTATGGATCGCTTGACCCAGGTTCTTCGCGACGCCCCGATATTCGAGGAGGCGATTCGGAATTACGAAAGGCTGGTTCCGCCCGATTCCAGCGTGGCCGCCGCCGTCAATCCCAATTCGCTGGAATACCTGTTATTCGGCCGGCGCCTGGCGCGAGAAATAATCCCGATCAACTCTTTTCACCGGGGAACGCAACCGGTGCCGCCGGAAGCCGATTTTCTGCTCTGGGCCGATGATTTCGACCAGATTTTCAACCGCGCCGACGGGGATATTCATCTCGGGAAGGATTGGTGGCTGAGGAGATTGAGATGAAATATGAGCGAGAGGGAGAGGTTATCTCAACCGGCTCTCCGGATTCCCGGTAAACGGTGAAGTCCTCTTTACAATCCGGCCGCAGCGGCGATAAGCCCTTTTTCTCCATCGTTATTCCGGTTTTCAACGAGGAGAAGACGCTCGGGACCTGTCTGGATTCCATCTTCTCCGCAAAACCTTTCGTCGATTTTGAAGTTATAATCGTCGACGATTGTTCCACGGACGACTCCCTTCAGGTCGCTTCCCGATTTCCCGCGAAAATAATCCGGCAAGAGAGGAAGGCCGGGCCTTCTCTTGCCCGCAATGCCGGAGCGGCCTCGGCGCGGGGCAGTTTCCTTGTTTTTACCGACGCCGATTGTGTTTTTCCGCCCGATCTGCCGGCAAATACCGCCCGGCGTCTTCTTGACGAAAAATTGCTTTTGCTCGGCGGAACCTATCAGACGGAATCGGTGGACGGAACCTTAGTTGCGGATTTTCACGCGCTTATGGCCCATTACTATGAAACCAGAAAGGTCCGCCCTGATTACCTGGCCGCTCATTACCTGGTGATCGATCGAGAATTGTTTCGCCGGATCGGCGGTTTCAGACGCACCCGGTCGGTCGGGCGCTTGGCCGCCTGCGAAGACCTGGAGTTGAGCCGGCGCCTGGCCGAGGCCGGTTTTAAACTGCGGATTTATCCCGAACTGGCGGTCAAACACTATTTCCATTTCGGTCTGTGGCGCTCGTTGCGCAACTCTTTTCGAAAGAGCCGGCAGTGGGTCGTTTATCTTCAAGGGGAAGGGCGGCTTTCCGCCGATACCGGCGTAGCTTCCTTCGAATTGAAGGCCACGGCGGCTTTATTGATTCTGGTGATGGCCGGCCTGGCGGGGCTGATTTGGAATTGGTGGGGTTCGGTGACGATCCTGGCCGGTTTGGTCGCGATGGCTGTAGTCAATCGAGAAATGCTGAAGTTTGTCTTCCGGCGGCGGGGCTTCTTCTTTACGGTCTGGTCGTATCTATACTATTGCTTTCCCTACACTTTTTTCAGCGGACTGGGTGGAGCGGCGGCACTGCTCGATCTCTCCCGGCGGCGGGGGAAGAAGGAGGGGCAATGAACCGTTTATACCGATTTCTGCCCCGAATATTTTTCAAGGGAAGAATGCCGGTGCATCTGACGTATTTTGTCACCGACGCTTGCGACTCTCATTGCGGATACTGTTTTTATCGCGGAAGCCGCGTGAGCGGGGAGAAAATTCTGGCCGCGGCCGAAGTCGAAAAAGTGGCTCGATCCTTTTCGTCACCCCTGCTCTGGCTGTTGTTGTCCGGCGGCGAACCGTTGCTTCACCCCGAGATCGAGGAGATCTGCGCTTCATTCTATCGGCATACCCGTCCGGTGTTTCTCGTGATTCCCACCAACTGCCTTCGGCCGGAGGCTATTGCCGCGAGCCTGGAGAGAATATCGTCCGCGTCTCCTCTTTCCACGGTGGTGGCGAAACTATCTCTGGATGGATGGGGAGAGGAACACGATCGTCTGCGGGGCGTGCCCGGGAACTTCGAACATTTTCTTCGAACCGGACTCGCGCTCGCCGATGTCAAACGCCGCCGCGCTAATCTTGTTATCGGCGTGAATACCGTGATTCTGCCTCAAAATCAGTTTCGGTTGGAGGATCTGCGCCGCCGGGTCGCCGAACTGGGGTGGGTGGATTACCATAATTTTTCACTGGTCCGCGGGGCGGGAGTGGACGCGCGGTGGAAGAATATCGATGTGGAGCAATACCGCCGTTTCGCGACCCAAATTCGAAAAGAGCGCTTTCAGGGCGGGAAGCTTTTCGACGGGGCCAGGTTCAAGGTCGTTCAGGATAGCCGTCAGCGGGAGATGGTTTACCGGGTTTTGAAAAAGGGGCGAAAGCAATTGGCGTGTTATGCCGGGCGTTTGAACCTGGTAATGACCGAAACGGGGGACATCCATCCTTGCGAGATGATCTCCTGGAAACTGGGAAATGTTCGTGAAGCCGGTTATAATCTCAAGGCGATCATCAAC
This sequence comes from PVC group bacterium, assembly GCA_003551625.1. Taxonomy (GTDB): domain Bacteria; phylum Auribacterota; class Erginobacteria; order Erginobacterales; family PUNC01; genus PUNC01. The sequence continues at coordinate 8,476 of PUNC01000151.1, read as the reverse complement.
GGTCCGGAGGCGCGAAAATGCCGTCGGGCGATCGCGGCCGGCCTGAAAGACTGCGATCGTTGCACCAACGAGTGTTATCTGATTACCAACATTCTGTTCAATCCCGGGGAACTTATCCGCGTTGCCGGGGAGGCGGTATTTTCGCGGTGAGGCATACGGGTATGTTATTGAATTTCATTCCCGGAAAAGACTTGGATGAATAATAAAGTTTCGGTTGAACGGCCGACCTCGGCCGGAAACGGCCCAATCTGATGAAAAGACGCGGTTTCATAACCGGCGCCGGCATCTTCCTGCTTTTCGCGGCGCTGCGCCTGGTCAATTTCAACTCCTTTCTGTGGCTGGACGAAGTTGACTTTATGGGCAATACTTTCGAGGGTCGCCGCTGGCACGCTTCCCGGTTCGTTCCTTCGGAGGAAGGGGAGGGTTTCCGGGTCGTCGGGAGCGGCACCTGGCTCGAAACCGTAGAAACCTCGCTGTATATCACGACCAACGCCACCACGGCGCCCTGGTTTCCGGTCTTCATTCTTCACCTGGCAACCTATTTCTTCGGGCACCAGCTTCTCCTCCTGCGCCTGCCGGCGCTGGTCGTTTCCCTGCTTTCCCTGGCCCTTTTGCGCGCCATTCTTTCGAAGACGGTCTCCAATCCCTTCGCCCGGACCCTCCCGCTCTTGATGTTTTCCTTTTCGACGGCCGCGATAATCTACGGCAGCTCGCCCCAGCCGGTGATGTATTACTTCCTCTCCACCGCGATCCAGGTTTGGGTCTTCGTCGGTATTCTCCAGCGCCGGCCCCGCGATTCCTCGGTCGAAGACGTTATGAAGAACGTCCGCCGGCTGGCCTGGGTCTCGTTCCTGGTCTTTTTCCTGAATTATATGAGTCTGTTGATCTGCGTCATTCTGCTGGGGTATTACCTGGCGGCCGCCGCCGTCCGCGGACACTTTTCCCTCGGCGATAGTCGGCGGGTCTTCGGCGAGGCCGTTTTGCATCTGCTCCCGCTGGGAATACTGGCTTTCCTGAGATACCGGGTCGGGGACCATCATTTCATCTACCCGGCGAGAAGCCTGGCCAATCTCCTGGGTCTGAGCTACGATTCCCTGACCTATCATTTCAACTACGCGTTTACCCCGGGGCTTTACCGGCCGTCGGCTCCCAACCCGGCTTCCTGGCCCTTTGTCGCCGTATTTATTCTCGGCTGCGGATACTTCGTGTCGAAGCATCGCCGGCATCTGCTTCCGGCCGCCATCGCCCTGATCATTTTTTTTCTTGCCGCCTGGTTTGAAATTATGCCTCTGGGGGGAGTTCGTCACACTTTTACCATAGCTCCCCTGCTATACGTCTTCGCGGCCTTCGGAATCGAGGGCGTCGCGACTTTTTCTGCCGGCCGTTTCAAGACCAAGCGCCCGGCCGGAATCGCGGCGGGGGTCTTGGCGGCTTATCTCCTCGTTATCTTCTCGATTTCCGGGGCCCGGCTCTACGACCAGACGCGCTCCCGGCTCGATCTGGAGGAGGTGGCGGAGTTGGCGCGGTCGCACGGCGCGGATACCATCGCGGGTTTTCTCGAGAGCGCGGTTATCCTGGCGCTGATGAGCGGTCCCGGAGGCGAATACCTGGAAAGGCGCGGCCTTCGCCTCGAGCAATACTGGCCGGGGAGAAATCTTCCCCCCGCCGGAAAGCATCTTCTGGTGTCTTACCGTCACGCGATCGACCCGCCGTTCCGGGGGATGGCCTGGGGCGGAGCCATTCCCCTTGACGATTACGAGGGGAGGAGGATAACTCCCCTGAAGGAAGATGTCGGACCGCTGGAACCCAGCCCCGATATCATCGCCCACCAATCGATCTATTATCCGATTAACGGCGCTTTTATCTACCTGGTGGAGTAATTGCCTTTTTCCGGGCGAACTCTTCTGAAACTTGCGTTCTTGGTTCGAGAAAGATGGATCTAATTCTGGTCAACCCGTATCCGGATCTGGCGAAAGGCATCAACGAGGGCACGATCGAACCGCCGATGGGTTTGGTTTACCTGGCGGCCGCCGCCCGCGACCGCGGTTTCGCGGTGGACCTGATCGACGCCAACGCTTTGAAGATCGGCACCGACGACCTGCGCGATCATATCTTGTCGGAGAATCCCGCCCTGGTGGGAATATCCACCAACGTCGTGACCCATCCCGCCGGCGCGGCCCTGGCCGAAAAGCTCCGCCGTTCCCGTTTTTCGGGGCGGATAATCCTGGGCGGCCCCTTGCCGTCGGCGATCCCCGAATACTGCCTGGAATCCGCCGCGGTTGACGCGGTGGCGGCGGGGGAAGGCGAGGAGACGCTGGTCGAAATCCTGGCCAATATCTCCTCCGGCCGGGAAGAGCCGTTCCGGGGCGTGAAAGGATGCGCCTGGCGGGATCGGAAGGGAGGGGAATTGAACTATGAGCCCGCCCGGCCCCTGATCGAAAACCTCGATTCGCTGCCCCTGCCCGCCTGGGATCTCCTGCCGCCGTTTTCCTATTACAAGTCCCGAACCCGCCGCCGCCCCTTCGGCGCGATCATCTGCAGCCGGGGCTGTCCCTACCAGTGCACCTACTGCAATAAGAGCGTCTTCGGAAGCTGTTACCGTCGTTACTCGGTGGAAAGGGTGCTCAAGGAGGTCGGTCTGCTGGTCGGCGAATACGGCATCCGGCAACTGGATATCCTCGACGATAACCTGACCCTCGATCTCCAATGGGCCAAACGGTTGTTTCGAGACCTGGCTCCCTTCGGTCTGGCGATCAACCTCCAGAACGGCATCCGGGCCGATCATTGCGACGAGGAACTGATGGATTTGATGAAGGCGGCCGGGGTCTTCAAGATTTCATTGGGCGTGGAAAGCGGGTATCCCGAAGGGCAATTAAGGATCAAGAAGAGAATAGATTTAGAGAAGGTTATCCAGACCACGCGCTGGGCCCGCCGTCGCGGGATTCTCGTTTATGCCGGTTTTATTCTGGGCTTACCTTACGACTCGGCCGAAACGATGCGCCGGACCATTGATTTCGCCATTAAGATGGATCCCGACGTGGCGGCTTTTAATTTTCTCCTGCCCTTGCCGGGAACGGAGGTCTGGGGCGAGATTGAAGAAAAAGGAGAATTTTACTTTCGTCTCGACGATCCCGCCGTGGCCGGATTCTTCGGTTCCGGTATTCGATACCGGTTGCCGGGTATGAATCTCGATGAGGTGTCCGAATCTTATCGCCAGGCCTACCGTCGCTTCTATCTCCGGCCGCGGAAGATCCTGGGGTTGCTCAAGAATTCCCTGCGTCCCGGCGAAATGCGCTGGTTATTCAAGTCAATTCTGGGGATATTGGGAATAACCCTTCCCGCCGGTCCGCGTTACCGCCTTCCCCCGCGCCGCCGGATAAGGCTGAAGGCGGGCAAGGAGGCCGGCCATCGCCGATGAAGACCCATATCACGAAATTGATCGATCTTTACGTCGGCGGACCGCTCTGTTTCATCCTGTCGTTGATCGCCCCCCGGAGTTCCGGAACATTGCCCCCGGACCTGAAGCGGATCCTGGTGATCAAGATCCTGGGAATGGGCAGCACGATCGTGATGACGCCGATGTTCCGCGCGCTCCGGAATCGGTATCCCGGCGCCCGGATAGACTTTCTGACCGGCAAGGGGCATTCGGCGCTCAACGAACTCTACCGTTTCGCCGACGACGTTTACACGGTCGACCTGGGGTCTTTCCGCCGGTTTTTCCTCTCTACCCTGCGCGTGACTCGAAAGCTTCGACGGGAAAAATACGATCTGGTCATCGACGCCGAGTTTTACTCCAAATACACGGCGATTCTGAGCCGGCTGGTCCGTCCGCGGATAATAGCGGGCTTCCACTCCGGCAACATCTATCGCGGCCGTCTGCGGGAGATCCGCGTCTATTTCAACGCTTACCGGCATATGACCGAGAATTTCCTGGAACTGGCGCTCAGGGTGGGAGCTTCGCCGGTCCCCCCCCGGCTTGCCTCCCCGGAGCTTCCCCGGGGGGCGCTGGAGGAAATCGGACGGCTCCTGATTGAATCCGGGGTCGATTCTAACAGGCCCTATATCCTGTTCAATCCCCACGCCAGCGAGGTCTCCCCCCAGATCGACCGGCGCTGGCCCCTCGAGTATTTCCGCGATCTCGCCCGGGCTCTGCGCGATCGGGGTTACCAGGTGATCGCCATCGATTCTCCGGGTCGGTCCGCCTATACCGATCGGCTGGCCGAAATGAGCGGGCCGGCAGTCGTCCGGCTTCGCCGGGAAGTCGACCTTGTGGGTTTGGCGGCCCTCTTTCAGGGAGCGTTCTGCCTGTTTACCAACGACTCCGGTCCTCTTCATCTCGCGGTTTCGATGGGGGTCCCCACCTTCTCTTTTTTCGGGACCGACACCCCGCTGCTTTACGGATACGATTTTCCGCCGCACACGATCTTCTACGATAAACTGGCGTGCAGCCCCTGTCTGAGCGTGCACAACTTTAAGATGGGCCGCTGCGAGTTCGACGCCCGCTGTCTCAAACAGATAACCCCGGCGCGGGTGCTGGCCTCTTTCATCGAGAAGGAGGAATACTTGCGGGAATACGGGAGCCGTCGCGGCGCGACCTTTGCCGCCCGCGCTTGAGATTTACCGATGCCGAACGCTTACCTTCAGACTTCGCTCGCGGTTCTGCGGTCCAACCTTCGCCGGCTCGCCCGGCCGTATAAGGTCACCCTGGCGCTGACCTATCGCTGCAATTTCCGTTGCCGGTCCTGCCTGACCTGGCGGCGCCCTCCGGCCGGGGAGATGACTTTGGAAGAGATTGAAACATTTTTCCGGCGGCAGAATTACTTTTCCTGGGTGGATCTGACCGGCGGCGAGATTGCTCTGAGGGAAGATCTTCCCGAGGTCTTGGCGGCGGCGGCGGGATATTCCCGCCGCCTGATCCTGCTTCATTTCCCCACCAATGGCTGGCTGACCGAAGAGATTATTCGGGCCGTCCGGGCGGTAAGGAGAAAAGCGGGCTTAAGGTTCGTGGTTACCGTCAGCCTGGACGGCCCTCCGGAACTTCACGACCGTCTCAAGGGAATGAAAGGAAGCTGGGAGAGGGCGGTGGAGACCTACTCCGCTCTCCGCGCCGAGCGGGGCGTGGAGGTTTTCCTGGGGATGACCCTCACGCGGGAGAACCTTCACTCCCGGGACGAAACGATCAGCGCCGTCCGCCGCCGCGTGGCGGGTTTCTCTCCCGCCGACCTGCATTTCAATCTCGCCCACCGTTCTTTTTTCTACGACAACCTCACCCTCGATCCCGACCCGGGCGCGGACGCCCTTCCGCTTCTCGGCCGGCTGGCCGCCGCCTACGGCATTCTCCCCGGTCCTCGAAGTTTCTTGGAGAAAACCTATTTGAGGAAGGCGCGAAAGTATATTCGGACCGGTTTCTGCCCTTTGCCCTGCCAGGCTCTGTCGGCTTCCTGTTTCATCGAGCCCGACGGGAAGGTTTATCCCTGCACCGCTTATGATCGCGTATTGGGCGATTTGCGGGGGGTTGGGTTCGATCTCGGACGGATCTGGCCCGCCACCGCCGCCGCCGCTCTCCAGGGGGAGATAGTCAACGGGATCTGTCCCCACTGCTGGACGCCCTGCGAGGCCTACCAGACGATCCTGGGAAATCTCTTCCGCCGCTTCCTGCCGGGAGCCGCCGGCCGCGCCGCCCGGCGTTACCAGCCCAAAAAGATCGATAGCAAGACGGGATGGAAAACAAAATAATCGCTTACCGGGTTAAAGTCTCACACAAAGGCACGAAGGCGCTAAGAAAAAATGACTGAAAATGAAATTGGTAAAATTATTGTCGATACCGCGGTTCGTCTTCATATGGATATTGGCCCTGGCCTTCTGGAAACAGTATATGAGGTAATACTTGCTGAGCTTCTTAGAAAATCCGGCCTTGAAGCTGAACGGCAGGTTCCTATTCCCATCGAATATCAGGGCTTAAAATTTGATGAAGGTTTTCGTGCCGACATTGTTGTCGAGAGGAAAGTCATAATCGAATTGAAATCTATTGAAAAGGCAAGTAGGTCCCATAAAAAGCAGGTCTTAACCCATTTGAAACTGACCGGAATGAAGTTGGGGTTTCTTCTAAACTTCGGCGAAGAGTTAATGAAGGATGGTATTTACCGTATTGTAAATGGTCGTTTGGAGTAATTGTCGTTATTCTTTGTGCCTTCGTGCCTTTGTGTGAGGAATAAAAGGGGGCGGGGCGGGGGGATTATTTGGCTGCTATGAATAAAAATTCGGACAAAATCCGCCGGTCGGGATGGGCGATCGCTTTAATCGTCTTCGTCCTCGCGTTTGTCTCGTTTTATTACAGCTCCTACTTCTCGGCCGGCTACCGGGGGATGCTCGGCTACGAGACCAAGGATACCCTCGCCTTCTTCCAGTCTTATTTCAACTCCCTGCGTCACGGTTCGACCCTTTACTGGGATCCGATTTATCTTCAATACACTCCTCGCGTTCCCCAGGTGCCGATCAGCTCGCCGGTGACGATTTTCTTCCTCTCGGCTTTCCGGCTGGGACTGTTCTCGGATATTCGCGGAATGATGCCGCTGTATCTTACCGTTCTCGCCCTGATCCAGGTCGGCTGCGCCGGCACGATGTTCTACTTTCTGCGCCGGGTGGCCCGGTTCAGTCTGTGGCCGGCGGTGGCGGGGGGGCTGATCTACGCCTACAACCATCAGACTTTCGCTTTCGGGATCCGGCACGGTTTCGAAAGAATCAGCGCGGTTTTACTGGCTCCGCTTTTTATCGGCGCTTTTTTCCGTCTTCTGGAGAGTCCCGCGTTCTCTCCCCGCCGGAGATATTTCACGGTGATTTCGGGACTTCTGGTGGGGTTAGCCCTGGTCGGAAACGGGGACGTGAAGCCGACCGTTTTTTTCTGCCTCTTCCTTTTTTTCGCCGCGGTCTTTTTCCGGCCTTTTTCCGGAAGAAACCTGACGGCGCTGGCGGTGGTCTTCCTGTTGGCGGCGGGGGTCTTCGCGGTCCAGGGGCTTCCGACCGTCTATTCGCTTCCGGAACAGGGAAGAGGGCACGAGCCGGTCGAGCAGATTATGGAGTATTCCCTGTCTCCCGGCAGTCTGTTCTTGACCCATTTCTGGACCGGCTTCACCCCCCGGCGGGATTACCACTGGGAGAATACGGCGGAGTTCTCGATGTCGATGATGCCGCTGGTCATCCTGGGCCTGTTCTTCATAGGCCGTCACCGCTGGCGCAATATCTTTCTGGCCGCCCTGGTCTTCAGCCTCCTGTGGATGATGGGAAATCATCTCCCCACGGCCCCGGTTCAGGGCTGGCTGATGCAGCTGACCGCCCTTCGCCATCCCAACCGGATGGCGATGCTGCTATATTTCTGTTACGCTTTCCTGGCCGCGCTTGGTTTTCAGGGGTTGTTGAAAACCGGGATCTCCCGCGGCCCGGCGCTGGGATTGTTCGTCATTCCGGCGATTATGCTCGGGTTGAGGCTCTCCGGTGCCGGCGAGATCCCCGTTCCGTTCATAGTCTTTTCTTTTCTCTCCTGTCTTCTTCTGGCCGGGGTTTCGTTCCGCCTTCTTCCCGCCGCCTCCGTCGCGCTGGTCGCCGGGTGCTTTATCCTGGAAAGAACCACCGTATCCCGGCCGCCCGAAGCGACCACGGTCACCGATCCCACCGCTTACTACACTTTCGACGAAATCTACCGGCATCATCCCCGCGTGAAGGCGATACTGGCCGATCCCGACCGGGGCGATTACCGGGCTCTGGTCGCGGCCCGGGAATACCCCGAACTCTTTTCCCACAACCTTTACCTGAACGCGTTCACCGACGGCATCCGCCCGATCTTCGCTTATTTTTACATCGAAGAGGAGTTCGAGCGGGTTCGCGCGGTCCGGGACGTGATCTTTGAAGATTGGTCCCATCCGATGTGGAACCTGCTCAACGTGAAGTATTTCGTGGACCTGGAAGGATATATCGAGCTGTGGGGTGAGGACTATGTCAGCCGGGAAGGACTGGAATCGCTGGTCCGGGTGGACGAACACGTCCGCGTCAATCCCCGGGCCGAGAAGGAACTGTTCATCCGCTACCGCCGCGAAGCGGTAGAAGACGAAACGGAGTTTCTCGATGACCTGCGTTCCCGCCGGGCCGACGTGCTTACCACGGCTTACCTTGACGCCGTCGATCCTTCCATCGTCCTCGGGCCGCCGGAAGAAGCGCCGCCCGGGGAGGCCGCGCTCGAGGTGCTGGATCGGAAACCCGACGAGATCACGGCCCGGGTCGATCTTCCGCGTCCCGCCGTCCTGGTCTTCTCCGAGTTCTGGTTCTGGCCCTGGCGGGTCGCGGTCAACGGCGAGAGCCGCCCGCTCCGCCGGGCTTACCATATGCTGCAGGCGGTCGAGCTTGACGAAGGAGAGCATACCGTTCGTTTTTACTTCCACTCCCGCCACCCCGCTTTTCTAATTCCGAAAGCGGTATCGCTGGG
>PUNC01000090.1 GCA_003551625.1 PVC group bacterium | reverse complement strand
GAGCCCGTCACTCTTTCCCTGAAGGCCAACTACGATTTTGACCTGATAAAGGGATGGTATCTTCGCGGGTGTCTGTCCTGCTGCCGAAAGGTCGGCATCTTCCGGTTGACGTCGACGGCGTCGATCGGCTGGGGTTCGAAGAACTTCAACCAGCATCTCTTCGAGACCGCCAAGAACGCGCTGGTGGATCTGGAGCTTGAGATCAAGGCTTCCGTGCCGGTGGGAGAAGGCTTCTCCCTCTTCAGCCGGGCGGCCTTCTTCACGCTTCTCGACGGCGATCTGCGGGCTGAGGCCGGCGGCGACCGCGACGGATTTCTTGCCGGCGGCGGTCTTGCCTTTGCATTCTAAGGGCGGCGTTTACGGGGGCTGATGAGAAGAAGGATCGGTCAAAACCGTTATCCAGGGAGGAGTTGCCGATGAAAAGCTTCGGCGGCTGGGTCTTTGGAATACTGGCGGCAGTTTTCGCGGCCGGCCTTTTGATAACTCTTATCCTGAGATCGGGCACCGGGCCGTCGGCCCGCGAATCGCGGTCCCCCGGACGGGAGGTCGTCAAAAGGGGCGAAACCGCGACGATTACCGGGTTTTTAAGGCTGGAAGCGGGCGAATGGTTCGTAATGACCGAAGAGGGCGAATACGAGCTTCTCCTCGGCAACCACGAATACCGCCGGCGTATCGGGCTGCGGCTCCGGGCCGGCCAGGAAGCGGCGGTCGACGGTTTTGTTTACGGCCGCGCCGTTGCCGTGATCCGGCTGGGGGTCGGCGGGCGGGAATACCTCTTCCGGCGGGATGACGGCACTCCCCTGTGGGCCGGGCTGGCCGAGGGGGAAGGCAGCGGCAAGGAAGGCGGCCCGGTCGATTACCGTTAGTCCGCCTTAACCCGGATTATAAAATTCGGGTTAAAGCTTAATCCCGCCGGCTGACCTCGAATATCACCGTCCCGCCGCCGGTGTGAGCGGCCGGGTCCGGGCATTGGAGATAAGCCTTCGACCGGTCGCTTTTTCCCGCGATCCCCCACCGTCGCGGCGGCGAAACTCTCAAGGCGTTGTAATAAGGTATAAGCGCGGCCAGCGAATGCATACAGAGCGGAATCTCCGAGACCAGGCGATAGCCGTCCTCGAGCCGGAAACCGTCTCCCGTTCTGTAGACCGGGCAGTCGCCCCTTATCTCCGCGACTTTGACCGAAAGTTGCATAATATCCACCTCCAGGGTTTTTTCTGATTGTAATGGCATTATGAGGTATGGTTAACCAATATTCCTTGCTTGAAAAGGGTCTGTCCAGACGGAATTCCAACTAACAAACCTTACTCGGAAAGGATCTGCCCGGACGGCATTTCAACGAAAAAACCCTCTCCCCCCGACGGGTGGAGAGGGCAACTTGTCCCGAGCTTGTCGAGGGAGGGTGAGGGGGGGGCGGGTTTTCGAGTGAGCTATGATTAGGCGAGATTGCTTCGTCGCCTTTGGCTCCTCGCAATGACGCATATGGGGGCCGGCCAGTCGGAGGTTTTATAAGATTATTGCGAGAACCAAAAAAGGAGAAAGCAATGTCATTGAAAGATGAAGCAAAGACGATAATCGAGTCCACCGGAATCGGAATGACGGCGACCTGCGACGGCGGCGTCCCCCGCTGCCGGCCGATGACCTTCCGGGTGACCGAAGACTTCAAGCTCTGGAGTTCGACCTACCGCTCCAGCGGCAAGGTCGGGGAATTCGAGCGGAACCCCCGCGTCGAGATCTGTTTCACGGGGCCGGGAAAGGTGCATCTGCGGGTTGAGGGAACGGTGGACCTTTCCGGCGGGCCGGAGAAGAAGGAGAAGCTTTTGGAGATGAACCCCGGAGTCCGAAACCATTTTCACGGCGGCGCCGACCCCAAGTTCGTCCACGTCGAGGTCACGCCTTCCCGGATGCGCTGGATGCCCCCGGGATTCGGCGAATACACGGTCCTGGAATTATGAATTGCCGCTCAACCCCGGTTGTGATTTAATCGGGGTCGAACGTTGTTCCCCGGCAAGAGTTGGGCGGATCAAGGCCCTGTGCTCCCCGGGAAGGACGAAAAACCGGAGGGAAAGGCAATGAGAATTGCGCTGGCGGCGGGAAAGGCGGCCCTGGCCGCGATCTTAATCGTCGTGATGTCCGGTTGCGCCAGCTGGCCCGGCGGCGTCGCTTCTTCCACGACACCGATTGACGGTCGTGCCTACGACAACCTGGGAAGAGTCACCCAGACCAGCAGCCGGTATTACCTGTTCGGCTGGATTCCCATCACCACCGGAAACTGGACCCGGGACGCTATCGACAAGGCCGTCAGGCAACGGGGCGGGGACGCGATGGTTGACGTCACCGTGGACGGGATGTGGCAGTGGTGGATAATCGTCACCCGGATGGCGACGCGGGTGGAGGGAAATGTGATTCGCTTTCGAAGGTAAACCTGCGTAAAACAAAGTTCAAGCGGGCGGCTCTTTCCGGGCCGCCCGCTTGTTTTCCGATACCGCGGTCAGCCTTCCGAGGAAGTCTTCCAGCCGTTCGCGGAACGATTCGAACGAGAGAAGATTTTCCGCTTCCCTCCTGCCATTCTCTCCGAAGCGCCGGGCGAGTTCGCGGTTGTTCAGGAGCCGGATCAGGGCTTCGGAGAGGGCTTCGGACCGGCCGGGCTCGACCAGCAGGCCGCTCCGTTCGTTGTCGACCAGCTCCGGTATGACTCCGACCCGGGTGGCCACGACCGGTTTTCCGCCGGCCAGGTATTCGCTTACCGCCCGCGAGTTCTCTTCGCTTCCCAGCGAAGAGGAGACGCAGACGTCGGCCAGGCGGATGAATCGCTCGACGTCCAGCCGCCGCCCGGCCCGGACGACCCGGGCGCCGATGCCCAGCTCCCGGGCCCGGCGCGTTATCTCCTCCGGCCGGTCGTCCCAAGAGTAACCTCCCACCAGGACCAGGAACGCGTCCGGGAAAGCGGCATTGACCCGGGCCATCGCCTCGATCAGGACCGGGTGTCCCTTAACCGGCGCCAGCCGGGCGACCTTCAGTATCACCGGCGCGTCGGGAGGAATCCCCATCTCCCGCCTCAATTCCGGCTCGGCCGGCCCGGGACGGAACCGGGAGGTGTCAACCGGCGGGAGTATCCGCCGCACGCGTTCCGGGGCGAGCCGGAGCCGATCGACCAGCCAATCATTGATTCGGGAGGAAGAAACTATCACGCCTTCGGTGTATTTCCGGTAGAGGAGGCGGTTGGCGAGGCTGCCCCGGGGAGGCCTGGCGCCGCCGCGCAGATGGATGATCGGCGGCCGGTTCCTCAAACTCGCGGCGGCCAGGGCGTGGGCGCCGGCGCGGACCGGGTGGACCAGGTCGAACCGGCTCGCGCCCGTCAGGCGGGTCAGCCAGCGCCGATTGACGAAGAAGGCGGGGGGAGAGAAGAGATTGTTTCTGCCGGGCAGGTGGAGGACGCGGGCCCGCCGCGCCGCCGCTGCCGCGGCCAGCCTGCACATCGGCGGGGCGGCCACCGTCAACTTCCAGCCCATCGCCGCTTCCGCCGCCAGGACCGCGGCCGCGAACTCGGTCTCCCCGTTCCAGCGGTCGGACTGGGTCACAAATAGCACTTCCATTTTAGGGGACGTAGTTAACTTATTAACTAATTAGCCTGCTGCTTGAAAGAGTTGCCGGTTGCTTCACAGGCCCGCCTGCCGCCAGATGGGTCCGACCTCGACCACCTCGCCGGAGTCCATCGCCCGGTCGATCGCGAAACATACCACCGAAGCCTTCAGGGCGTCGATCAGGCCCGGGGTGGGCTCTTCGTCGCCAAGCATATATTGGCCCAGTTCCTTCCCGAGGACGGCGTTTCCACCGCCGTGCCCGCCGCGCGCCCGCGCCCGCAGCCTCCGGACGCGTTGGCGGAAACCGATCCGCCGGTATTCGATGCTTCCGGTGAGCAGATTGGACCGGATGGCGCCTTCGCTGCCCAGGATATACATTCTCCGCTCGGGAACGGCGGCGTTGCAGTTGGTATGAAAGGTGGCCCGGACATTGTTTTCATACTCGATGATCACCACCTGGTTGTCCACGATATCCTTGTCGGAGGTGAAAGGGTTCTTATCGATCAGTCCGCCCCAGGTGCGGTAAGCCGGGCGTCCCTTCTTGTCCGTGCCGATTCGGGCGATCTGCTTTTCGTTTTCCGGAACGAAGAAATCAAGCCCGCCAAAAGACGCCACCCGGCGGGCCGGGCTGCCGATCAGCCAGTTGAGAAGATCGATATCGTGGCAGCACTTTTCGAGGAGATGGGTGCCGGCGTATCTGGTCAGCCGGCGCCAGTCGCCCATTATGAAACCGCCGTGGTTGAAGTCGAGGGTTTCGTTGAATTCCAGGCTGATGATATCGCCGATCACTCCCCTGTCGATCAGGCGGCGGATCTTGCGGTAGTGCGGGGAGAAGCGCAAAGTGAAACCGATCACGAACTTGCGGCCGCTCTTCTCCCAGGCCGTCTTCATCTTCAGGCAGTCTTCCAGGGTGGTGGCCAGGGGCTTCTGGCAGAAGACGTCCTTGCCGGCCTCGAAGGCCGCCACCGTCTGCGCGCAGTGGTCGGCGTTCCAGGACGCGATCATCACCCAATCAACGTCCGGGTCTTGGACCACACCGCGGTAGTCATCGTAAACGCGCGCTTGGGGATTCACCTCTTTGAGCGCGGCGGCCAGCGATCTCTGGTCGGGGTCGAAGACCGCCCGGGTTACGATCCGTCTGTCATATCGCTGCACCATCTGCGGGATTACCCGGCCCATCCCGCCGCACCCGACCAGCCCCATCCCCACGGTCTTGGTCCGGTCCGCCCCCGCCCGCCGCCGCTTGACGATGGAAAAAACGCCCGCCGCCTTCCGGGAGCGGATTGACGGGAGATCGGGCCGCGCTTGGTCGTCAGCCGCCCCGCGCCCGATCATTCTTCCTTCTCCTTGGCCTGTTGAAGAACCGGTTTCACGGCCCGGATTATTTATCAGGGGCGCGGGGAAATCAAACTCAAACTTTTCGTCGAATTCTCGCGGCCGTTGATATGCGCTTGCCCCGGGGACGGGGAAGGTGTATTTGTATGGCGGCGGCGGGTTCCCGACCCGTAAAACGCTTTTTCCCGAAAAAATCAGGACGGGTGTTCATTCAGCGAGGGAGGCAGCGTCGTGGATAATCCAGTCACCGATCCAAGAGAGCGGCCCGAAGCGACGCGCCTGTTCGACTACCCGCCCGATAGCGCCGGCAGCCGGATGGAGCCGGAATACGCCGCGGTCCGGGCCTCCTGGACCGTGGCCCGGGCCCTGGAGCATATCCGGGAATTCGGCGTCCTTTCCGACACCCTGGACGTCATTTACGTTCTTGACGAGGAGCGCCGGCTTCTCGACGCGCTTCCGCTCTCCGAGATCGTCCTCGCCGATCCCAGCCGGAAGATCGAGGACCTGATGGACCAAGAGATCGTCTCGATCGGCGTGATGGAGGACCAGGAGAAAGCGGTCCGGAAGATGAAGAAGCACGGCCTCTCCGCTCTTCCGGTGGTTGACGCTTCCGGAGTCCTGGTCGGGATCGTCACCGCCGGCGACGCCTTCCGGATCGCCGAGGAAGAGACCACCGAGGACTTCCACAAGAAGGCCGCCATCACCCCTTTGGAAAAAGGCTACAATGAATCTTCGGTCTGGACGCTCTACCGCAAAAGGATCGTCTGGCTCTCCCTCCTCGGGGTGGCCGGCTTCCTCTCCGCCGGGGTGATCGCCGTCTTCGAGGAGACGATCGCGGCGATGGTGGTCCTGGCCGCTTTCATTCCGGTCCTGATCGACAGCGGCGGGAACACCGGGGCCCAGTCGGCCACCCTGGTCATTCGGGCCCTGGCCGTGGGCGACCTCAATCTCAATCAGTGGCTGAAGGTGATCCGGCGTGAGCTGGTTATGGGGCTGGCCCTGGGCTTAAGCCTGGGGGCGGTCTTCTTCCTGATGGGGGTCTTCTGGCGGGGGGGGCCGGAGGTCGGCCTGGTGGTCTTTATGGCGATGACCTGCATTGTGCTTCTGGCCAACCTGGTCGGAGGGTTTCTCCCCTTTATCCTGATCAAGCTCAAGCTCGACCCGGCGGCGGCGGGCAGTCCCGTCATAACCACCATCGTCGATGCCTCCGGTCTGATGATCTTCTTCCTGATCGCCCGCTGGTATTTCAAGCTATGAAGAACGAACTCATTGAGAGCGCGTCCGAGCTTTCCGCCCGGCTGGGAAAACTGGTCGCGACCGGCAAGTGGAAGAAGCTGAAGAAGAACCTCGCCGCCGTCAAGGCGGAAGCCGCGGCCGGGCTGCTCCGGATTTCTCCGGCGGATAGCGCGGTCCTGTTCTTCCGCCTCCTCCCGATGGCCCGGGCGGATGAGGTCTTCGCCGCCCTCTCCGTAGAGGAGCAGGGGATGCTGGTGGAATGGATGCAGGATACCCGGTCCCGGCGGCTGCTCCGTTTAATTCCCGCCTCTCTCCGCGACGAACTCTTCGAGGAACTCCCCTGCCTGGCGGTCCGAAAGTTGGTTTACCGCCTCGACCGTCGCCGCCGCGCCGAGGTGATGAAGCGGCTCGGCTACCCCGCCCGCTCGGTGGCCACCGGGATGACGGCCCGCTACGTGGCGGTCCGGGCCTCCTGGACCGTGGACGAGGCTCTCCGGCATATTCGCGAATTCGGGGAACCGGGCCAACCCTTCCGAATGGTTTACGTCACCGACGACCGCCGCGTCCTGATTGACGAGCTGCCCCTGCGCAACTTCGTCCTCGCCGATCCCGCCGCCCGGGTCCGGGACCTGATGGACCACCAGTTCGCCTTTATCGAGGCCCGGGCCGACCAGCAGGAGGCCCTGATCCGGATGAAGACCACCGACCACGGGGCCCTCCCGGTGGTCGACTCCGCCGGGGCCCTGATCGGAATGGTCACCTTCAAGGACGCCCTGGATATCGCCGAGAAAAGGGCCACCGCCATCTTCCAGAGGAAGTCGGGGATCCTGCCCCTGGAGGAACTCTACAGCCGTTCGCCGCTCTGGCTCCTCTACCGCAAAAGGATCGTCTGGCTGGTGATGCTGGCGGCGGCGGGCATCCTCTCCTCGACCGTGATCACCGCCTTCGAGCACGCCCTGGAACAGGTGGTGATGCTGGCCTTCTTCATCCCGGTCCTGATCGGCACCGGGGGCAACACCGGGTCCCAGTCGGCCACGCTGATCATCCGGGCCCTCTCCACCGGGAACCTCAAGGCCGGGAAGTGGTTGAATGTCCTGCGCAAGGAAGCATCCTGCGGCCTGATGCTGGGGGCTACGTTGGGGTTGCTGTTCTTCCTGCGGATCCTCGCTCTGGAGCGGGCGGCCCGGATCGGCCTGGTGGTAGCCCTGACGATGGTCGGAATCGCCCTCTGGGCCAATCTGGTGGGGGCTTTCTTCCCGATCCTCTTCACCAAGCTCAAGCTCGACCCGGCGGTGGCCTCCAGTCCCGCCATTACCACCATCGTCGACGCCTCCGGCCTTCTGATTTACTTTATCATCGCCGGGCTGATACTTTAGG